>NZ_JAWOVY010000002.1:0-376143 GCF_033340155.1 Vibrio sp. 1562
GTACTGCTTCCAGTTAGTTGTTTTGTAACGAGGTTTCGGCATAAGGCTACGATGATTAACTGATGTAACCGATCAGATCGTAACTTCCTGATTTAGTTCCATCGAATTACGCAACAAAGCCGTCATAAAGGTTAGGATCCAAGCAAGAATGTTCTAAAGCTAACACTTCGCGACCATCGATCAGCTGCTTGACGTTTTTAACATCTTCATCGACCGACCCACTTGGTTTAATCGGGCTCAGACTAGAGTCGGATCTGGAAACCAACCATACACCTGAAGGAAAATAATCCTGTGAAAAATCGACTACCTCAGAGCGCCAATCAAGAATAGTAACGCCGTTTGCGATCAAATCGCCTTCAATTGGAACACTTTCTCCGACAACAGCCTGCTTGTTGTGATATTGCACATTTTGCCCTGTCAACTTACCAACCACGTCGCTCCACTGTGCTGGAACATACTGGTACTGAACACCTAGCGACTTGGCAAAACCTTTTATTATCTCTACATCCAAGCCAGTCAAAGTTTCCACTTCACCTTGTTCAATATAGGAGACAAAGTTAGCGTACGGGACACCAATGTGACGCAGTACACCGCGTTCACGGATTTGTTGTAAATCGTCTGACCAAGCGGCAGACGACGCAACAGAGGTAACCATGAGCGCCACCGTCGCTAAAGTTCTTTTAAATGCTATGACTGACATAATAATATCCTTACCTTTCACAAAGCGCCCAATAATGGGCGCTTGAGTGATAAACAACGATGTTAGAACGACGAGTAATACAAATTCGTCATCGCCACTACGAGCCCTTCCACATCTTGTTCGTCATGGAACAAATGCGTAGAGATACGCAGCGCGTAAGTATCAAAGTCATCATCCTTATGCAGCTTAAAGCTAGTCGTACGGATGATGTAACCATACTCTTCACGTAAACGATCTCGGAATTCCGTCAGTATCTCTTCATTAGTTACATCGGAGAACGGGTTAACCGTCGTTAAGCCACTGGTTAAGCCTTCCACGTTTGGTGAATACATTTTGGCTTGTGGTAAGTACTCTTGAAGCAAGGTTTTACATAAACTACCAAGGCTTACAACTCGCTCTTCGATACGGTCTCGACCAATCTCATCCCACATTTTGCAACTATCAACTAGTGCTTGTTTCGCAGGATAGTTATCGTTACCAATGTATTGCATTTGCAGCTGTTTACCTAGGTAATCAGCATGAGAAAGTGAGGAGTTGATCAACCATAACGGGTTCTCTCGGTCACTCCAATACTCATTCAAACGGTTACCGTTATCACGAACATACAGAATACCTGTCGCGCCCGGACCACACTGCCACTTATGACCAGAACCTGCATAGAAATCACAATCCATATCGTGGAAATCAAGGTCAAACATACCGACCGTATGCGCGCCATCAACAAGAGTAGGTACACCATACTCTTTTGCTAAAGCACAAATGGCTTTTGCTGGTAGCGCGGTTCCTGTTTTGTATGTGATATGAGAGAAAACAATTAGGCGAACGTTTTGATTCGCATCAAGCGCGTCTCGGAACGCTTGAATGTAATCTTGCTCAGAAACGTTTTCGGTACCAGTAAATACTGGTAGTTGAATTTCTACCACATCCACACCAAAACGATGTTTCGCTACGTTCATAGGTGATGTTGCAGCAATATGTTCATGGTGTGTCGTTAGAATCACATCACCTGGTTCAAAGTGTAAGCCATTAATGATCGAGCATAAGCCATCAGTAGTGTTGCGGCTGAGAATGATCTCTTCTGGGTTAGCACCAAAACCTGGTGCGACGTCTTTAACCATCTCTGAAACATAAGGCCAAGAGCCAAATTTGCCTTTCATGTCCCAAGGATATTTAGCCACCAGCTTGTTGTTATACTCGTAATCTTCAAGAACATGTTTTGGCATTGAACCTGTTGTACCAATGTTCATGTAAGTGGTTCGTTTGTCCAAAACGAACTGTCTTCGCACTTTACGCCAGAAGCGCTTATCGTGTTTTCTACCTAGCCCGCGGCTGCTCCAATCAATTTTCTGTTCTCGTGCTTGAGCTACGCCTGAGAAAGCGGAAGCACTCACACCAGCAACAACAGCTCCTGTTGCGCCTTTCAGAAAATTACGGCGGCTGCTATTAGTCTGAATAGATTCCTTGTCTTTCATCTTTTTCAATCCTTGTCGGAAATTAGCCATATTATTAATTTTAAGTGCGTAACTATCTGTTACTAAAACATTATTACCCATTACAATCAGAGTTTAATTTTTTCCTCTGCCATTAAGTGACTTTAGTTCCATTTTTTTATCTTATTTGATGATATAAGCAACAGTTTGACCACAAATCTATAAACAACAATGTTCACATTAATATATTCGTTAATTTGATTATTCTTTATTGCGGACAATTCCACCAAATTCTTTATAAAACAATTATGAGCTTTGTTATAAAGTCATTAAAAATTTAACTTTGCGTTAATTTAAAAATATTCAGGCTATTTTAAGATTGGCGTCTATTCTTTTTATATCTTAACGATCTCAACATGTTAAGACTAAATAAAAGAAAGCTGATTTCGGATCGAGATATCAGTTTAAGACTATAAAGTGATACACATCACTCTATGACATAAACTCACCGCTCAACAGACATAAGTAAAACAGGTTTTCACTAATATGTGCTTGAGCGTACACCCTAAAAGAAGGAGGTCCCATGTTAAAAGGATTGCTATGCATTTCAGTTGCATCCGCTCTTGTCGCCGCCCCTAACGCGCTAGCAAAAACGGTAGAAATGACTGCTCTCAACACCAATGAGAGCGCTGGTACCATTGAGGTTTCACAAAGTGATTATGGCGTTGTTTTTACGCCTCAATTATCAGGTTTGTCAGCAGGTGTGCACGGTTTCCATGTTCACACTAATCCATCTTGCGATAGCATAGAAAAGGATGACAAAACCGTATTAGGCGGCGCAGCAGGTGGCCATTATGATCCTAACAACACAGGGAAGCATGGCTATCCTTGGACCGATGACAATCATTTAGGCGACTTGCCTCCACTCTATGTGGACATGGACGGCAATGCCAATCAGCCCGTTGTCGCTCCTCGCCTAAAATTATCGGATTTAAAAGGTCGAGCGTTAATGATCCATGCAGGTGGTGACAATCACTCCGATCACCCAAATAAGCTAGGTGGTGGTGGCGCTCGCGTCGTATGTGGTGTTATTGAATAAACATTAACTTTATGTCTCACACTTCTCTTTAGATTGCGAGAAGTGTGAACTTCTGTTGATACTGAGAGGAGGTTGCATTGGTCTCAAGGTAGCTGTGGTGAAGCATTAAGATCGATTGGACAATCTTCGTCCCGATCCCCAAAGAACCGCCCTCCGCTTCTTCCTCGATGTGATTGACGAAGGTAAAGTGGATGCGCGACTTATCTTCACTCAAATACGCTTGGCAATGCACTTCCGAGCCAATTGGGCTGTGGCGCAATGCATTTTCAAGCAGGTTCAACACCAACCGCTCTAAGAGTCCTTTATCACCCACGGTTTGGATTTCACTATCGATATCCACTTTCAACACCACTTCTTTACGAGAAAACTGGCTCTGCATCGTTTCAGCACATTCTGCCATCAACGCTCCCAAATCCACGGGGCGGTACTCGTAGTTTGGCATTGGTGCTTCTTTGCGCGCGGCGTCTAATAAAGAATGCAGTTGAGTTGAGAGCTTCTCACAATTTCGGAAAGCGACGTCAATCAAAGGATCGGATTCCGGATGTTGCAAACGCCATGTTTCCAAATAACCCAGCACGCTCGATAACGGCGTTTTTAAATCGTGACTAAGCTGCAACAAGCTTTGACGACGATGAGACGATTGATACTCCAACTGTAAAAACTGTTGCTGAATGTGCTTCGCCATCATCTGATAAGAGTGCGCAATCGGCACGAGCTCCGGCACTTGGTGAGTAAAATCAGGTTGCAGGCGGAAATCATGTTCAGCTTGCTGTTGAAGTTGCTTGGTCACGCGCTCAATCGGATTCAATAGGCTACGTTTGACCAGCACATAAGCTCCAAGAGCAAAGCCTAAAATGGACACTAAGACCAATCCTGCCAGCGCGATGTAAGGAGTATCGACTTGAGCATTGGCAATGGCGTCATGTCGGGTACTGCCAATCACCACGTAGAGATAACCGATCGTAGAGCCTAATTCTTCTATCGCCGCGACAGAAAAGACTTTGTGCTCACCACGATTGCGTGGGTCTTCACCCAAAATAGGAAAAGGCTGGTCATTTAAGAATTGCTTAATGGGATTGAGATCCACCTTCCCCATGATCTCCGCCCCTTCCGGTGCAGCATGGGTGGTGATGTTACCTTGGCTATCGAGGAAGTAGATTTCAAAATCAGGGCCGATCAGCATGAGCGTGTGAAAAATCGACTTGAGCGCTTTCGGATTGTAATCCGTCCCGATCATCAGCGGATTATCATCACGCATGTGGCTGGCTAGCTCTTTATGCAGGCTTTGCTTGGTGCGTAACTCAATGGTTTCTTTTTGCCAATTGTAAGTCAGTGCAATCACCACCGCCGCGAGGCAAAACCACAAGCTAGTAAATACCACTAAGCGAGATTTGAAGCTCATCCTATCGCCTCCTTAAACAGCGATGTTTCTGAAACACCCGTGATGATTGAAAAATGACGGTGAAAACAGCTGCCGACTTACTGTCTTGACTTACTTTCTTACATTAGTGTCTTGGTTGAAACTTATACCCAACACCCCACACGGTTTGAATGAAGTGATGATCAGAGTCAGACAACGACAATTTGCTGCGTAAACGGTTTATGGTGCTACACACTGTGTGGTGATAACCAGAATGGCTGGTGTTCCAAACGTGATCGAGCAATTCATCTTTACTGTAGACTCTGCCCGGACGAGTCGCGAGAAACTGCAGCAAAGTAAACTCTGTCGCGGTAAGAGTGACATCCTTGTCGTTTAGGGATACTTGGTGCAACTCCGGAATAATTCTCAGCGGACCAAAATCCATCGCATCTTCGAGGACTTCATCTACTACTTTGGCTTCTGCGGTTTGGCTGACTCTGCGTAACACGTTTCGCACTCGTGCTTGGAATTCTAATACGCTAAATGGCTTAGTGATGTAGTCATCAACACCCGCTTCTAAACCGTCAACCTTGTCCATTTCACCGTCTCTGGCGGTCAGCATGAGCACAGGGCTCCAATCTTGTTGCTGCCGCAAATAATGGCAGATGTCTAGACCATCACCATCTGGTAAACCTCGGTCAAGGATCAATAAATCAAAGGGTTGTTGCTGGTATTGCGCTTTAGCATCGGCGACATTTGTTGCTCGCGACACTTGGTGTCCTTGAAACTTGAGATGCATCTGAACCAGTTCCGCCAAATCATCGTCATCTTCCACCAACAAGATGTTCGCGACTAAATTGATTGCCTGTTGTTCCATGGTCCTTTCCTTGCCTTCGAGTATCCTCACTTTGCACATGACCGGAACAAATTAGAAATTCTTTCAAAAAAGGTTCCGATGACGCCATGAGGGATAAAGCGCTCGGCTACAAGCGCTTTGGAAAGGAGACGTCATCGGAGCCTGTGTTACTCGACTCGAGTGATGGTGACTTTCGCACCTGGGTTCAAGAAACGATGGTTCGCAGAAAGTGCTGAGTTTGCTAATCCATCATCTTGGCTAACTACCCCCGCATGGAATGCAACAACGTCATTGCTGTCATTACGGGCGGCATTGAAGCCCTCACCGCCGCCTGCTGGGCCCGGAATGGTTGCGGCAAGCTCATCGTTTAGCTCTGTACCGGAATCCCAAACGTTCATGCTCATTTCATAGCTTTCACCCACTGCGAGCGATTTGAGCGATAGCCCCGTTTCGCCAACAAAGGCATCGTTGGTATTCACGAACATAGACGCCACTGACAAGTAACCGTAACGACTAGGGTCAACCGTGATGGTGACTTCGTCCGATGCCCCCGGCAACACCAATCCATTACCCGAAATGCCTTGGTAAACACTGTCATTGCTGTTCATCAACTCAATCAGCTCAGCGTTACTACCGCCTTCGGCAAGGTGCTCAAGTTCAACAGATGCGGCTTGTCCAATTTCAAACAATTGGTAGTCACCATTGTGAGTGAGTACCGCGAGCGGAGACATAGGTTGATTCGCAGTCAAGTTCGCCACGTTGACGGTGTAGCGGTACGATTTCACTACGTCATTATCATCATCGCTTGGACAACCGGCGAGCAAGCCGACTGAAGCTGCTACTAGTAAGATTCTGTATTTCATACATCCCCCTTACTTCACAACGATTGTGATGGTTGCAACTGGGTTTAACCAACGATGGCTGCTGCTGTCTAGGTCACTGATGCCGCCAGTTGGGTCGCTATCACCAAGGTTACCCGGATGCACGTGAACTTTGTCGTTAGTTACCGTTGCTTCAACGCCTGTGCCGCCAGTACCAAAGGTAATGAAAGGTGGGTTTGGCATGCTAGACGCAAGTTCATCGTTCGCTTCTGTACCGGCATCGTAACTTCTTAGCGTTGCTCGGTATGTACCCGCTTCCGTTGGAATCTTCCAACTATCCAGACCGACGAAACCGTCATTGGTTGGCAGCAACATCGCGCTCAGAGAAAGATATCCGTGGTCGCCACTGTCTAAGGTGAAGGTGGTTGCAACACCCGGATTCAAAATACCACCAGCAGGGTTCTCAACCACCGCACCACCAGCGTTACCAATCACACTAGCAAGACCAGAGATATCACCGCCTTCTGCCATTGCTTCTAGTTCTGGCGTTGCTGCTTGACCCGTTCTGAACATTTGAAGATCAGAGCCATGTGCGGCAACAATAAGTGGCGTAAAGTAGATGCCTTTGGTTGCGTTTGTCACGGTGATTTCCAATTCCGCCGCATTCACTGATGCAGAGCCTAGTGCCATAGCGACTGAAGTCATGACGAGTCCGAGTTGGGTACGTTTTTTCATTGTGATTCCATCCTTTAATGAGGGTTGAACTACCCAAGCCCATGTGTACGGCTTTACTTCTTTGTTCGTGACTTGAGTAGGTTAAGCATTACGTTTCGAACGTTTTGCGTTCTTGCCTCTAAGAATGACGAGCAAATCTATCAGCAACTTCATCGAATTCTCATAAAATTCTCACAAGTTCTGTTCGAATTCTGTCAGCAGCACTTTTTTATTTATACTCAAGTAACCTCGAGATGCTTGGTTCAGCGAGGATGACTTGGTTTGAAGGCGAGGCAACAATTTGAAAATCTAGTGGTTCTAAATCGAAAATTGTTAACGAAGCATGCGAACCAAGGCAACTCGCCCTTCGGGAGCGTGCCACTGAAGCAATTTCTTCGTCAAACAACTTGGAAAGAGCTCGCTATTCCGCTTCGTTGTTTTCCTTGAACTTGAATCAGTGACAACGCTCTGAACCATGTATCTTGAAGTCACTTGAGTATATTCAGATATTTACACTTCGCGCTCTCCCCTCCTACAATGCGGTATTCCCTGTTTAAATCACGATTCTCACCATGATTCATAACGTTCTGTCTGCCTACTATGGCGAAATCTACGGCATCGCTTTTTTCAACCACTACTTGAGCCATTACACCCAAAGTGAACAACAAACACTGTGGCAAACCTTGATTGAAGTGGAAGAGCTAACCGCAGAAAAGCTCAAACCTGTACTGCTAACACATGGCATGGATATCGAAAGTCGACACCAAGAGATGCTGGATAAAGGCTTGGCAGATGCAACTAAGTGGATTGGTTTACCATGGCAAGAGTTGGTGGCGACTCTTTTGAAGTGGGTAGAACCTTATGAGGTTAAGTATCGAGAGTGGCATGAAGAAGTGAAAGCTTCACAGCAGTATTCAATCGCTGAGCGAGAAGCTATCGAGTTAATTGCAGACCATGAAACGGCCATTTATCACTGTTGGCAGCAATACCATACTGGTGAATCTGGCTTGCCTGCACTCAATGCATTTTTGGCAAAATATCGTTAAAGCGAGACGGTGACACTTGAACCTCGTGAAACCGTACCAGACAATATCGTTATTCCGCTGCGCAGAACTGAACAATTATGGTTAATCCAAAACTCATTGCCCTACTTCCTGATCTTGCTTCGTTTATCTTGGTGGTAAACGAAGGCAGTTTTACCGCTGCTGCTAAACAACTCGGCGTAACGCCATCGGCTTTAAGTAAGTTGATCACACGGTTGGAACAAGCCCTCTCGGTCAAACTGTTTGAGCGCACAACTCGTAAGTTGATCATCACTCAAGCAGGGCAAAAGGTTTACGACCAAAGCATCGCAATGGTGAATGCCGCGCAGCAAGCCGTTGAGCTATCTGCGGAAGATCATGCTGAGCCAACAGGCGCACTCACAGTAGCAGCCCCTGAAGCATTTCTTAATTCGGTGCTTCAACCGTTTGTGTTGCCATTCCTAGAACGTTATCCAAACATTCAGCTTAAGCTGCGTGCAGCAGATGGTGAGATTGATCTGTTCCGCCAAGGTATTGATGTTGCCTTTAAGCTCACCGACAAACCCGATGAGAATCTAGTGCTCAAAGAGATCAGCAAGACCAATCTCGTTTTATGTGCCTCTCCAGATTACCTAGCCAAACATGGTATGCCTGAGCACCCAACCGAGCTTGAGCAACACGACTGCATTTATCTTGCCGAGAACGACAAAGACAACATCTGGTCATTCTTTAAAGAAGAAGCGTTCCACTCCATTGCCGTGAGTGGACGCTACGCCGTCAACCATTCTCAAATGCGCTTGAACGGGGTTAAGTCTGGCTTGGGAATTGGGATCTTCCATGACTTCGTGATCAAAGACGCGTTAGAGCAAGGAGAAGTGGTAGAGGTTCTGCCGGATTGGATGATCAAGAGTAACTACCATGGCGCTATCGCGATGCAGTATGCGCAAACCAAATACATGCCCGCTCGTCTGCGTGTGTTTATCGACTTCGTTAAGGAGCATTTAGTCTCCGAGGATACTAACCATGCTTGAAGAGGCTAACCATGTTTAATGCCATTCATCACGTCGCGATCATTTGCAGCGATTACCCAAAGTCAAAACGCTTTTACACTGAAGTGTTAGGACTGAAAGTCATTGCCGAAAACTATCGTGAAGCCAGAGACTCCTACAAGCTTGACCTCGCTTTACCTGACGGCAGTCAAGTTGAGCTGTTTAGCTTTCCGGGCGCCCCTGAGAGACCGAGCTTTCCCGAAGCGCAAGGCCTGCGACATCTCGCTTTTTTGGTTGATGATGTTGAGCAAGTCAAAGCCTACCTAGAATCGAATGACGTTGAAGTTGAGCCAATTCGTATTGACGAATTTACAGGCAAAGCCTTTACCTTCTTCCAAGACCCAGATGGCTTGCCACTGGAGATTTACCAGAAATAAAAAGAGCCAGCACTTCGACTTCGCAGGCTCTTTTATTATTCCATTCTTTGTCTGTTACTAATTCAACGCCGTTTTCAGTTTCTCAACGCGGTTGAACAACAGCCAATCCAGTGCGAGAACCGTAACAATTGCCAAACCGCCCATCGGAAACGCCAGACACAATATCACCAACGTTACTAAGCCAAGCTTCCAAATACCGTCTTGCTGAAACTTAGGTGGTGCGCCCAATGCGGCACTGCGACTTGGTCTACGAATCCACCACATCACCACACCTGTGATTGAGATTAAGATGAACGCCAAACAGAACACTACGTTGAGCACTTTGTTCAATATACTCACATCACCTTGATGCAATGACACACCTGCCGCCATGAACTTGGCAAATACGCTGTAATCTTGCCACGTTACATCCACCAACAAGCGACCGGAATATTGGTCAAAGTGGCTGGTGCGATCTTGTCTTGGGTCGGAGATATCGCCACCCATGGAGTTAGCTGCAACGGTGTAAACGCCCTTCTCAGAGCGTGGCAAAAACAGCTTATAACCAGTGAAGCCCATCATTTCAGCCTTGAGGATGATATCATCAATGGAGAGCGCATCATGGCTGCCTGCGTATGCCATATCTTCCTTCATATTGGCATGATCATGAGCGGGTTTGTCTTTCGATTCAGGCACAGCAGCAAGCTCTAAGTTCCATGGCATCTCTTCTGAAGCGCCATGGTTGAGATCTTTGTGTGTCAGTGTGGATTCCGGTTTCTCACCCCATGTGTAATAGGTTGGGAAGGTATTCCAAGCTTGCACCATTTTCGCCCCCCAGATCCCTGCCCACGACAAACCTGAAATCAAAAAGAACAACAGAACAATCGACAGCACACCACCTAAATTCGCATGCAGGTCACGCATCAAAATCCGAGGACCGTTGTTAAGGCGAATTTTCAAAAAGCCGGCGCGACTGGCGTTGTCTCTAGGTAACCAAAGGTACAAACCAGATACCAACAGCAAAATCCCCAGACTTGTGGCGATTTCAATTAAACGGTCGCCTAGGTCGCCAATGAGCAGCGTACCGTGAATACTATTCATCAGTTCATAGATGCTATCACCACGATTAATGGTGCCTTGTACGTCTCCTGTGTAAGGATTTACTGCAACAATCAGCGAGCTGCCTTCTTGGTTTTGAAGCGAGAATCGGTTGGCGATATCGGCCGTTTTAGCAGGTACAAATTGAGTGACATTAAAATCGGGATACGCCTGCTTTACGGTTTCCAATTGTGCAGAGACAGGAATCATGTGCTCTTGTGGTGAAACTTGTAATGTCGCTTCGTATCGAGCCAGTTCGATTTCATCATCAAACAACATCACCAACCCCGTGAGGGAAAGCATGAGCATAAATGGAATGACGAACAAACCTGCGTAAAAGTGCCATCGCCACGTCATAAAGTAGATGGATTTTGCGCGTGAGGCTTCCTTGAGTTGAGGCTTTGCCGAGTTTCTCAACATGTGTATTTTCCTTTTTTCATTGTTGAACACCCAAATTCAGTCAAACGCATCCTGCACATACACATTTGTATGCGGCGCTAATTGACTTAGATTCGGGAGTACTACTGCTCGAAGTGGCAGTGTTGTTGGCTTTATTTACTTGTAATTGTTTTTGTTATGAGAAAAGGGAAACTGGCGGCGCTCGAGGAACTGGTGTTTCAAATCGCACACTTAGAGCCAAATAAGCGTAGCTGTCAGAAGTCACCAAGCTCTGTCTTGAAAGTATCGGTGTCGTTGGAAGTGTATCGTGATGAAAAGTCGAGAAGTGGCTAAACGGACAAGGCTTGCCTTTGTGGCTGACCGAATTGTCGCCCTCTTCTATTTGGACCAACTCAAATCCGTTAAGCGTACATAGCGTCGCCCACACGCCCATGCTGTTACCATGAGCATTGATAACAGGCATCAGTGTCACTAGCACCCAACTGAGAGCACTAGCAAATAACATCGAGCGGTAAAAAGGAATTAATCTACGCATAACGGTGACTTAACAAATTTCACACAGCGTAACCAATTTTGAGTGATAGCTCAAAAACAGGATCAATAAGTGCTTGCTACCTCACAGGTTTTCTTGAATGCATCGATTGACAGTCGCAAAAAAGCCCGCCGAAATGGCAGGCTGATAATGTGTTCATTCATTACTTAGAGATAACGCGTAATCCACTGCCACGAGCAAATGCTCCGCTCAGTATATAATTAGCCAAACAACTTGCTCCAAATGCTTGGATTGCGCTTGTCGTGGTACTCTTCACGAAGACTATCGATTTCACGCAGTTGAGCTTTTGCTTCTTGTAGCTTGCCCGCATCAAGATCCGCTTCAATCTTATCTAGCGTTACCGTCAGCTTGTTAAAGCCTTCTAAGTAAGTATCAAACTTCTCTGGTGGGTAATTACCACGCTTAGATTGTTCAACAATCGCTTGCAAGCTATCAATCGCAGATTTCATGGTTTCGACATCAGATGCTTCTGCCGCCTGTTTGAATTCCATCTTCATCTGTTTCATGTTTTGTTTTAAATCAACCGCTTCTGCCATTGCGTATGTTGAGCCAAACGCAATCGCACACCCTAGGACTAAAGGACGTAACATTTTTCACTTCTCCATTTATAGTGCCGAATTCTGTGTCGGCTTTATTCACCCAAATAACCTACGCCATAAAAGGCGAAAAACTAGCTTAGTTGAGTATTTCCGGGTCGCAGTGTAAAGCAATCTGGCGTCGGGTGCATACCTTAAATGTAATCAAGTTTATGCGTTGAGAATGCTGTCATATTCTGCAATTGGTTTACGGCCTCTCAAAGCTAAGAAAGACAAAAACTGCTGAGCGGTGTGAGTAATCACTTTCTTGCTATCAATACCCACTTTGTCCATTAACTCTCCAACCAAATCCAGATTACCAACATCGTGACAGAAGTGCGCGTCACTGCCCGTGGTGAAGAAAACACCGAGATCTTTCCCGATTTGTGCAATCTCGTGGCAACGGTCTACGCTGCCTACTCGGCTGTTGCCTTTCAGCGTGGTGTTATTAATTTCAATCGCGACATTGTGCTCTTTCGCGCACGCTAAAACGGTCTGAAAATCAAAGTCGAAATTTGGATTACCAAGATGACCGAGCGCATCAATACGACCACTCTGAATGACATTAACAAGTGCTTCCGTGTGAGTTTGCTTGTTTGCAGGACGAAAAACGGGTTCATGAAAACTCGCAATCACCCAATCTAAGTTGCGGTCCACACTCAGTGGAATATCAATGTCGCCTTCGGTATTCATAATGTTAGATTCAACGCCGCGAATAATCGCAACGCCTTCAAGAAAACGAGGCAGAATTTTCTGGTTAGAGAAGAACCAGTAATGAGGCGCACCCGGCATTAATTCTGCGTGATCGGTCGTGCAGAACATATCCAGCCCGTTCTCTTTTGCCAACTTTGCATTTTCAATCAAGGTACTGTACGCGTGACCACTGGCGTACGTATGTGTATGGGTATCAACTTTAAATTCCATCATCCACTCTCTTAGGTGCGCTATCTTGCGTGCTATTGTATACCTTCCGGCAACGCATCGTCAGCCCAAGATAAGCAAGAACCCTAAGCTTGCTCTTCACTAATGGCTTTTATCAAGGGTAAGGCTTTTTCCCATCCGTGATTAAACATGGAAACAAAGTCATTGTGAGTATGAATGGTAACATTGAGTAGTAAACGATCGTTGTTGGTATCGATCTGGTAGATCTCTCGCGATCCGATCCACCTAGATGCTAGGTCAGCATCGAGTTGTTGACGATTATCCGGATTAAAAATGGCAACATGATGAAATTCAAGTTTTTGAAGCGGTAGCACCGTATCTATGATCGCCCTTGTCCCGCCCATATCTGGATCAAAAAAAGTGATGCCACCTCCTTCTTCCCAAGCTCCTTCAAATTGAGACTGCGGTGAAAAGGCTTGCGCCCAACGTTTATACAACTCAACATCGGTTAGCACTTCCCACACTCATTGCGGTGTCGCCGAAATTTCGACGTAATAATTTAGCGTAAGCATGATTTCTCTCCTTGAACCTTTCTTGACGCTAGCCCATACTCAGGAAAAATCAAACCACACGACCAATTTATCTACCTGCCCCCTTCATTTTCCGACAGACTAAGAAGTTCTCGCTTGTAAACCGCCACTGCGATGCGCCGTAAAGCGAACCCAACATGTGTTCAGTATGATTGCGAGCACTATTAAACTCATCCCAACAATTTGACTTTGACTCATTCGGTCTTCAAAAAACAGGCTCTGCCAAACCGCAGTGAACAATAAGTTAGTAAAAATGAGTGGTGCAAGTTGAGAGCCACTGCTTGCCAGTTTATATGCTTTGGAGCGAAAAACTTGGGTGTTAATGATCATCAGAGACATCATACCGATCCACAGCACATTTGAAGAAATCTCAGGCGCCATAACACTCATATTAAGTAACGCGTCGAAGTCGTTAAACAAAGTTAGCGGCAACAGAAATACGGCAGCAAAACCAAACGCCCAAAAGTTGATTTCTAGCGGCGACATATTTGTTTTACTCACTTTATATAACGTAAGCTGAGAACCAGAATTGAAGAGTCCACCAGCCAAGCCGAGCAATAAATCCGCTCGCCATGTGATCTCACTTCCACCGCCCGCCAACATAACCACACCAGTGAACGCCATTGCTAAAGCCGCCAATGTTGAAACACGAATGCGCCCCCTCATGAACAGCTTTTCAACCAAGGGAATAAATAATGGGCCAGTAGCAAACAAAACGACCCCCTCAACGAGCGTTAACGTTTGTAATGACGCGATAAAGCAAAGTTGTGACAAACCGATACAAAGAGCACGCAATAAAATAGGCTTTAGCGTGCCCGCTTTAGGAAAGGTAAGGTTTTTCACACGAAGTAAGATAAGCAAGATAAGCGCAGGCACCAAAAAACGTAAGAAGCTAAATAGTGTGACGGAAAGTTCGCCTGACAACTGCTTTGCTAACAGTCCAGTAACAGATAAGCTTAACGTAGACATCAACATGAAAAGGATAGATTTATTTACAGCATTCATTCAATACTCCTTAATATATGGAGCATTTTAAAAGACATCACTTATCGTAAATAGCGAGTAATATTAACCATTGATGTAAGAAAAACTTACAGTTTAACTTATCTATCACCAGCTACGGTTTTTAAATTATGCGGAAACTAGTCCCCTTAAAGTCCATCTACGCATTTGTTGCAGTAGCTGAGTCTGGCAGCATGACAGAAGCAGCACAGATATTAAGTGTGAGCCACTCAGCCGTAAGTCAGGCAATTAAATCGCTGGAGAGTCAAGTCAACAAGCCTCTATTTGATCGCATAGGCAGACAAGTTCAACTCAACGCGGACGGTAAAAAGTATTACAGGAAGGTGGCACCCGCTTTAGAGCAAATTGTCGATGCAACGGAAGCACTCATCCAAGATCAGAACTTGCAGCGTGTTACGCTCAATATGGTGAATTCATTGGCTCTTCACTGGTGGATTCCTCGAATGTCAGATTTACAAGGGTTTGCTCCTCAATTAGACGTTCGTTTATCAAACCTGTCTGGCAGATTCAATTTAGAACAAGAAGGTATCGACGCGGCCTTGGTGCATGGAAATCCCGAAGAATGGCAGGATTACTACTGCGAAAAGCTCAGTGAAGATGAACTGGTTTTGGTGTGCAGTCCTGAATTGATAGCGAAGACCAAGGACTCAAACATCACTCAACTCTTAAAGCAGTATCCCATCATTGAAGTTACTAACGAACGAAGAAAAAATGACTGGAACGTGTGGCTGGACGCGACGGGTATCCAGCGACCTAAAAATAAAAAACCAATCACTTTTAACATGTCGATACAAGCCGTCCAGGCCACAACTCGTCGTTTGGGGTTATTGGTCACTCATCGCTTGTTTGTGAAGGATGACATCAAATATGGTCAGCTAATCGAGCTGGGTGAACCCGTCATTAATCCTCATCAACAGCTTTACTTTGTATGCCCGCCACACAAGCTAAAGCTTGAATCGTTTCATCTGTTGCGATCTTGGCTACAACAATCATTCAACTATTAGAAACTTTTGTTAAGCACATTCACTGAAAAACTAGTATAAAGTTAGAAGAGCACTTTTCATCCAAGGATGGTTTATGAAGCAGTATCAAATATGGCTAAGCGCACTCTGTTTTGCAGTATCTTTGAGTACGACCGCTGAAGTAGAAAATGATAACCGCCTTTCAGAACAAGGGATCTCCACGGCAATTATTGGGGGTCAGCAGGCTACCCAAAACCAACTTCCTTTTTTTGCACGTCTTATTCTACATAAAACTGGCGCTAATCAGTTTGCCAATATTTGTGGGGGAACCATTGTAAACGACCGCTTCATTTTAACTGCGGCTCACTGCGTAGAACCAAGCGTTTTTACTGACGGCTGGACAATCAACGACCTACGAGTGTTAGTCAAAAACCCTACGATGAATGACGTGTTTGTTGAAGAATTCAAAGATGTTCGCTCTATCACGATTCATCCTGATTATGTGCCTAGCGATTTATGGATTAATGACATCGCTGTCCTTGAATTGACTAGACCTATCACCGATAACGTCCAATCCATCACTTTACCGCAAGACTTTGGAGACTACAGCAGCAAGTCAGTTTATCAGATATTCGGTTTAGGTCAGACCTCAACCAATGATGAAAGCCCCCCTAACTATTTACGCTGGGCAGAAGTAAAACCCCTTACCGACACCCAATGCGCTTCGTTGGTAACAGGGTTTAACGCTCAGGAAAGTTTATGTGCGAATGGATTTCCTGAACGAAGCTACACTGGTATCTGTCGGGGTGACTCAGGCGGTCCTCTCACCTATCAAGACAATAATGGCATGTATCAGCAAATTGGCATTGTGAGCTACGGTTCTTCAGTTTGCGAATCCGCTGCGATTCCAAGTGTGTTTACCGAGATTTTGAACTATGCAACATGGATTGAGACCCAAACCAGCTCAGGTGTAAAAACCAGTTATAACGCCCTCTTAGCAAGTTCGGAAGATTATCATAGCGAAGGGGACTCTGGCTTTGAGCCTGTCGATACCAACACATCTGGCTTTGGTAACAACGGCAGCAGTGGCGGCGGTGCTCTCGGATCAGGGTTGATCATGCTTGGAGGCTGGTTTGGTTGGCTAAGACACCGCAGAAATTATTCGCGCTCCTAGTAGCGTCAACAAGACATCATAATATCTTGCGCTTAACGCGAGAGTTAATGATGTCTTCAATCATCTTTTGCTCTTTTTTCGCTTTTTCATAGTTCTGCTTAGTACGCCAACGATCAAGCACTTTTTCTAACCCTTGAACGCGTGCGTGCTTGTGTTCTAGCGTTTTCTGTACAGATGCACATTCCGCTTGCATAACGGCTTGCTCTTGCTCGTGGTGACGAAGCATTCTTTGTAGCATTTGGTCAACACGATTAAAGTTCATCAAAGCCGCGCTCGTCAGCGTCGGGCCGGTTCGGGTTGATTGTCCAGCGTGGCCTTTCAACGCCGACAACTGTTCCAATTGCATTGAAAGATGGGAGTGACGCTGACGCATGGCATCAAGTTGTTGACCCACACGGTCACGCTGTTTTTCTTCCATTTGCTGTAACTTGCCTACGGCTTTTAACTTGGATTTCATTTCAGCCTTGTCACTCCCATTTGATTAAGCACTTTGAAAAAGCTGCGCGAGCTCGGTCAAACTGGTTGGGTAATCTACAGACTCGTTGGCAGCTTGTTGTAGATATGCACGCAAATTTGGATACATAGCAACAGATTGATCTAACTCAGGATCTTGTCCTGGTTGATAACCCCCTAATGGCAGTAACTCTTTAACCTGAAGGTAGTTGGAGTACATTTGACGGAAGTTATTCGCAATCGTGCTGTGTGCGTCCTGCGTACAAGTATTCATACAACGGCTAATAGACGCGTTGATATCTATCGCGGGATAATGCCCTTGCTCAGCCAGTTGACGCGATAAAACGACATGCCCATCTAAGATGGCGCGCGCGGAATCCACGACAGGATCTTGTTGGTCGTCCCCTTCTGCCAATACGGTATAAATTGCCGTTAAGCTACCATGTTGATTTTCACTGTTACCCGCTCGCTCTAGGAGTTGAGGTAACACGCTGAAGACTGAGGGCGGATAACCACGAGAAGCTGGAGGCTCACCGAGCGAAAGAGCGATTTCGCGCTGTGCCATGGCGTATCGGGTTAGAGAGTCCATCAGAAGTAGAACGTCTTTGCCTTGGTCTCGGAAATACTCTGAAACGCGATGACAAAGTAGTGTCGCTCTTAACCTCATTAGCGGGGATTCATCAGCAGGAGCCGCGATAATGATCGCTTTCTTGCGCGCTTCTGGGGTTAAGTTTCTCTCGATAAACTCACGTACTTCTCTGCCTCGCTCACCGATAAGCCCGACCACAATTACATCGGCCTCCGTGTTTTTGGTGATCATCCCCATTAACACACTTTTACCGACGCCACTGCCAGCCATCAAACCAATACGTTGGCCTTTGCCTACCGTCAATAGTCCATTAATCGCTCGCACGCCTACGTTGAGTGGCGTATCAACTGGGCGTCGCTTCAGTGGGTTAATCGGTTTTGGTTCAAGTGAAACTCGATCACCCCCCTTAAGCGGTGCCCCGTCATCTAACGGCTCACCTAAACCATTCAGTACGCGTCCTAACCACTGAGAGCTTAGCTGCACGGTACTATCACCATCAAGAGGGATGACTTTTGCACCTGCAAACAGACCGCCTAAACGGCGGATAGGCATGAGGTAAGCAATAGTGTGTTCAAAGCCCACAACTTGCGCTTCGATCATATCGCCTTCCGCGGTTTCTACGAGACAACGCTGCTCAAGCTTAAACCGACACCCTACGGCTTGTAACATTAAGCCGTTTACTTTTATCAATCGCCCTGTTACGCGAGCAACAGGGATTGAATCGAGCGAAGCCAAGGCTTCGCTCAAACGCTCACTTAATAGTTCATGGCTTAGGGTATTACTCATGCTCAGACTCTACCTGTGGAATACTGACTTCATCCAAAAGGTGTTGCTTTACATTGTCCATACAGGCTTCCAAACGAGAGTCGCAGCTCGCATCCGCTTCTGCGTCATCAGTCACTAACTGACAGCCACCAATAGGAAGCTCCGTATTAGGGACCAGTTTCCAAGATTGCGGCAAATCAGCATTGATGTGAGTAATGCGCTCTAAATCTTGCGGATTTAAATGCACAGTTACTGTTTCCGCTTTACCAGGCATGGCAGACAATGTCTCGTCCACCAAAGCTAGGATCTGCTGAGGCATTAAAGTGAGCTCGGCACGAATCACTTGCTGAGCTACCTTTTGTACCAGTTCACAAATCATATGGCGTTGTTGCTGTTCTTTTTCATCTTGCCAACGAGAAAGGGCGTGAAAAAGTTCATTGACAGGCTTCGCCGCCTCCAAAAAGCCTTGCTTTCCAGACTGCTCACCGGAAACAAAGCCTTTTTGGAAACCTTCTTTTTGGCCTTCCAACAGACCTTGTTGCTTGCCCTGTTCGATACCTTGGCGTAAGCCTTCCTCATGTCCTTGTTGCAAACCTTGTTGAAAACCTTCTTCAAGTTGCTGTTGGATATCTATTTGAGGTTCTTGCCAGCCTTGGTTATCTAGCCCGAATTCGTCTTCGATAGTCTTAGGTTGCGCTAAAGGCGGAAAACGGTGTAAACGATACCCGCTCGGAGGCAATCGCATAGTACTTGATTTTGTCTCTAGCATGACCTTACTCCACCGTTGGCTCTTCATAGAGAAGCAGCTGAACTTCACCAGATTCATCCAGCTCACGTACCATTTGCATGATGTCTTGACGTGCTTTTTGAACTCGACTTAACGCAACAGCGCCGCGTGCGTCCATGTCATCTTCTAGCGCTTTTACCATACGTTGCGGCATTGAACGCTTAATAGCTTGTTGTAAGGTAATATCGGAACCTTTTAGCGCAACTGCCCACAACTCTAGCGGGATTTGCTGCACCAACATGTCCATAGTTTCTTCGCGTTGTCGGCCAAGAACCATAAAGTCGAACATGTTTTCTTCGATTGCATTAACAACATCTTCATCATGCAACTTCAGCATTTCCATCAATGAACCACGGTCACCTTCAAAGCGGTTAATGATATCTGCTGCTTGCTTAACACCTGATAACGGCGTGCTTTGACTTGCGGATACTTTTTCGATGCAACGCTCAACGAGTTCATGCAAATCAACGGCAACTTGATGATCGATATCTTGCAATTGAGCAATACGGAACAATATTTCGTCATGGTAATCTTGTGGCAAGTGCTTCAATACCGCTGAAGAGCTGTCCGCTGGCAAATACGCTAGAAAAATTGCTTGCATTTGTGGGTGCTCATTCACAATGAAACGAGCGAGAGTTTCTGCTTCCACCCACTGTAAGCGCTGCATGTTGTTGCGAATTTCATCGCCATATAAGGTATTTAATAACCCTTTTGCCAAATCGTTACCCAACGCTTTGCGCAATGTATTAGATAGGTATTCCTTAGAGGCTCCTCGAATACCGCTGTGCTCACGGAAATCTTCAAAGAAAGTTTGAATAACACCACGAGCAGAATCGCTCTTAATGCCATTTAACTTCGCCATTGCACGAGTCACACGCTGGGTTTCATCACGGCTAAAGTGTTGCAAAACCTTCGCTGCGGCATCCTCGCCCATGCCTAATAGCACGAGCGCGGTTTGTTCAACATAACTAAGCGTCTGCTTTGATAGAACTGTGTTCATTGATGTTTACCCATTGTTTCAGTATTTCGGCTACGCGCTCTGGCTCTTCATTAGCAATAAGCTGTAGGTGTTTCAATTGAATTTCTAATGGCGAACCTGCTGGTGGTAGCATGTCGCTGTTTACATCTAAACCTGAAGAGGCTGAGATGCCTTTTTCAGATAGGCGGCGATCAAGTACTTCTTCATGCTCGCGCTCTTCACGCGTTTGCAAGTTTTCGTAGTCAGGTTCTTCCTGAGGCTCAGCAAAATTTAGCTCAGGCACAGGTTTATCAACGCCAGTTAGGTGCATGATTAATGGACGCAGTACGAAGAAGATCATCGCCAAGCCTAACAAGCCACCAATAACGTAGCGTATTGGCTGCTGTACTGTAGGGTCTTGCCACCACGGCAGTGCAGGAGGAGCATCAATTTCAATTGGGGTGAAGTTGAAACTCATTAAACTTAAGCTGTCACCTCGTGTGGCAGAGATACCAACAGCATCCATGATCATGTTTGAGATTTGCTCTTTATCGGCTTCACTCCACGCCACACCATCTGGCGAAGCTTTCGAGTTCAACAAAACCGAGACACTAAGCTTTTCTATTTGGCCTTGTTGGTATTGAGTACGACGAACACTACTACCTACAGCATATTGACGATTCACTTCAGATCGCGCATTCGTGTTTTGGCTATCGTTCGTTTCCACTTCACCAGATCCTGTCACTGGCGGTTGGTTACTTAGAGAACCTGGAACACCCAACGCAATTTGATCAACCGAGTTGTTATGAATGGTGTGCTCATTACGCACAACCGGCGCGTTATCCAAAATTTCTTGTGTTTCTTCAACTTGGCTAAAGTCCAGATCGGCAGCGACTTGTACGCGGAAGTTACTCGGCCCCACAATCGGCGTAAGCATATCTGCTGCGCGTTGGATGATCTGTTTTTCAACACTCTTCTGGTATTCAAGATATTTCGCGTTTACTTTGCCGGCTTCCGCAGAAGCGACATCCGCACTAAGAAGACGGCCATACTGGTCAATGACAGAAACAAATTCTGGCTTCATTGCCGTGACACTACCGACCACTAGGTTAATGATCGCTTCGACTTGTTCAGGCTTTAAGTCTTCACCAGGTTTGAGCTCAAGCATGACAGATGCTGATGGATTCTCACTGTTTTGGCGGACGAATAGAGTTTGACGAGGTATTGCTAAATGAACACGCGCGTTCGCTACTGAGTTCAAAGACATGATAGTACGTACTAACTCACCTTCTAAACCATGACGATAACGCGCCGTTTCCATAAATTGGCTCGTACCAAGAGAGCTATCTTCCTTGAGCGAATCCAAACCTGTCGGCAGCTTAGCTTTAACACCTTTTGATGCAAGCAACATGCGTACCTTCGCAACCTCACCTTCTGGTACAAGAACTTGTCCATTTTGCTCTTGCATGCGGTAGCTTACGCCTTCGCTTTCTAATACCGACACAATTTCGCCGATATCAAAACGCTCTTGTTGGCTATAAAGCGGACGAAAGCTCTGCGAGGAACTCCATAGTGCAACCACAATAATCGCTGCAACAATCGCAGCTAACACCGCAGATAGCACTAAGTTTCTCTGACTGCTAGACCAGATTTGCTTCAGCTTCGTTGTCACATCGTCCATGCCATTGGCAGTAGAAAATGTCTGTGCTGTGCCGGTAGCCATAGCTGTGTTTCCGGCGACTTGGGGGGTTAGTTCTGACATGAATTACACCGGCATCTTCATAATATCTTCAAATGAGGTCACGACTTTGTTGCGCACTTGCATCAAAGCATTAAAGGACAAGCTGGCTTTTTGGCTCGCGACCATTGCACCAACTAGGTCATCACTTTTTCCTGTTTCTACGGCCGTCATTTTTTGACTAGCCACTGATTGATGTTGATTCACTGTATCCAACACATTTGTCATCGCTTGTGAGAACGATAAAGGTGCGTTTAGTGATTGTTGATCTAAAGGATTTGCACTCACGATAAACTCTGGCGGCTGCACTTGTGCCTGCATCGCCTGCATTTTTGACAACATAAGTTGCTCTGCCGAGACCGCATGAGTAGGTTGACTTGCCATCTATTTTTTCTCCTATTAGGCAGCCGAGCCTAGTGCCGACTGTAAATCAATACCATGTTCTCGCATTGCTGCGAGCTTGTAGCGTAGCGCTCGAGTAGAGACTCCAAGCGCGTTTGCGGTTTTCGTTCGGTTTCCACCAAACTGACGTAACTTTTCCAAAATAAACTGATATTCAGCTTGCTTCTTCGCTTCTACATGACCAAAGTTTGAAGTTGGCTCTGCTGTAGGAACTGACGCGACAAGCTCAATAGGCAGCATCAGGTCATGGGCTGTAATGTAATCACCATGACGCATGACCAAAGCGCGTTGAATGACATTTTCCAACTCACGAATATTGCCCGGCCAGTGATACTGACTCAGCGCACTAATCGCATCTTGGGATAGGTGACAGCGGCTGCTATCTTGATACTTTTCAATAAAGAATTGGCTAATCGGTAGAATGTCCTCTTTTCTTTCACGCAAAGGCGGCCAGTGCAGAGGCAGCACATCTAATCGATAATAAAGATCTTCACGGAACGTGCCTTTTTGAACTTCCTCACGTAAGTCTTTGTTGGTTGCCGCAATAACACGAATATCGAGCTGAACGGCTTTATGGCTACCAACACGTTCTACTTCACGCTCTTGAAGGACGCGCAACAATTTCGCTTGAACCGCAGGTGACATTTCACCAATCTCGTCAAGCAGAATCGTCCCGCCATTTGCTTCTTCAAACTTACCGCTTTGAGAATTTGTCGCTCCGGTGAACGCGCCTTTTACATGACCGAATAGCACAGCCTCTAACATTGACTCTGGAATGGCGGCACAGTTAACCGCCACAAATGGACCATTGATACGCGGAGAGTGCTCATGCACATATCGCGCCAGCACTTCTTTACCCGTTCCCGATTCACCTGTAATAAGCACACTCGCGTTAGTACATGCTGCACGATGCGCCAATTGCAGAACTTGTTTGCTTCTCCAAGACTCCGCAACAATGTTGGCCATTGGCTTACCTAACGCTTCAACACGTTTAAGCAGATTAACCAACTGATTAGATTCAAATGGGCGTAATAGATAATCAGTAGCGCCCGCTTTCATCGTCTCAGCAGCCAAGATGCCTTGCTCTTGGTCGACAATCGCAATAACAACACCCGAATTTCGCTGCTTTTGGTGACACGCGACAAACTCACGAACACACATATCCGGCAGCGTAGAGCTCACTAAAGTGATTTCTGCTCGCTCTTCAAGCAAAGCGCCTCGACCAGTACGAGTGTGTTTCGCGGTGTAACCTGCATTTTGCAACACATCCAATACTGGTTGAGCAAGAGCTTCATTTGGCTCAACCAACAAAATTTTCGTTTTCGTCATCATTGAACCTTAACTTTCGTTTGTTGATTTTGTGATTGTAGATCTGGGTAGTGTTTCGTAGCCGTATACTCGTTGTCCCTCACTAAACGCAGGGTGACACGTCGGTTTTTTGCTTGGCCATTAACCGAGTTATTGCTGGCAATTGGGTAACGCGAACCATGAGCTCGTGTTTCGATCATCGACTCGTCGACCCCAAGCTCAATCAAAGCGTTGGTGACTTGCTCTGCTCGAGTACGTGACACAGAAAGGTTCGTTAAACTTGAACCAACGTTATCGGTGTGACCGTCGATGAGGATTTTGGTCACTCGATCATCCACAGATACATAGCTATACAGCGCTTCTAGTGTTGCTTTCTGTCCACGACTTAACGTCTTCTGACCAAACTCAAATGAGAGCGCCATATCCCTTGCCTCTGAAAAAGACAATTTAGGCAATCGCGCGCGACACGCATTAAATGATTTCAATGCGTTTTGAATTTGAAGAGTAGGAATCACAATCTCTGAAACAGAGGAAGCATTACTTCCTTTAAGTGACAGCGTCACCCAACTACCCGAAGCAATTGAATCCATGAATTCTTCAGCGCCTTTATTAAAGATGAAACGCTGAGACGGCTTAGTAAATTCAAGGGAACCAAATTCTTTTCTATAAAGCTCATCACCCCAAGGAGCATTTTGAGTTGTTAAAGCAATCGTTTTCCATTTATTGTTTTCATATTCTATATCGGAAATAAAATAGAATTTATTATTAGGTTCCGCTAGGAAATAAAACTTCCCATAGTCTTTATTTGATTGCAACAAGTTGCATTTGAATTTATTTCCCTCATATGTCCATTTAGAGAGGTCCATAGGGATTGTTAAGACTTCTTCTGAATATGACACTTTTGAAAAAATAAAACTGATAACAATAATTGTGTTACAAATTATCAAACGGACATGATTCATGTATATCTTACATTCCCATGACTTAAACCGTTTAATTAAATATGCCACCAAGCCGAGAGAACTGGCATAGCTAATCATTTTAATTACCTATTCTGAATATTAAAATTGGTTACAAAACGCTCAAGAGAGCACGCTTAGCCTCCAACGGAAGCTTTAAGCATAAAAAACAGTATCTTATAATTTATTTATTTGAAGTTGTTGTTACGCCATAAAGGCAATTTAAAAAATCTATAACAACTAAAACGCTCAACATTGTTATTTTATTTATTAAGCGATTTATAAAGAAAACTAACTCTTTTTAAATTTCATTAAAAGATTATGACTATATGAACAAAGCAACATGTGAACTAAAGTCACAATCTTAGAGTTTGGAGCTAAAAGATCATTAAAATTTCTGTGTAGACTACACGCCATTAAGTTAAAACACTTTCGATTGTTAACGCACGGTAAAATATAAATGGAAAATAGAGTTAGCGAGCCTATTTCTGATAGTCAACTACTTGATGTAGAATTATTAGGCAAACCTATTCATATCATTCGTGAGAAGCTCGATAATTTAATTTCAGAATCTTGCTCAAACCTTACGACTGAATTACAAAATTGGCTCAGCACAGGAAAAGTGGAAGCTAGCTTAACCTCAGTAGACTTGCACCGCTTTACATCGGTTGAGATGGACAAAGAGCAAACGTCGACCTATCAACATCAGGAAGGCGGCATGGTATTCATCCATGGTAACCCTCACACGCTAATAAAGTTGGCTGATAGATTTTATGGTGCAAGTGCAGAGCGTTCAGCCGCTACTCTGACGGCCAGTGACTTACGTTTACAAGAGCGCATCAGTCGAATCATCATCGGTTGGCTTGCTCCTGGTGAAATGTGGGACACGGGTGAGTATGAGACCCCTAGAGGTATTGGCATTAACGTTCAATTAAACATTGCGTTTGACGATCATCAAGGCTCAATTCATCTCAAGCTAGATGGTCATCTTATTCAAACGCTAATCGAGCAGCTTGAACTGCAGCCTGATACCGATTTGTTTCAACCTTTCTGTCGTTCTTTAGAGACGACCCCCGTTCGACTGAACGTTGTTCTAAGTAAAAAGAAGATGCCTTTAAGTGATGTGGTTGGCTTACAACCCAACGATATTTTACCTATTGAGCTTCTTAACACGGTTCCAGTAAGCATTGGCAACCAATCTCTATTTACAGGTCGTATTGCCGAGCAAGACGGCCAACTTGTTTTGATCTTTAACCCTGATAAGGAACCGCAGCGATGAGCGAAGCGCTAGAAACTAATGCATTCGACGCAGAAGAACTGAACTTTGATGATTTTCAATTAGAAGACTTTGAAGCCGAAGATACGCTCCAACAAGAACCAGCCACTGCGGAACGTGACCTTAGCTTTTTCAAAAGCATTCCTGTCACAGTCACGCTGGAAGTTGCGAGTAAGGAGATCCCACTTGGGGACTTAATGAAAGCGGGTGAAGGCACGGTTATCGAGTTGGAAAAGCTCAATGGCGAGCCTTTAGACGTGAAAGTAAACGGTTCTCTTATGGGCCACGCTGAAGTTGTCGTTGTCAATGATAAGTATGGACTTCGTCTGATCGATGTACATGACTCTGCATTGAGTGGCGTTGGTCAATAATCTTAGGTAGGCATCACAATGAAAAATCTGAGCGCTTGGCACCGTTGGTTACCTCTTTTGGTATTGGTGTCACTTTTGTTTGCTTTCCCAACAATGGCGGCTGACAACGGCTTAACTATCTTGTCCGTTTCTGATGGCGACACACAACAAGAATACAGCGTTAAACTGCAAATTCTGTTGTTGATGACGGCGCTCAGTTTTCTTCCAGCATTTATTTTGATGGCGACGAGCTTTACTCGAATTGTCGTTGTCCTTGCGATTTTGCGCCAAGCTCTTGGTCTTCAACAAAGCCCACCTAACAGAGTGTTGGTCGGGATCGCTCTCGCATTGACGTTACTGATTATGCGCCCTGTCTGGAGCGATATTTATGAAAATGCGTTTCAGCCATACGACAACGGCGAAATCACGCTAATACAGGCTTTTTCTGTTGCAGAGAAACCAGTGAGAGAGTTCATGCTGGCACAGACGCACCAAAGCTCTCTTGAACAAATGTTACGTATTGCCAATGAGCCTCTCGACCAAAACGTTGAGGATATTTCATTTGCCGTTGTCTTGCCTGCATTTGTCATTAGTGAACTAAAAACCGCCTTCCAAATTGGTTTTATGCTTTTCATCCCGTTTTTGGTCATCGACTTGGTTGTCGCCAGTGTCCTGATGGCAATGGGTATGATGATGCTATCACCTTTAATTGTCTCACTTCCCTTTAAGTTGGTGGTATTTGTACTCGTGGATGGTTGGGCAATGACAGTTGGCACCTTATCTGCCAGCTTCGGTTAACTAGGAGCAGTTATGACCCCAGAACTAACCGTAACGTTATTTTCCGATGCAGTATGGCTGATCATTTTGATGGTTGCCGTATTGGTTGTTCCAGGCTTAATTGTCGGTTTGTGTATCGCCGTATTTCAGGCTGCCACACAAATCAACGAGCAAACACTCAGCTTTTTGCCACGTTTGCTCGTTACCTTATTAATGGTGATTTTTGCAGGTCACTGGATGCTCCGTAAGATCATGGAACTGTTTGATTTCTTGTTCCACAACATACCAGGGATGATTGGCTAATGGCCATCACATTTGCAGAGCTCTCGGCGATACTCGGTCAACTCTGGTGGCCGTTTTTTCGTGTGGGAGCCGTATTTATTTCAATGCCTTTCTTTGGTGATGCAATTATTCCTGTTTGGGTTCGTACTTTACTGGCCCTCTCGATCGTTGTCATTACTGGACCGTTAATGCCACCCATGCCACAAGTCGAATTATTCTCTATGACTTCCCTGTTCCTTGCTTTTGAGCAAGCTATTTGGGGGGTAATGTTTGGGTTAATTTTGCACATGCTCTTTAACGTTTTCACCATGCTTGGTCAGGTGATTTCTCTGCAAATGGGCTTAGGTATGGCGATGATGAATGATCCTATTAACGGGCTTTCTGTCGCCATTTTGGGACGCATATTTCTGATTTTCTCAACCTTGTTGTTTCTTGCGCTAGAAGGACACTTACTCGTCATAGATATCGTGATTCAAAGCTTTGTTGTTTGGCCAGTCGGATCTGGTATCACATCGCTTTCTCTGCAAGGTGTTGTCAATATTTTCGGTTGGATGTTTGCCTCTTCACTAGCTTTGGCTTTACCCGCTATTGTTTCCATGCTTCTAGCCAACATCAGTTTTGGTGTAATGAACCGAGCCGCACCATCACTTAATGTCTATGCGTTAGGTTTTCCTATGACGATGCTGCTGGGTCTATTCAGCGTATTAATCTCAGTTTCTGGTGTTCCTGGTCGCTACACGGCGCTCGTTCACGACACCATTAGACACTTGAGTAACTTTATGTTGGGGGGAGCATGAGCGATCAATCTTCTCAAGACAAAACTGAAAAAGCCTCACCGCAGAAGGTAAAGAAAGCCCGTCAGGAAGGACAAATTCCTCGCGCGAAAGAGTTTACTACTGCGGTTATATTTCTAGCGGTGGCGCTCTACTTTTACTCTCAGCTTAATAGTATTTGGGAAAGCATGTCGGGGATCTTTCGCTACAACATGATGCTGACGCGAGCCGACCTAGAAAATCCTAAACAACTTGTCGAGCAATTGGGACAAAGTTTAGCAGTCATCATCGACATGCTATTACCATTGTTTACCGTCATTATTATCGTGACCTGTGGTAGTAGCCTTGTGCTAGGCGGCTGGATGTTCCGTCCCGCGAACGTGATGCCAAAGCTCAGCAAAATTAATCCTTTGAGCGGGATAAAGCGCATTTTTTCGACCCGCTCAGTGGTTGAGCTCTTAAAGTCGACGTTCAAAGTAGCCGTGATCTTCGGCATCTTATATGGCTATTTAGACAACCACTTACAGCCATTACTTGGCATGCAAAACCTCCCACTCAGCCAAGGTTTTTCTCTAGTAATGTCAATTCTGTTTGAAGGCTTACTCTTAATGGGCTTCGCCTTGTTGTTATTTGGGGTTATCGACATTCCTTATCAGCGTTGGGAACACCTAAAAGAACTCCGCATGACGAAACAAGAATTGAAAGAGGAATTTAAAAATAATGAAGGTCGTCCGGAAGTAAAACAACGTATTCGTCAAATACAGCAACAGTTTGCGCGCCGTAAGATCGATAAAATGGTGCCGACGGCTGACGTGATCATCACAAACCCAACGCACTACGCAGTCGCACTGAAATACGAGCCTTCGCTTTCTGACGCGCCCTTTGTCGTCGCAAAAGGCGTAGACGAAACTGCTATGCACATTCAACGTATCGCCCGAGAAAACAAAGTGGAAATCATTAACTCCCCGCCACTTACCCGTTCGATTTATCACACGACGGCGATTGAACAAGCAATCCCAAGCCAACTGTACATCGCAGTGGCACATATTCTTACTTACGTTTTGCAATTGAAAGCCTTTCGTAAAGGTGAGGGAAAAGAGCCAATTCCTTTACCTCATTTTTCGATTCCAAAACATTTGCAGCACTGATTAACCCGCGTTTATCCAAGGACACGAAAGTATGCTTAACCGGTTAAAACAACTTCAAACATCAACCAAAGGCTACGTTGGCATTCCAATCGTCTTGCTAATGATATTAGCAATGGTGATTCTTCCTTTGCCTCCTCTGCTACTGGATGCGCTGTTTACCTTTAATATCGTCTTAGCAATCCTAGTATTGCTGGTCAGCACAACCGCAAAGCGACCATTAGATTTCTCTGTTTTTCCAACTATTTTGCTGGTCGCAACATTATTACGTCTCACATTGAACGTGGCTTCTACGCGAATTGTACTCCTAGAAGGACATAATGGTGGTGACGCAGCGGGTAAGGTCATTCAAGCATTCGGTGAAGTCGTCATTGGCGGTAACTACGTCGTTGGTATGGTGGTGTTCGTCATCTTGATGATCATCAACTTCGTCGTAATCACCAAAGGTGGTGAACGTATTTCTGAGGTTTCAGCCCGCTTTACGTTGGATGCTTTACCAGGCAAACAAATGGCAATTGATGCCGACTTAAACGCTGGCCTTATCGATCAGGAAACGGCTCGCTTACGCCGTAAAGAAGTCGCCAACGAAGCCGATTTTCATGGTTCGATGGATGGTGCATCAAAGTTTGTGCGTGGCGATGCCATCGCAGGTTTGTTGATTCTGTTTATCAATATCATTGGTGGTATCAGTATTGGTGTCTTCGAGCATGGACTCGCTGCGTCTGACGCCTTTAAAACTTATGCCCTACTCACAATCGGTGATGGTCTAGTTGCTCAAATTCCTTCACTACTATTGGCAACGGCTGCCGCGATTATCGTTACGCGAATTAATGATAGCGATAATGGCATGTCGGAAACCATGCAAAAGCAATTACTGGCAACTCCTGCAACGCTATTTACTGTCGCAGGTATTATGGCGGTAATCGGTATGGTACCGGGTATGCCACACCTAGCCTTTTTTGCGTTTGCTGGCGCATTAGCGTTCGCAGGGTGGCGTCAAACCAAGAAGCCAGTGCAAGACTCCCAGATTGAAGAGGTCGAAGCACTTTCACAAGCAATGCAAGACGATGATACACCGCTGACATGGGATGATATTCCTCACGTCCAAACATTATCACTTGCGCTTGGTTATCGACTCGTCCATCTAGTCAACAAAGAACAAGGGGCTCCTTTATCACAACGTATCCGCGGTGTGCGTCGAAACCTTTCTGAACAAGTTGGCTTTTTATTACCTGAAGTTCGTATTCGTGACAACCTGAGCCTCAAGCCAAACCAATACACAATTTCTCTAAATGGCGAAGTCATTGAGCAAGGTTTTATTGAACCAGAGCGTTTAATGGCGATAGCGGTTGGCGAAACTTACGGTGAGGTAAATGGCATTTTGGGTAGCGATCCTGCTTATCAGTTGCCAGCTGTGTGGATTGAGCATCAAGATAAAGCAAAAGCACTTAATATGGGTTACCAAGTTGTCGATGATGGCACTGTTATTGCCACTCATATTAGTAAAATCATGAAGACAAACCTTGCAGAATTGTTTACGCACGACGATGTGGAAGCAATAACCCAGCGTTTGACACAACAAGCCCCGAAACTAGCAGAAGCATTAGCAGCAGCACTTAATCCAGCGCAGCAGCTGAAAGTATATCGTCAGCTTTTATTGGACCAAGTGCCACTAAAAGATATTCGCACGATTGCCAACACAATGTTGGAATCCGCGGAAAATACAAAGGACCCGATCCTACTTGCATCTGATGTACGCTGTGCACTAAAGCGTACGCTTGTTAACTTAATTGCAGGACAAAAGAACGAGTTAAATGTCTACGCACTGTCTGATGAGCTAGAACAAATGCTACTAACTTCACTGCAACAAGCACAATCTTCTGGTACGGTAACACTAGATAGCTTCCCAATTGAGCCAAACATTCTTGGTCAGTTCCAACAAAACTTGCCATTGATCAGACAACAGCTTAAGCAACAGGGGCTACCTCCGATCCTTCTCGTTATGCCACAGCTGCGCCCTCTTCTAGCGCGTTACGCTCGTACATTTACACAAGGGCTGGCAGTATTGTCTTACAACGAAATCCCAGAAAACAAACAAATCAATGTGGTAGGAAACCTTGGTTAATCTTATTTCAACACATGCGATGTACGAACATTTGGTTGGTCTCGCAGTACAACATATCGTCACGGATGACGATCAATTAGTCTTTGATGCTTTAAAACACAATGATGTCCAACACGCATGCCAAGCAATTAGGGAAGCTCAATCAGGGGAAGTAGAATTCCAACACCTGACGTTGAGATTTGGTATGCGTGGAGAACAAAGTGTCTATCAATTCAAACTCTCTGAACAAATGCAGTACTGCCTGGATTTGTTCAGTCTTTACCTTGCACTAAGACAAACACAATTTCAGTTAGAAGCCTTTCATCACGACTTGATTAGTAATGTTGTCGTGCCGATTCGCGTGGATGCATTACTGTGGGAGCCTGGGGTTTATTTTCTCGAACAGACAATTCAATTCCACTCTTCTGCTTTTCAACATGTGATTCCTTCTCTTCAAGCTGATGAAACGTTATGTGATCGTGATAAAGTCGCCACACTCACCAAAAAGTTAAAAGAGAATGCATATTCACTTTGGTTTGAAGTCGCGACATCGCAAGTGAACTTCGAGCGCGTCGCAGACTTTAGTCCCGATATGATCAAATTGTCAGTCACACTAGAGGATAAAGAAGAAAGACACGCTTTCCTACCTATTGCTAAGTTCTTAAGAAAGCATAAATATACTTGGGTTGCCGGACGTGTAGCGAGTCAAACGGAACTTAACCGCTATCGTTTATTGGGTGCCAGTTATTATTTTGGTTATTTCAGCGATATCCCAACCTCTCTCTCCTTTCAGTCTTTTGATGAGGAATAGTTGAAACTCAACCATTTATATTTAAAACAGCACGATTTATTCGTGCTGTTTTTTTATTTATAACGGATAACCACAAGATCATTGGGCAATAGTTTCTTTAACTTAACTAAAAAATTTAGGCTTATATGATGATTTTCTCGGTTTTCATGGAATACAAATCACTAAAAATCATCAATTTTTATCTTTTTTAGAAATTTTTTAATTTTCAAATTAATCATTAAAGCCGACCGACCGCCTCTAGTTAGTGACAAGGGAATATCCCGAGGCCTGAAAGATATAGTGACTAACTAAGGAGACTAAGATGGCTTTATCAATGCACACTAACTACGCTTCGCTTGTAACTCAAAACACAATGAACACAACAAGCGGACTTCTAAACACAGCAATGGAACGTCTAAGCACAGGCTACCGTGTGAACTCAGCTGCTGATGACGCTGCTGGTCTTCAAATTGCTAACCGTCTAGAAGCGCAAACACGCGGCATGTCAGTAGCAATGCGTAACGCACAAGACGGCATCTCTATGATGCAAACTGCTGAAGGTGCGATGGATGAAATGACAAACATCGTTTACCGTATGAACGACCTTGCTACACAATCGTTGAACGGTTCAAACAGTGCAACAGACCGTGCGTCTCTTAACAAAGAGTTCACACAGCTTACTGCAGAACTAAACAACATCGTAGACAACACTAAGTTCGGTGGTCAAAACCTTCTTAAAGGCGGCGGCTTCGGTGCAGGTGACGTAACATTCCAAATCGGTGCATCTTCTGCTGAAACATTGACTGTAAGCGCAAGCGCAGGTATCGGTGAAATCACTACTATCCTTGCTGATGCAGCAATTACAGATGGTATCGATGACGCGACTAAAGCAAAAGCAGCACTAGACAAAATCAGCGGCGCTGACGGTCTAGTAGAAAAAATTGGTAGCTCTCGTGCAGACTTCGGTGCGAACATCAACCGTCTTGAGCACACTATGGCTAACCTTGGTAACATGGTAGAAAACGTTACAGCATCTAAAGGTCGTATCATGGATACAGACTTTGCAGTAGAGTCTTCAAACATGACTAAGAACCAAATGTTGATGCAAGCAGGTACAACTGTTCTGTCTCAAACTAACCAGCTTCCAAGCATGGCAATGTCACTACTACGCTAATTACTTAGTTAATAGTGCGCTTAATTTAAATCGTCTTAATTATAAAGCCTTCCTATGGAAGGCTTTATTTTTATCTACGAATATAAATAGAGCTCGTATTATCTTTGTGAGATTCAGGCACTCTGAATCCGAATTTCAACATAATATTAAATAAAACCTTATTAAACAGTTCTAATTCTATCGTCTCTAATTTGCTTCCTATTTTACTATCTCTAAGTTCAGGAAAATTGAACTTAGCTTCCTTTAAGATACTAGCTATCTCATCAGAATTGATGCTCTGTTTACTTAATAGTTTTTTGTTAATGAACTCTTCATATGCACGAGCACATTTCATCAATCGCAACGCAAATTCATTCATAACTGACATTCTTTGAAACGTAAAAAATTTAATTTTTAGTGAGAACACTTGCACTTCGCACTATCAAAAATAATATCAGAACGCAATTAATGCACTCTGTAAGAATTATCTGAATCAAGCTGAAGTAAAGGCTGAATATAACGTCTAATTAAAACATCTCTCCTAATTAGAACCGTCAATACAATTAAATATTTTCTTTGTTTAGGTCGCCTTTTCTTATAAGGAAATTACTTTTTCCATGGAGGAAGGCGGAACAAACAAGGTGGAAACACCACTTCCTCCCAAGAAAACAAAATAGCTTTAAACCTTTGTTTTAATTGAATTTAATATACGGCACGTATCTTGCAATGATAATTAAACTAAGGCGTAGCATTCAAAGTATTCAAGCCAATAAGAGATGAGAGGAGCACACCTCATGAGTTCTTTAGACCCAGTAAAAATGGCAACCCAATTCGCACAATTGGACACAAACCCATTCAAAAACCGTTACCAAGCGCAAGCTAATGTGTACCAGTCACAACTGTCAGCTTTTAATAAAGTTGAAAGCGCACTACGTGATTTTCGTACTGCAATGAAAGAGATGAATAACAGCACAAACAGCATCATCAAAAACAGTGCGACACTCTCTCAAGAAGGTAACTTTACTGCAAACGCGGATGCTAAAGCGCTAACGGGTAACTATCAGATTTTTGTAGAAAAAGTGGCAACGGCGCATCAAGTATCTACAGGTATGCCTGCAGACCTTGAGGCAACGACAGAAGTACCAACTACTGGATCTTTAGAATTCACCATCAACGGTGAAACAATGACTCTAGACTTGTCCTCCGTTGATGTTAATGGTGACGGCACTGCAACGATCAGCGATTTAGCCAGTGCGATTAACAATCACACGGATAACCCTGGCGTTAACGCCACTCTAGTTCGCTCGAATGGTCAAACACACTTTATGCTATCGAGCACTGAGACTGGTGTCGAAAATAAGATCAACGTATCTGCAACAGGTACCGGCCAAGCGTGGTTTGAAGACGCCTTCACCAACCTCAAGCAAATTAACGCTCCGCAAGATGCGGTTATGTGGCTAGGTGCAAAAGACTCAGGCCTGAAACTAACCAACGCAAGTAATACTTTTGAAGGTGTCATCGACGGTGTTGACATTACCGTATCTAAACCGCAAGCCGCGGGAGATTCGCCAATCGGTTTAAAAATTGGAGCTGATAGCGAAGGCACTAAAGAACAACTAGATAAGTTTGTGGAAACCTACAATGCCCTTGTTTCGACTATCGATCAGTACACCCAAATTGGCGGTGAAGATCAGAAACGCGGCGTGCTCGCTAGCGACTCGACATTGCGTTCTATTGAGAGTCAGTTAACGGGGTTAATCCGAGGTGAACACAATGGTATGCGCCTAAGCGAGATCGGCGTGAGCCTAGACCGCAACGGTAAAATGAAAGTTGATCAAGAAAAGTTCAAAGAAGCTCAACAAACAAATAGCGCAGGCTTAGAGGCGTTGTTTAATGGGGATGACGCTTTGCTAGATTCTCTTGACGCAATGGTAGAGCCTTTCTTGAAGTTCTCATCAGGTACCTTCAGCACGCGTAAAGACGCAATACAGTCAAGCTTAGACCGAATCAAAGATAAACAAACCAATTTAGAGCGTAAGTACGAAATGTCGTACAACCGCTATCTCAAACAATTCACTCAAATGAATTCAATTATGACCCAAATGAACCAAACCATGTCCATGTTTAATGCTCAAAAATAAGACATTTGGTTCCAAATTTAGGAGAAATATTCATGCTTATGGATTCTGGTTACGATTCGTACCAACAAGTCGATCTCGACGCTCAAGCGGCAGCAGCAAATCCACACCAATTGGTCATCATGTTAATCGATGGCCTACTCGATGAAGTTGAACGTATTCGCGGCCACCTAGCCGCAAATCGTTTGGCCGAGAAAGGGAATGGAATCAACAAATGCATGAACATCTTGATTGGACTAACAAGTGCTTTAGATGATGAAAACGGCGGTGAAATTGCGGAAAACCTACGCCAGCTGTATGACTTCTGCCAAGTCGAACTTTATTACGCTAGCGTGCAAAACGATGCAAATCGCTTGGTTAACGTTGAGCGTGTAATGGGTAACATTCGTGAAGGTTGGATGAATTTTGGACAACAAGCATAAAGTATCGCCAGAGCGATTCCGTCATTTATCTCAGCTCATCCAGTTCGCCGCAAAAACGGCCGATTGGCATGCGCTCAAGCGGTACGACTTGCAGTTGCGAGAGCTTTTGATCAGTCACAAGCCTTTTTTGAAAGATCCTAAGCTTGCACCTGAAATCCAGCGAGCGAAAACAGTGCACGCTAATGCCTTCGCAGTATTAGAGAAGTCGACCAACGAGTTGAAAAAAGAGATGAACATGGTCAATGACCATCAAGAACGCGCTATGGCCTATCAATTAGCAATGACCATGGAGCTAACTCAATGATCATACCTTCTTCAACTCAGCACTCGGGTAATTCGCCAGCTAACAATGAGGGTCACATCAAGCAAGCGAACTCGGTACACGGCTTTTCTCATGGTTTTAAATCAGGGAACAAGCAGAATGGTGAGCAAGACTTTAACTCTGCGTCAGCGGTACCGAGTTTTCACCTTACGGCCTCTACTTTGAACAGCGCAAACAAAGTACAAAGTCATGGTTTTGATACTGATGACCGCTCAGCTTCAGATCCGGATGCCAACTTGACCAGTACACTAGGGTTAACAGAATCGACTGATCTTGCAGCGCAAGCTCAAGCTTTAACCCAGGGTATGATTACCATGGCAGAGAAGCAGGCTGAGAAACTAGGAAAAGCGTCATCTTTAATGACTGCGAGCGAAGTTAAGTCTGTTACTCAAGATTCGTCTAACGCTATGTTAAACACATCTTCAAAACAAGATGTGAAGCAAAGTCTGCCGACTTCATCGAGTTCGCGTTTGCCTATCTCCGGTGCTGAGTTTCAAACACTTTTGAATCAACCTGTTCAAGGGCAACCAACCGCATCTCTACTTCAAGCACAAGCTCCTACAACACAACCTGCACATTCACCGGTTGCGACGAGTCATATTCAAGCTCAAGGCTCTGAGTGGGCAGCGGTGCGTGTTGATACCACTGCCGGAAAGTGGGGGGAGCAAATGATGCAAGTATTACATGATCGCGTGACGCTCCAAGCTCAACAAAATGTACAAGAAGCAAAAATCCGCCTAGACCCACCAGACTTAGGGAAATTGGATTTACTTGTACGTGTTGAAGGTGACCGATTGAGTGTCCACATCAACGCCAATGCCGCAGCAACACGAGAAGCTTTAATGCAAGTTTCGGAACGATTGCGTACTGAGTTACAAGAGCAAAACTTCGTTCATGTCGATGTCAATGTTGGCTCTGATCAAAACCGAGGTCGAAATGACCCACATGCAAACGAAGAAGACGCCAATATTTTCGCCGCACGAGAATCTGGTGCATTCCAAACCACGACAACAACTAACTATTCAGAACACTGGCTAAGCACTCAAGCTTAGTGAATCTTCGAGGAAAAAGGTTATGACCAAACAACAAATGATCGCCCTGTTTATCGCCATGATCATCACCAGTGCCCTCGTTTCGGCCGTCACAATTATGGGCGGAATCTGGTACTTAAACAAACACGCTCAAGAGTCACCTGACTCTGGTTCACTGATCGAAGACTCTCCACTGTCTTTTTTGGTCACAGAACAACCGACAAGTAAAGGTCCTAGCTTCCATCCTTTGGACAAAGTCGTTTTGACCGTTAAAGGCAAGAAACAGACTCACTTTGTGATGCTAGAACTGGCAATTGAGACACGCCGTCCAGAGCGTATCAAAGAGATCGATGAATACATGCCTATGGTACAAAACTCTCTATTAAAACTGTTTAGCGACAAAACGTTTGATCAGTTACAGCAAGCGGGTGCCATCGATATTCTGCAAGACGAAGTGAAGCAAACGCTTCTACTCGCTTTTGCTAAAACAGACATCGTCCGAGAAATCGACGATGTTTTGTTGACTAAATATGTTGTGCAATAACGGAGCACAACCATGTTAGACATGAATGTACAAGACACTTACACCACAGAAGAGGAAGTGACAACACCGTCACGACCAATTGATGAAAACGCATTGCTACAACGTCATCAGGTCATGGTAAAACGCGTAGTTAACCAGCTGCGCGTTCATGCCACTTCTCACTGTAGTATTGAAGATATGCAGCAGATAGGCCTTATCGCTCTAGTCGAGGCTGGACGCCGATATGGCGATGTTGACGATCCTCACTTTCCTGCTTTCGCCGTTTGTCGAGTTCGGGGAGCTATTTTAGACGAATTACGCCGACTAGATTGGCGTTCACGTAAGACTCGTCAACAAGCCCACGAGCTCAACGACGTGACTCGAGATCTCACTCGAACGTTAGGTCGAATGCCAACGGATGCCGAAATCATCCAGGCTTTAGGGACGAATGAGCAAGATTATTACAACCGCCAAAATGCCGCTCTCGCAGGCGAGATGCAAAGCCTTGACCAACTGATGGAGAGCAGCGGTGATAGCTACATTGGCGGGCAATACGATGGCATGGAACATGAACATATTCGTCGTAGTTTAGACAGTGCTTTGGGTAAGTTACCTAAGCGCGATCAACTGCTCCTGACTCTGTTCTATCAACATGAACTCAACTTACACGAAATAGCTCTGGTATTGGATCTGACACCACCTCGTATATGTCAGCTTCACAAACAAGCGCTGAAACAACTCAACCAATTAATGTCCTCTTAGGAGTCACAAGATGCAAAAGTTTTTTGGAGTGCTCACTATCCTGGTGTGCGTCTTCGGTGGATATATGTGGGCCGGTGGTAGCTTAGGTGCTATCTGGCAGCCAGCCGAATTCCTTATCATTATTGGCGCCGCTGCTGGTTCTTTGATCATCGGTAATCCGCCTCATGTACTGAAAGAAATGCGTCGCCAAGTGCCAGCGACCATTAAAGGTCCAACAGAAGAGCATGAGTACTACATGGAATTAATGGCACTACTCAACAACTTGCTAGAGACAGCGAGAAACCGCGGATACAAGTTTCTGGATTCTCATATTGAGGCTCCGGAGCAAAGCTCTATGTTCCTCGCTTACCCGACGATCGCCGAAGATCATCGCCTAATTTCTTTCATTACTGACAATTTACGTTTAATGGCAATGGGACAGATGTCGCCTCATGAATTAGAGGGACTGCTAGAGCAAGAAATCGAAGCAATACAGAACGAAATGCTTTTACCTTCACGCTCACTACAGCGTACAGCAGAAGCACTACCTGGCTTCGGTATTCTTGCAGCAGTTGGTGGCATCATTATCACCATGCAAGCTATTGATGGCTCAATCGCTATGATTGGTTATCACGTTGCGGCAGCTCTCGTTGGTACATTCATTGGTATTTTCGGTTGTTACTGTGGCTTAGATCCACTAAGTAACGCCATGGCTCAGCGAGTAAAACGTAATATGACTGCTTTTGAGTGCGTTCGTGCAACCTTGGTTGCCTACGTAGCGAAAAAGCCGACATTGCTCGCCATTGACGCTGGTCGTAAACATATTCAGCTAGACATCAAACCAACATTCAACCAAATGGAGAAGTGGTTAGCTGAACAGGAGGGATAATGCAAAAACAAGAGCATGTAGTGTTCAAACGTGCCAAAGTATACAGCCATGATGAGTCGTCTCATGGCGGCGCGTGGAAAGTCGCGTTTGCTGACTTCATGATCGCCCTAATGGCGCTGTTTCTTGTACTTTGGGTTATGCAGGTGGTAGACAAAGAAGAGCGTAAAGCGATTGTTGCCCACTTGCATAGTTCAAGCGTATTCGACAAGAGTTACGGCAACCCATTTGATACATCACAAAGTATTTCTCCTATCGACTTGGCACAGGACTCTTCTGTGCCAAGTAAACACAACTCCAACCATGTGGTAAGCTCTTACTTCAAAGGTGATGGGGATGGACCAGAAATTGATTCTTTGATTCCTGGTAACTTCGATACTCAAGAGCAACTTGCCGCACTAGCGAAAGTAATTGAGCAAATGACTGCCCAAATTAATGCGCAGGGAAATGTAAACGTCACGGTGACACCACAAGGTTTGCGTATCGTCCTTCAAGATGATTACAAACAGCACATGTTCAGCCGTGGTGGTGCAGAACTTACTCCTTTTTTTGAAGATTTACTGCTCGCACTAGCACCTGTATTTCATCGTGTTAACAACCCTCTGATCATCAGCGGACACACAGATGCAATTCCATTTAAAAAGCGTTTTGGTCGTCAATCTAACTGGGCGTTATCAGCCTCTCGAGCAGACGTAGCAAGAAATACGTTAGTTGAAGGCGGTATGCCGGATGATAGAGTAATGCAGGTAACGGGTATGTCAGATAGAGCGCTGCTTAATCCTGATGAGCCAGATTCTAGCGAAAACCGTCGTATTGAGCTGTTTGTTTTAACGACTCCTGCCGCTAAAGTGCTTGAGACCCTTTTTGGCAACCACCAAGAAAGTGAACTGCAAAAAGCGAAAGATAAGGCTGAATTCAACCAACCAGTCATTCGTCAAGAAGTCATCAATTACTCCGGCGATACCGCCACCAGCGAAGTAAAAATTCAAGAATTATAATCTTAAAAGGTCACCACTCTGATGGTGACCTCTCTAACCAAAGCCTCTGTTACTGTGACTTTTTAGTTGAGTTCTATATGCACATAACATCATCCGAAAAAAGAAAAAGCGACTTACTGAAGAAAGCCTTTTTATGGCTCATTGTCTTCGATTACCTTTTATTGGCGTTTTTCTTAACTCAGCTATCAAGTATGACACTAAACAGCGGAACCATGATCAGCTTGTTACTTGTTGTTTATAACGTCTTACTTGTTTCGCTATGTTTTCAACGAACCAACAAGCAGGACTCTTACATTATCTACCCTGTTTTGTCCGCAACGTTATTAGCATTTGTCTGCTTTCTTTACTTCTTTTTTTTAATTTAGCTCCCCGACTCGACCATTGATTTTATTTTTACTGCTTTTTCGAAGTGGTCGAGCTGATGAGTCTGAATCCACCACGTAGCCGCTTCCATCAACAGCTCTGGGTCGTCATTTTTATTAGCGAAAAACGCATAAAATGAGAGACCAACCAATTCACCTTTACTCGCGATCTTTTTGTCACAGACCTCTATAATTTTGTCTCTCAGCGAAGCTCTCATTTCTAATCCCTTAACCTAGTACATACTCACTAACCATACGGTTGAAAGAAATCAAATCAAACGAGCCTTTAATTTCAAAACGCACTCTTCCCACCTCACTCATGAAGAACTCGATTTCACAATCCAAATCAAAAGTACCAGAGGTCTCGATAGAAAATGCATTGATCTTACTGTAAGGCAAAGAAGTGTAATCCACTTTTGAGCCGGTAATCCCTTGCACATTTGCCGCTATCACTCGCTTGTTCGTAAACACCACTTGGTCACGAACTGTTTTAAAAGCAGCGAAAATAGTCTCACCATCAATCAAGAACTTAAGGAAGTCTTCTCTGGCATTAGAAACGTCAATCGGCTTAAGCTTAAATACAGAGGAATTGTCGAAATCAATCATAATTAATCCTTTGAGTGGGCGTTAGAACGAATTATCAACGTATCAGATAGCACCACTTTTGCCTACTCGCAACGCACGTTTCTGCTTGATTCGCCCAACAACGAAGCGTCACTCACTTCCACCCTTGCATCCATTGCTCAGAGTCTTTTAGGTCTTGCCAGTTCATCTCTCGGTCGCGTTTACTCATGACTGCCTCGATGACACATCTCACAACGTTACCATCTTCATCTAGTTCCATTTCTGTCACGACAAAATGCTTCTCTTTGTTTTTAGGTGAAATTGCCGTCCATTTACTGTGCAATAGTTTCTTAGGGTGGATTCTGTTCATCGCATTGTACCAATTTAACTACCATGTTGATGTATACGACTGAATACCAAGAGAGAATCAGATTTTGTTTTTGCAAACCGACAAAAGATAAAACCGCAAAAGAGATCACTCCCTTTCGCGGCTCTAACTACAATCCGACTAGGTCTTCTGACCATTCAGTCGAGGGTTTAGGTACTGACTTTGTAGCAACTGTAACCCTTTACCGACCAGAACAATCACTATCGCTCCAATCAGGACAGGCGTGAAGAGAAAACTCCATCCCTGCCCAGACGCCATGATCAAAATTGGATTTGCACCCGCAGGTGGATGAGTGGTCTTCGTAATCAGCATCGCAGACACACCTAGCCCCGTCGCAATCGCGAGCGTGACCGGCGTGACGTCAACATACTGGCTAAACGCAATACCGATAGAGGCCGTGATGAAGTGACCAATGATCACGTTTTTGGGTTGAGCGAGAGGGCTGCTAGGCACCCCAAACACCAACACCGCCGTAGCACCAAATGGCGCCATGAGAAGTACTACCTCAGTAAGAGATACCTCGGCGTAAGACAACACACCAATAGCCAACGTAGCGCCAAGCCCGGCAACCAACGATAAAATTAAATTATTCATAAACACCTCAAAGTAGACCGAATTGTCTACAAAATAAAATAGACAAACCTGTCTACCTTTGTCAATATGTGTTTATGGAACTTTTTGAGGACGTAGTTATGAACAAAAAGAAACAGTTATTGATCGACACAGCTTTGTCACTGTTTTACAAACAAGGCATAAACTCTATTGGCATCAATGAAGTCCTCAATGTTTCCGGCGTGGCTAAACGCACGCTATATAACCATTTTGAGAGCAAAGAAGCACTTATCATCTCCGCATTAGAACAACGCCACGAAATATTTATGGAATGGTTGGAGGAAAAGCTTTCTTCAGCACAAACGTGCGCGGAAGTGATCGATCAGTTATTTACAGCACTCAACGGCTGGTTTCATGGCTCTGAAGAAAAGTTGGGCGAGTTTCGCGGTTGCTTTTTCATCAATACGTCCGCGGAATTCAGTGACGACAGTGGCGAGATCGCAACGTATTGCCGCTACCATAAGCAGCAAGTCAGAGAGCTAATTCAACGCTATCTCAAATCAGACAACGCTTCATTACTCGATGCCATTTGCTTCATGAAAGAGGGCGCGATCACTACCGCTTACATGACGAAAGAATACGACAACGTCACGAAGAAATGCGTGACCATTTTGCACAAGCTTTAATGCGTTCAGGTATAGTCATTTGCGGATTAAGTATTCAAACCAAAGGCACCAATCGGTGCCTTTCGTTTTAGTTAGTGAGTGTACTTACAGCTCGTGCTCAGTACGTGCGATGATGTCGTCTTGCGCATCTGGTGATAGCGCGGTAAAGAAGGCTGAGTAGCCTGCAACTCGCACAACAAGATCACGATATTGCTCTGGGTTCTTCTTCGCGGCTAACAAGGTCTCGCGAGAGACGATGTTGTACTGCACGTGCCAACCTTTGTGGTGGTTGAAGAAGGTGCGAATCAGCATAGAGAGCTTGAGCTTATCCCCTTCAGACTCAACCGCCGCCGGGCTTAACTTCTGGTTAAGCAGCACGCCACCAAGGATCTTATTCGCTTGGATCTTACCGACCGAGTTGTACACAGCTGTTGGACCTAAACGGTCTGAGCCAGACGACGGGCTTGCACCTTCTGCCAATGGTGTTTTCGCTTTACGACCGTCCGGCGTTGCCATGGTTGAAGCGCCGAATGGGACGTTTGCCGAGATACTTGATGTACCTGCGTAGTAACCGCCGCCAATTGGACCACGCCCATGACGCGTATTAACGAACTGTTCTAGCTCATCAATGTACACTTGGTAAGCGTCTGCCAGTAGTTGGTCTACTGCGTCATCATCGTTACCGTATTTTGGTGCAAAGTTGATAAGACGTTGGCGAAGCTGTTCGTTCTCCATGCCGTCGAAATCTTCTGCCAATGCTTTTGCCAACTCTGGTTGGGTGATTTGCGCGTCATCGAAAACAAGGTGCTTGATGGCAGCTAGGCTGTTACCCAAGTTTGCGATACCGACTTGCAAACCAGATACCCAATCGTATTTCGCGCCGCCTTCTTTCACGGTTTTACCGCGAGCCAAACAGTCATCCACTAGCGTTGAACAGAAGATGTCTTGTGCCTGCTGTTCAAGCACGCTGTCCACTACCGTATCAATCTCAATCGATTTACGGGTGTAGTAGCGGATTTGCTCTGCCCAAGAAGCTGTCACTTGCTCAAAGTTCTCAAAGTTACCTTTTGCTAATGACTTATCGTGTGGCAAGAAAGCTTTACCCGTTGTTGCATCCACACCTTCGTTCAATGAAGCTAGCAAGATACGAGCGAAGTTAATGAAGCTCATGCCCGTACAACGGTAACCCCATTTGCCCGGAACTGCGGTCTCGATACAGCCGATAGATGCGTAGTTGTAAGCGTCTTCTTTCTCTACACCAAGCTTGATGAATTCAGGAATAACAATCTCATCGTTGTTGAACGCTGGCATACCGAAGCCGCATTTAATCACTTCAATACAGCCCATTAAGAACTCTTGGTTTAAACCTTCATGGTAACGCACACTCAAGTTAGGTTGCGTCGAACGTAACTGACCACAAGATTCCAGAATCGCCCAAGAAAGTGGATTCACTGCATCTTCAGGCTCACCCTTTTCATTCAACTTCTGACCGCCGATACACACGTTTTGATACAGCGGAGAACCTGCCGATGCTTTTGAGTGTGCACCAGAGCGAATCTTGTTTACTTCAAGCAACTTCAACCAGCAGCTTTGTAAAAGCTCTAGTGCAAAGTCTTTTTCAATCGCGCCGTTTTCGATATCGCGAACATAAAATTCGTTTAGGAATTGGTCCATACGACCGAAAGAAACCGAGTGACCATTCGATTCGATTTGTAGCATCAACTGAACAAAGTAGCTCAATTGCAGTGCTTGCCAGAAGTTTTCTGGTGCGTGGCTTGCTACATGACAACAGTTTGCAGCAATGCTTTCTAATTCAGCTTTGCGCAGGGGGCGCGTCTCTTCTAACGCCATTTTTGCTGCTAATTCAGCGTAGCTCACCATGTGATCTTGAATGGCAAGCAGTACGATTTCGACTGATTTGTAGAACTGCTCTTTCTTCAAGCCTTCAAAGGTCGAAACATCATTGTTAGCACGGTGCTGACGAACATCCTCTAGCAAACCGTTCATGCCTAGCTTCAAGATTTTCTCGTTATCCACCGCAAGGTGCGCGTCACCCGAAGTCATGTTGCCTTCGGCTTTAATGATGGTGCTGGCTAAGATTTCTTGCTGTTCATCAGTAAACAAACCATAACAACGGTCTTGAACGGTTTTACCGCGCCAATACGGTGTGATGCTGTGGATGCTTTGCTTATCTTCTTCAGTAACAGCAAAGCCTGCACCAGGACGGTCAGCTAGCTCATCAATTTCCGCTTCAATCCAACGCACTGTGTATTCTGGGAAAATAGGCGCAGCGCGTACTTTGCTCGCTTGGTTACCGACGATTAGCTCATCGTGTTTAATCCAAATAGTACGAGTGCGTAAGTGCTCTTGCAGTGCTAGCGCACGTTGAACAATAACAGGTTTGTCTTCGTTTGCTTGATAAGCACGAGTGTATGCCTCTGCGCGCTCGGTACAGACAGGTGGCGTTACGATATTTACCAGTGCCGATTTGTGCGCTTTGATACGCTCAGGAAGGTAATTCAGGTCCATAGTTAACCTCTTACAATCACGTTAAGTTGGGTGTTTTCGCTTGCGTATTGCATGGCGCTTTCTAGCAGTTCTGTTTTGTTTAATGGCTTGTCAGAACACTCGTAAGGCATATCGAGCAAACGGTATTTATTGATGCCGAGCGTGTGGTACGGCAGCAAGTGAAGTTCTTGGCAGCTCTCTAGTGAAGCCGCAAAATCGATGATGTCTTTCAACTCTTCGATGGTGTCATTGAACCCCGGCACAACGGGAACGCGAATCACAATGCGTTTCGCGATAGGTGCCAGTTTTCGGAAATTGTCTTTGATGCGTTTTAGTGAACCTTTCGCCCAACTAAGAAACTTTTCTTCATCGGTGTGTTTTAAATCTGCCAACCAACAATCGATATGCGGCGCGGCTTTTTCGACGTTCTTCCACGGCACATGCATGCACGATTCAATAGCGGTAGAGACTTGGTTGTCGTGCAGACGCTGCGCGAGTTCTGCTACCAAATCGGCTTGCATGAGTGGCTCACCACCGGAGAAAGTCACGCCACCTTGGCTTTGGTCGTAGAAAGGTTTGTCCTTAATTAAGGTGTCGAACAACATGTCTGATTTCGCCTCTTCACCGCAGACAGTCAGTGCTTGCGTAGGACAGACGTCTCGCAGCGCGATCAATTGGTCTTCTTTGATGGCTTTGCGATTGATGATGATCTGGTTGTCGATACGTTGAATACCATCACCCATCGTTTCACTACCCTCCGTGGTTAGAGTTGTGGCTTGATAAGCAGAAACGCACAGCTGGCAACCTTCCATACAGCTTCGCTGATCAAACAACAGTGAATGCTTTTCGCTGCGGCTTTCTGGGTTTTGACACCAAGGGCAAGACAAGCTGCATCCTTTAAGAAAAAGAATGGAACGAATGCCATCGCCATCATGGGTAGAGAATCGTTGGATATTGAAATACATCTCTGCTTGCCTCTTGGTCTGTGCTACCGCTGTGTACTTAATCCGTTTCTTACTGGTCAAGTCTTATCAGCGGCTTTTCTTTGTTCGAACTGAAAGCTTCATTTGAGCGTTTACAAGTTTCACTTAACTTTCATTTAATGAAATTATTATAGTTTCAAATGAAATTTCAATTGATCAAAATCAAGATCTCGTTCGATTGTCAGATCTATAGTGATCCCATCATCAAAACGAAGATTTTGTTTAAGGTAGAAACCATGATTGAACTTTATTTAGATACTGCTGATGTGGCAGAAGTAAAACGCTTTAACCAGTGCCTACCGCTAAAAGGCGTGACGACAAACCCGAGCATTTTGGCGAAGTCAAAACAGGGACTGAATGAAACCCTAGCAGGCATGCAAGAAGCACTTGGCGGTACACCTCGCTTTCACGCTCAAGTCGTGAGTTCAACCGTCGAAGGCATGGTGGCAGAAGCACGCCAATTGAATGAATTGCCTTACGATATGGTGGTAAAAGTGCCAGCAACAGAAACCGGCTTAGCGGCAATTAAGCTAATGAAAAAAGAGGGAATTCAGGTTCTTGCTACCGCTATCTATTCAGCTCAACAGGGTTTCCTTGCGGCACTGTGCGGTGCAGACTACCTAGCACCTTACGTAAACCGCATTGATGCGATGAACGGCAACGGTGTTGAAGTGGTCGCGGATCTTCAATTGTTGCTCGATCAAAACCAGCTACCAGCGAAGATTTTGGCAGCCAGCTTCAAGAACACTCAACAAGCGATGGAGGTGATGAAACTGGGCATCGAAGCCATTACATTGCCAACTGATGTGGCGGCACAAATGTTCGCACATCCAGCAGTAAAACCTGCGGTTGAACAGTTCGATAAAGACTGGAAAGAGACGTTCGGCGAGAAACTTTCATTTGAAAGCTAATTAAAAGTAGCAGCTAGATGTCTTAGTTAGGGTCTATTGAACTTTCATGGTTAAATTTTGTTCGAGATAAAAGCGTTTTAATCGCGGCGAGAGGTTTGCCGCCTAGTCATTCTAAGCAATTACCTCTCAACAAAGAGTAAAACGCTTTTAGCCGAACCCTTCGGGCAGCGTTTGTGGTTCATTTCTACTTCATTACCGGCTTATCAGTTACACCAACTACATTTCAAATGTCTCTGCCTCATATAAATTACCCACAAACAGCTGCAAAAATCAGCTTGAAAGCTCAATAGACCCTATTAATAAAGGGAATCTTAACTCACCCTGTGCGCCGGTGAACTTAAGGTTCCCTTTTGTATTTCATATAAACAGGTGAGGTTTACAGCAGTTCTCTATTGGTCAGTGACCAAAGGTACACGCGCTTGAGTAAACTGATTTTGATCCTTTTACGAATACCTCGTTTGGAATGGCGGAGTCGGTTTGGCAGCGCGATGGCTTTCATCTCGGTTTTCATTTCTTTTCCATCCACCAACACAGTAGACCTCCGATGCAGTAAGCTAGCAGATCTTTCCAATCAAATGTGGCGCCCAAAATCACAGCCAGAGGCGATGAAGATTCGATACCAAGCCAAACCGCGACCTGTAACAATTGCCCTAACTCAACAGCAAACGCAATCAACACCACCAGTGAAACAAGCCAGTTAACGGGCATGGAGAACAAGCTTGCAAGAAAGTAGTAGAGCCAAACCACAACGAGAACATCACCAAATGTCGGACGAATAAAGCTGTCTCGAACATAGAGCGCGATAACGACCAATGCGATAAAACACACCAAGCTTTTTAGTCCATTTTTTGCAGAAAATCGCAGGTGGATAGCAGACGTCTCTTCCACCATATCGCTTGGCTTAGCAGTGAGAATTGCTCGTTTAAACATCTTCATGATTCGCCTTTGCACTTTCTTCCGCTTTCTTATTTCGTGCGTACCAGTCGATGTTGCGTGTAATGACCATAGTGAAGCTCAAAATCGCGAAACACAGCAATGTCCCCATAACCAATGCGTAGCTTTCTGCTTGTAGCAAGCCAAACAGTAATCCGTAGAGAGTGAGTAAACACGCTCCGAATATCGCGCCGTTTTTGGTGTTGCTCAACATACCGCTCACGTACACACTTAAAAGCCCGGTCGATGCGACTGCCGACACCACATACGCCCAGTTAAAGCCGAGGTGTTCACTCATCGAAATCAGCAATAGATAGAAAAGCGCTAAAGCCAGACCAATAAAACCGTATTGCACTGGGTGAACCGGACGCGCTTGGAACAGCTCCAGTAAGAAGAAACTCGCAAATACTAATGTGATAACCAACAGTGAATAGTTCACAGCTCGATGGGATTTCAAATAGTGGTCCACGGGATCAATCAAATCTACGCCCATTTGTCGCTGTTCAAGCTCGTGACAAGCGTGATTCGATGACAAACAGCTTTGGAACAGCTGCGCGATATTGGTAGAGAAGTTATTGCTCGCCCATTGTGCGTTAAATCCATCTTCAGATACTTCTGATGACACCGGTAAGTAATCACCGATAAAGCTTGGATGCGCCCATTTTGAAGAGAGCTCAACCGTTGTTTGACTGCCGATTGGTGTGACTTGAAGCTGCCCCATCCCTTGCAACAAGAAGTTAAGATCGAATGCCAAAGGTTGTTCTGCGTTTAGGTCTGCAAGTGTCAGATCACTGTGGAAGCCTTGTGGTAACTGATCTAACCCCGTTCCCGGTGCGACTTCGATATAAGAGCTCGCCATGGTCATGTCATCCAAACGAATCAATCCACGGCTGTCTTCAATGCCAACCACTAGGCTCATGTTTTCAATATCAAGCCCCTGCAACGCCGCAAGATCGTCTGCATCAAAAGTGCCTTTCAGCGCCACTTGTGCCTTGTATAAACGCGCACGGTAAATACCTCGGTACTTTTCAAAACTGTCCAGATTCGCGCTCATATCAAAAGTGCTAGGTAAAAGAAATTTACGACGCTCTTTAATCTGTACTTTGTCATCTCGGTAACTGGTTTCGGTGTAGTTAACCATGATGAATGGACCAATGATGCGCTGTTCGCCGCTACTGCTGCGTGCGATGTCGTTTCTGACTTCATCTTGGCGATATGAGCGTTCTGAGATCAGCCCTGTGACCATTGAAAGCGGGATTTGCAGTAAGACAAACAAAAACAGCACGAAGGCGAACTTCGTGCCGAGTTGGTTATTGAGGATCTTTTTCATATTTCATTCTCCATTTGCTGATGGGAGTAATCTAAGTCAGCAATTTGGAGAACGAATGGAGCTAATGTGGAGTTTCTATGGAGTTGGTAAAACAAGAGTCACTTTCACGCCAGAATCGACGTTTTCGACTTGCAACTTACCCTTGTGCAGTTTGATCACTTGCTCAACAAAATTCAGCCCGAGCCCAGTGCTCTTAACACCATTTTCCCGAGCGAGGGAGTAGAAGCGCTCGGTTAAACGAGGCATTGCATAGTCGGGAATGTGAGGACCTGAATTGAAAATCGACAAGAACACTTTCTCTTTCGCGACCTCAGCTTTCCATTCAATGCATCCCTCCGAATCAACAAAATCCAGCGCATTGTCCATCAAGTTAAAAACGGCTTGTTTCAGTAAGAAGGCATCACCAAGCACGGCGAGATGGTCATCAATTTGGATTTTGGCAGTGACCGACTTAGCACTCAAACGCGCATCCGCCGATTCAACCACTTCATTGACCATTTGTTTTAGCGAGATAGCTTCGACTTGTTCTAGTTCAGGGCGCTTTTCAAGACGAGCAAGTTCTAGCAACTTATCAATCAATGACTGCATGCGATCGCTTTCTCGCTCAATGTTGCCAGCAAAGCGCGTGACCTTTTCTTCAGGCAATGGCATTTGCAATATTTCACTCGCACCTTTAATTGCTGATAACGGACTTTTCAGCTCATGAGTCAGCATCTGTACGTACTCTTCCACATACTGTTTACCATCGAGCTGATTGCGCATTTTCTCCAATGCGTCGCTTAGCGTGCCGTACTCATAAAAGATACGAAATGTCGGCTTAGAGACCTTTTCACCCTCACCCATTTTGGTCGCGTAGTCTTCTAGCTTGTTCAGTGCCGAGTGAATTCGCCAAGAAAACAATGCCCCTGCCAATAGCACTAAACCACTCATCCACACCATCCAAAACAGCACATTGCGTTTAGAAAGATCGATGAAGGGTTGTACTGAGCGATTGGATTTTGCCACCGTCACGCTGCCAATGATTTCACCTTTATGGTAAATGGGCGCAGCCACGTGCATAACGGTTGAGAGCGGATCTTTCGGGTCTTCGATGGTACTGCGCGCGCCGTATTGACCACGCAACGTGAGATACACATCGTTCCATTGCGAGTAGTCTTTGCCTACGTCTTGCTGCCAAGAATCCGCAATCACAATGCCTTGTTTATCGGTAATGTAAATTCGATGGTTAATCGCTTTTTTACCGATTTCCCAAATGCGCGCTTGAGGCTCTCGCTGCCCATAAGCCGCTAGTAGTTTGGAGAAGCGACTCTCAGACAACTTGTCATTCGCGACGTCTTCTTCCGCCAATACCGCGAGTAAGTTCGCCATATCCACCAGCGTCTCTTCGGTGGTTTGGCGCACGGTTGGCTTAAGTTCTTGGACAACCGTTTTGCTCACCATGTAAGCCGTCATCCCGACTAAGATGAAGTAGAGAAAAAACAGTCTGAGTCCAAGCGGGATCTTCGGCCAGCGATTCATCATTCACCTTTAATGCAGTAAAAGTAACCAAAGCCACGTTTGGTACAGATGCGTTCAGACATCTCAAACGGCTTCAACTTATGGCGAATGGCTTTGATATGGGTATCGATATTACGCTCATATGCAGCCTCTGGCGCCATGTCTGCCGCGATCATAAGTTGCTCTCGACTCAATACATTGGAAGAGACAGAAATCAGTTTATCGAGGATCTTGAACTCCACAGCGGTCAGCCCAAGCATTTGCCCGCCAACACCGTAGTCGAAGTTCTGCGCAACTAAATCATGGTTCAAATGAGGTTGTTCTGGAACAGCTACAGGCTCTGGTTTGTCCTCCATCATTGGCGCTTTAGCTTTGATTCGAAGTTTAATGCGAGCCAACATTTCGCGCGGGCTAAATGGCTTAGTCACGTAATCATCCGCGCCAATCTCCAAACCGACTACGCGGTCAATTTCATCGCTTCTTGCGGTGAGAAAGATTATGGGAATATCAGAAAACTCACGGATGGTTTTGCATAATTCAAAACCATTGCCATCCGGTAAGCCTACGTCTAAGACAAGTAACGCTGCGGAGTTGTGCTGCAAAAAAGCTAAGCCCTCTCCTGCTGTTGCAAACCACTCTACGTGGTAGCCATCCATCTCTAATACATGAATCAGGTTCTCTGCGATAGCAGATTCATCCTCGATAATAAGGACGGTGGGTTGTTCGCTCAATGTCTTAGCCTCATTGACGGTGTTTATCTTTATGTTGGTATTATCACTTAATTTGGGGCCAAGGCTAGTGGATTGATGCAGCAAAGGCGCAGTTCGTGGATAATACTAATCAAACACACTTCTATTCAGCATAATAAATTTATCACTTAGATTAATGAGTCTCCACAATTGTGAATACAATGATTTCAACCATTGATATGAACAGTGTTCATTTTAAACTCAAGTTATCAATTCGATTTTATTTAAAGGACAGTCACTGATGAAAAGAGCGCTAATCCCCCTGGCTTTACTGACTTTGCTCTCAGGTTGCGCCAGCATGTCTCCGGATGAGTGCAAAACGGCAAACTGGTACAACGTAGGTTATCAAGATGGCCGAGACGGCAACGATCCAAACATTATCAATAGCTATACCGAAGACTGTGGTGAAGCGGGTGTGACACCCGACCGAGCGAAATGGAAAGAAGGCTTTGATAAAGGCACTATCCAATATTGCTCACCAGACAATGGGTACACTGTCGGTATCGAAGGCAAAGAATATTACGGTGTATGCAGCAGCAAAGAGTTTATTGAGAACTACCAGTTAGGTCATCAAGAATATCAACGCCAGCAACGCATCCAACAAATCGATACTGAAATCTCGGTCATCGATAATCAGCTTGATGGCAATCCAGACAAAGATAATGCCAAGAGACTGAAAGAGAAGAGAAAGCGATTGGCTGACGAGCGTTCAAGCCTCTTGTCGCCAACCATCAACTTGAATCTGAATTTCTAAATCGATTGGATTTAGCTTCTAAAAATTCATGGCCCTAACTCAGTTCTAGGGTCATGAATTGACTGTTCGGATCGAGTTCGTAATCCCCGAACGGCTCGCAGTACACAAAGCCATGCTTTTCATACAACAGGCGCGCTGGTTTAAAAAACTCCATCGAGCCCGTTTCTAAACTCAAGCGCTGCAAACCTTTTTGCTTCGCTTGCTCAATCACATGAATCAATAATTGAGATGCCACACCTTGGTTTCTTGCCGTAGGCGTGGTGCGCATGGATTTCAGCTCCGCGTGTTGGTCATCCAACTCTTTAATCGCCGCACACCCAAGCAGTTGCTCACCTTTCCATCCGGTCCAAAACGTCACTTCTGGCGCTTTGAGCTTATCTAAATCTAACGCATGCACGCTTTCTGGTGGTGACGTGGCGTACATGTCCTGTAAATGTCCTTCCAACAGCGCTATCACTTGCGGCCGTTCTAAATTGTCGATTTCAATTCTCATATATCCATCCTTGGTTTTTCATAGCTAAAGCGGCTGTCTCATAATGTGCTGCGGTCCAACTGGGCCGCCGTGGTAAAGCTCATTGGTATCTTCAAACCCTGATTTTAAATAGCACTGATAAGCAGGTATGTTGCGGCAATTCACAGTGAGATAAAGCGCATCAAACTCGGGATAATGGCGTTTGGCGAAATCGGCAAACTGTTGAATGGCTTGCTTGGCGATGCCTTTGCCTTGATGACGGAGATCCACCAGCAAAGCCCGCACGCCTAAACTGTTTTCCGGGCAAAAATCGTATTTCTCACTGTAAGCTGCATCAAATAGAAAAAAGCCAACCACATCATCGTCTGTCAAAATCAGATGCGGAAGTTCTGTAGGTTCAAGACGCGTAAGCATTTCACCCACATCCGCGACCGTAAACTGCGATTGCTCTTCTAGCACGCTAAGTTCGCAAGTTTGTTCATGTCGCTCAGGCGAATACTTTTCAATAGTAATCATAATCTTCCTTGTTGTTTTTATGCTCAATTCATACAGGGTATGTCGTAAATAGAAATACCTAGTGTCGTATTTCCCACTCGCAGGCAAACGTTTAGCACTCTATTATCCTCGCCATTCGATAGAGAGGTTTCCATGTCCCGTTTTTTACTTTGTAGTTTTGCACTCGTTTTACTCTACCCTACTGCCATTGATTTGTATCTTGTTGGTTTGCCTCAAATTGCGTCAGATCTCAACGCCAGTGAATCTCAGTTGCATATTGCGTTTTCGATCTATTTAGCTGGCATGGCTACCACCATGTTATTCGCGGGGAAAATTGCAGACTCTGTGGGACGAAAGCCTGTTGCCGTCGTCGGCGCGATGATCTTCGTGCTCGCGTCTTTTCTCGGCGGGATGGCTGAGCAACCAAACACTTTCTTGATTGCTCGCTTTTGCCAAGGCATCGGGGCTGGATCTTGCTATGTCGTCGCATTCGCGATTTTACGCGACACGTTAGACGATGAACGCCGCGCGAAAGTATTGTCGATGCTCAATGGCATCACCTGTATCATTCCAGTGATCGCACCCGTGATTGGTCACTTGATTATGCTGAAATTTCCTTGGCCGAGTTTGTTTACCACAATGGCAGGAATGGGCATTCTCGTCAGTGTATTGGCCATTTTTGTTCTCAAGGAATCACTACCCAGCCAACAAGGTGAAGAACAGACAGCGCCAGAGAGCCATCAAGAGACTTTCTTCGAGCGATTTTTTATCAGTAGGCTGATCATTACTGCACTTGGAGTGACCACCATTCTGACCTTTGTTAACGCTTCACCAATTGTCGTGATGAGCATGCTTGGTTTTGATCGCGGTGGCTATTCTTCCATCAGGCTGGTACTGCGACGATCAGTATGTTGATTTCGTTCTCGGCACCATTGGCATTGGGAATTTTTAAGCAGCGAACCTTATTGATGACCTCTCAAGTATTGCTCGCTTGTGCAGGCATCGTGCTCAGTGCTGCCTATTTCCATGATGGACAATCTCATTACTATGTGTTCGGACTTGGGCTGATTTGCGCTGGCTTCGCTTGTGGCTTTGGCGTGGCCATGAGCCAAGCGCTCAGCCCATTCTCTCAACAAGCTGGCGTGGCGAGCTCACTACTGGGCATTGCTCAAGTTTGTAGTTCCGCGTTCTATATTTGGTTTATGGGTTTCATCGGCGTTAGTGCACTGAATATGTTGGTGTTTATCTTAGTGTTAGGTAGCGTAATCAGCCTTGCTCTAATACTATTGATTCCAAAGCCTGTTCACGATACCCATTATGAAGAAATCCCTAGCGCGACTTGATTTAAACTTACTGTTCACTCTGCAATTATTGCTGCAAGAGCAAAGCGTCTCGAAAGCCTCGAAAAAGCTGAACGTTACGCCCTCTACCGTAAGTAAGTCGCTCAACAAACTTCGTCATTGGTTCGATGATCCTTTGTTTGTCAAAACACCTAAAGGTCTTGCGCCAACGCCTTTGGCACAAAGCATGGAGCAAGATCTCGCAGAATGGCTGCAAATTGGCAGCCAAATTGCAGAAAAACGCAGCGATATTACGCCTAAAGGAGTGCGTTTTGATATCACGATTGAGTCGCCATTAGTGCTCACAGTGCTGGACAGACTCATCGTCGCTATCCACCAGCGATACCCTGAAGCGAAAGTAAAAACCAGTAACTGGGATTACGATTCACTCGACGCCATCATTCGAGGCGAGGCGGATATCGGTTTTACCGGCCGAGAGAGTCACCCGAGATCAAAAGAGTCGTTGGATCTTCTGCCGTATTTCTTGGATTTTGAGATTCTATTTTATGACCTGCCGATAGTGTATTTACATAAAGATCATCCGGCATTACAGCAAGAGTGGAATCTCGAGACCTTTCTGAGCTACCAACACATCAATATTGTTTGGGAAAAAAGTGAAACTTGGGCGTTGGATGAAGTATTAACGGAACTAGGGCTACAGCGCTCTATCGGGCTGACGATGTCCAACTTTGAGCAATCCCTTTTTATGGCAGCGCAGCCGACGCATGACATGATCACCACCGCGCCGCACTATTGCAAAAGTTACACAGAAAAGCTGCATCTCGATTTGGTGTGCTTGCCAATTCCATTAGACCAAGCTCAACAAGACAAGTTACTGATTCCATTTACCATGATTTGGCATAAACGCAATGCGTACAATCCCAAATTGCTATGGTTGAAAAACACCATTAAGTCATTGTACAAACAACCTTCCCAACCACAGTAAGACTCAGGCTAAGGTCAGGTTTTCTCTGGTTATTTTTAATGACTTTCTTGCTCTGATAGCTATAACTAATCACTTTATCAACTAATAAAAATGTTCTTTTGGATCTACACTAGCTGTTCATTTACACGCTAAGGATCAAGGATGTCGACCTTTTTACTCACTGCCATTGCAATGCTGGCGTTCGCTGCCAATTCATTATTGTGCCGACTTGCATTGGCGGAAGGGTTAATTGATGCAGGAAGCTTCACGCTCGTTCGATTGATATCTGGCGCTGTTATCTTAATCGCATTGCTTGTCGTGAGAGGTCAGTGGAAAACCGATCGGCCAACTTCTCGCTTTCGCTTTTTTGCTGGCGTGGCGTTATTTGGTTACGCTGCCCTTTTCTCTTTCGCGTACTTACAACTGGCGACAGGAACCGGTGCTTTGCTTTTGTTTGGTGCCGTGCAACTTACGTTACTGGCAATCTATTGGTGGCAAGGTGAGCGCTTTCAGTTTCTCGAAATCATCGGTATCGGCCTTTCAATTGTTGGATTTGTTTGGTTGATGTTGCCATCTGCCACGCGCCCCGATATTAGCTCTGCACTTCTCATGTTGATTTCTGGCGTTTGTTGGGCTGCGTTTACTGCGCTCGGTAAACAAGCGCCTTCTCCAAGTAGTGGCATCACGTGGGGATTCATCGCTGCATCAATAATTGGCGTGCTCCTTTCGCCATTAATCTTGTCCTCAATCCAACTTTCTTTGAGCGGAATGTTGCTCGCTATCGCATCTGGTGCCATTGCCTCTGGCCTTGGTTATACACTTTGGTACCAAGTCGTGCGTAAGCTCTCTTTACTTCAAGCCGCCGTCAGCCAACTTTCCGTGCCAGCCATTGCTTTGCTACTCGGCAGCATCGTACTCCACGAGCCTCTTTCACTGCATATTCTTTTAACCAGCGGCATCATTCTTGGTGGGATCGCTTTGGTTTTTTTATCTCGATCCAAAAAAACAAACGAACAATCAGCAAGCCGATAAAAAGTAATAACTTTCCCTCTCAAATACCCATTCATCATCTATGCTTTTTAAAGCAGTAAAGCTCATTGCAGATGGTACAAGTGGTCTGCTTTGGTACCAGGCAAAGAATATAAGGTGAGAATTGGCTCACACAATGCAACGATTTTGTTTCAAAAATGAGAATCGTCACAGATCGCGAATTTGCTCGTTTTAGGCGTTTCGCCAATAACGCCAAGGGCTAGCACGAGATCAAGCCAAATACGCACTTTTTGTTTTGACAAAGGGTTTACAAAGCACACTTTTTCACCCGCTATATTCCGCCCCCCGAATTTATTCAGAACAAGATTCTGATTATTCATATAAGAAATTCATCAACTTATAACGATAAGCCTGAGCAAACTTTGACACTATGAACGACAAAATAAAATTCGCTATTAAAGTATCGCTTAGCCTGACTCTGGCTTATCTGATCCCGTTTGCCATGGGTTGGCCGCAAGCATCGACGGCCGCAACCACAGTGATGCTGATTGCATCCACAGGCAGTCGTCGTGAATCACTCGCCAAAGGTACCTTACGCGTGTTTGGTACGTTGGTTGGCGCCGTCGTTGGCTTGTTACTGGTGGGATTGTTTGCTCAAGACCGCTTGTTGTACATGCTGAGCGTGTCGGTTGTGGTCTCATTCATTTTTTACTTCCGTAATGCCTATCAAAAAGATCCAACGCTACTCATGCTGACCGGTGTGATGACGTTGATGATGTCCAATGGCGGTGACGCAGAGGGTGCGTTTCTTTATGGCGTTGACCGCGCCTATATGACGGTGTTTGGGGTGGTGGTTTACACACTCGTGGGGACTTTCTTATTCCCGACCAAAACAGAACAAAACCTAAGGCAGCTCATCGAACAACTCAACCAAGCACAACGCGCGTTGTTCACCGCTATCTTGCAAAATTTCGAGCAAAAATCGGCAGGGCAAATCTCTCCTCAAGAAGGCGGAGAAGAAAATCCAGAAGCTGAAGAGCCACAACCTAGCGTGGACACTCTCATCGAACAGATGTTTGCCGCTCAAAATGCGCTCGAACAGCGCTTTGCTACGGTCAGTGTGGAATGCAGTGACGTATCGGCCTACATGAAAGAGTGGCGCTTGGCGGTTCATTTGAACAAGCAAGTAACGCAACAATTGACCGTCGCGGCGCACAGCCACTTTAGCCACCAGCAAGACCGTGAAAGCATCAGCAACTTTGATCAAGCCGTGGCGGAAATTGACGCGCTATTTGATACCTGCCAACAAGTCTGGGACGAAAAAGAACCCGCTTATCGTGCTCAGGAATTCAAAGTCAAATACAACCAAGCGTTGCTTGAGGACGCAGCTCACCTAGAGAAAGGCTCTGCGCTTACGCTTGGTCACCTATTGGAACTGATGCATCAAAACTTGTCACGTTTAGCTGAGAGCATTAGCTGTATTGACTCTGTGACGAATAATGTCTCCTTTGACGTGCCACTGCCGAAACCGAAAGGCAAGTTTCTATGGTGGGACGCAGAAAACTTTAAAACTGCGGTCAAAACCTTTGTTACCTATTGGGTTGCAGGACTGATTTGGATTTATTTCAATCCACCAGGCGGCTACTCGTTCGTGGTCTTCTCGACCATGTTTATGTCTTTGCTGTCGTTCGTGCCTGTGCACCCAATTTTGTTGCTTGTGCTGTTCACTTTCGGCTTCTTGTTCGCGGTACCTTCTTACGTCTTCATCCTTCCGCAATTGGATCTCGGATTAGAACTTGGCCTGTTTATCTTTATCTACACCTTTATCGGTTTTTATCTGTTTAACGGGCCAGTGACGATTTTCTACATGGTGGGCTTGTTTGTTCTCGGTTTAGATAACAACATGTTCTATCACTTCGGGATCCTCATGACGATCATGCTGTTGTTTTACATGGTGGTGTTCATGATTATTTTCGCGCACTACTTCCCGTTTAGCTCACGACCAGAACACCTCTTTTTGACCATAAAAGAACGCTACTTCCGACATACCCGAGAGCTCTTCACTACCTATCAACAGCAGTCCAGCTCGGTTGTTACGCCGCTCAAACGGGCCTTGCACTTGGTGACGCTCAATGTCTCATCGAAAAAGCTCAAAGTGTGGGGTTCGAAAATCAACCACAAACACTTTGATAAAACCACGCCAGAAGCGATCGGCGCGTTTAGCAAAGCGTGTGATGTACTCAGTAATCACATCAACATCTTAATGGCCGCCGAGAAAAAGTTGATGACCAATCCACTAATTACTCAGCTTCGCCAACAGCACCGCGATTCCATCATTCCTTTGATGGCGGGCGCTTTAGCCAGCCATCAAGCAACACAAGAACTCGACTCCGTATTCGACCAATACAGTCAGGATTACCAAACATTCGAAGATAAACTGGAAGATTTTTTTAGTGAGTTGGATTTATCTGACTACGCTTATTCAGAGATAGCCGGTTTTTATATCTTGCTGAATTTAAAACGGAACGTGTTCGAAGCAATCAAGCATTGCAAGCAAACCTACGAGGATATCGATTGGGTGAACTTACAACAGAAGCGTTTTTAAAGGTGGGGATATGATGCTTCCAAAACTAACCAAACCAAGCCTCGCCATACTTTCTTTGCTCGGACTCAGTGCGTGTACCACGGTAGGACCAGATTATGTTCATCCAAAGCAGGCGCCACTGCCAAGTGACTGGTCGGTGCAAAAAGCAGCCAAAGATACGCAGCAATCAGAGCAACAGCTACAACAATGGTGGCAGCAATTTAATGACTCAACTCTTAATCAGCTGGTTGAGTTGGCGAGCAAACAAAACCTCGATTTAGAAGCCGCAGGGCTACGAATTGTCCAAGCACGTTCATTGCTTGGTATTTCGACTGGCTTGCAATACCCACAAGTTCAAACCGTGTCAGGAAACCTAGCGCGTGCCTACGTAAATGATCAGGGCGTGAATAACGCCACTTTGTCGTTTGATGCTGCTTGGGAAATGGATGTTTGGGGCAAGTATGCTCGCGGTATTGAGTCGGCAGAAGCGGGTTACTACGCATCCATCGCATCGTATCACGACATCATGGTCACTATAACCGCCGAAGTGGCACGCAATTACATCAACTATCGCACATTCCAAGAACGTATTTTGCTGTCTCGCCGCAACATAGAGATTCAAGAGCGTGTCGTACGTATTACTCAGGTGCAGTTCGACTCTGGCAACGTTACAGAATTGGACGTTCAACAAGCTAAAAACCAACTCTACACCACCAAAGCAGCGTTACCGAGCCTCGAAGTGGCAATGAAGCAATCACGTACTGTGTTGGCTTTGCTACTGGGTCTGTTACCAGAAGAAGTAGATCGACTGCTACAGTCGGATGGGATGCACAAGCAAATCGCTGAGTACGAAGCCCAGTTCAAATCGACGGGCAGAAAATCGGCGCTATCGGGCACCGACGAGCGTTCCATTGTGCCACGTCCACCGCTTTTGGATACGCAAGTGGATGCTAACTTAGTGATGCGACGTCCGGATTTGCAAGTCTCTGAGATGCAAGCTCGCGCGCAAAGTGCGCAGATTGGCGTGGCAGAAACCGCTCTGTACCCAAGCTTTTCGTTGTTCGGTTCCATCGGTATCGACAGTACGGTTCCCGATGGCAGCAGTTTCAGTTTTAGCGATTCGCTCACCATGGTGGTTGGCCCAACGTTCAGTTGGAACATTTTCCAATACGGACGCGTGAAAAATAACATTCGTTTCGAAGATGCTCGCTTCCAAGAAACGCTGACGAACTACAACAAAAAGGTACTGCAAGCCGTTAATGAAGTCACCAATGCAATCGAAGCGTACGACCTGTATTTGCAACAAAAAGATTTACGCTTGCAATCGGTCAACTCTTCCATTCGTGCGTTCAACATATCCATGACACAGTACGAAAACGGACAAATTTCATTCGAACGTCTGCTTAACTCGGTTGAAAAAATGACCCGTGCGGAAGACAGCTACGCAACGATCAAAGGGAACGTGGCGAACCAAGTTGTCGCACTCTATAAAGCCCTCGGTGGAGGCTGGCAAACCCAAACAGGCAAACCCTTCCTCAGTGAATCTATTGCCAAGCAAATGACAGAACGAACTGACTGGGATGGTTATTTAAATGAAGAAAACCGCGTATTGCCGCCTTTGCGCCTCGAAACTCCGGCTGAGACCAGTGATGAAAACAAAACGGAGGATCTCTAATGCCTCATGAACTTTCTTGGGGAGACGTTTACTTTTCTCCCACGTTACTGGTGCTCTTTCTCGCCGTCACGGCCACGTGGATAACAGTGATGATATTGAACAAGACACGTTTGTCTCGCTTCATCGCTTTTCCGTCTCTGACGTTTATTGCCATCATGGTCGGTTATGTGGTGGCCATCGACAGCTTTTATATTCAATTTTAGGTGCCAAACAAGATGAAAAAACTATTCGTAATCGCACTCAATCTTGTCATTCTTGGTGGCGCAGCTTGGCTCGGCTATCAAAAGTTTGAGGAATACTTTAATAACCCATGGACACGAGATGGGCAAGTGCGTGCTAACGTCATCAAAGTGGCTCCTCGCGTATCAGGCCCAATTGTAAATGTCGCGGTGCAAGACAACCAAGAAGTAAAAACGGGGGATTTACTGTTTGAAATCGACCCTGCGACTTACCAGGTTGCGTTATCTCAAGCCGAAGTAGCACTGGAGCGCTCCATTGTTAGCTCTCGCGGTAAAAAAATCGAATATGACCGCTTAAAAGACATTCGTGCCAAAGACCGTGGCGCAGTTTCTCATAAGGATCTGATTCGTCGTGAAATCGCTTACGAAGAGTCGCTACTGCAAATCAAATCTGCAGAAGAGCAACTAAAATCAGCACGCCTTAATCTCAGCTTTACCAAAGTTTATGCGACCGTCGATGGTTTTGTATCTAACCTCGATATTAGAAACGGTACGCAAGCGGTCGCAAACCAACCACTGCTCGCACTGATCGACAAAAACAGCTTTTGGGTATTTGGTTTCTTCCGTGAAAACCAACTTGCGCAAATCGAACCTGGCAGCCAAGCGCGTGTCACTTTGATGTCTCACCCAGACACGCCAATTGACGCGACGGTTGACTCGATTGGTTGGGGTATTGCGCCCAAAGACGGCACGGTCGGCTACAACCTTCTGCCAAACGTAAACCCTGTTTTTCAGTGGATTCGCTTAGCACAACGTATTCCGGTGCGAATCTCCCTACAAGAACTTCCTGAAGATGTTGATCTTCGATTCGGGCTTTCTGCGTCCATCATGGTGATGAAAGAGTCATCCGCAGACAGTGAACAATAACTAAGTGAGAAGAGCCATGGTCATTGGTAAAAACCTCAAAAACATTAATGAAGAAAACAACTTCTTCTATCTAACCTTAGCGCTAGTGATTTTGTTGCTAGGGAGTGCGATGGCACAAGTAGTAGGTGAAGGGACGATTGAACACATACTTCAGGCTTTCACGGTTCTGACGTTTATCGTCTGTTTTGCGAGCCTTCGCTTTGACAAAACCTGGTCTCGTTTCCTCTACAGCCTGTTTGGTGTTTGGGTTCTTGTGATTGTGATCAAGACCGTTTTCGACATCAGAGAGATGAATGTGGTGATGCTTGCCCTCACCTTTGCGTTCTTTTTCGGCACTTTTAAATCCATCGCAAGACAGATTCTTTTCACCGGCCATGTCAACAGCAACAAAGTCATTGGCTCGGTAGCGCTTTTCTTGCTGCTTGGTCTGATGTGGGCGATTGCCTACCTCATTCTGCTTGAGTTTTCGCCTGAAGCCTTTACCGGTATGGAAGCGATTTCTTGGGGGCAGAACTTCTCCAATGCAGCGTATTTCAGTTTCGTTACCTTAACCACGCTCGGTTATGGCGACATTAGTCCTCTAACACCACTGGCTCAAGTCGTGGTGTATTTAGAGGCCATCACAGGTGTTTTTTATATGGCGATTGTTGTTTCAAGTCTCGTCAGTTCTAACATTGATCATCAGGTAAACAAAAATGGATAAACAATCGGTAAAAATCGACAGTAAGCTTTTCATCAGTAATATGGTGGAATCAGCAATACGCATTGGCTTGATCTTTGTCTTGCTGATGTTTACGTACGACATCATCAAACCCTTCATACTTCCGGTTATTTGGGGCGCTATTATAGCCGTCGCTTTAATGCCGCTTACCCAAAAATTGCAGCGTGTATATGGTGGTCGCAGAGGCCTGGCAGCCACAACCATTGCTTTACTTGGTATTGCCCTCCTTGTCACGCCACTTGTTATGGTATCAGGCTCCATTGTGGATGGTGCAACGCACGCGCTTGAAGTACTACAAAATGGACAAGTGAAAATACCAGGGCCAAAAGCTTCCGTAGCGGATTGGCCTATCGTGGGTGATAAGCTCTACGAAGTGTGGACCCTATTCGCTACTAATCTTGAACAAGCTATTCAAACCTTTATGCCACAAATAAAGGCAGGGCTCACATCTTTACTGGGTACACTTGGGGGCGTATTGGGAAGTTTACTGCTTTCAATCTTGTCACTTGCGATTGCAGCAGGTTTCATGACGTACTCTGAATCTGCGGCATCAGGCCTAAGAACCATCGCGATTCGAACCGCAGGTGAAAACGCAAAAAGCTGGACCACGCTTATCGCAGCGACAATTAAAAGCGTACTGCTTGGCGTAGTCGGTGTAGCGGCGATTCAAGCACTGTTGATCGGTGCTGGTTTCTTCGTATTTGGCGTTCCGGCAGCAGGTTTACTCACACTGCTTCTAATGATTTTATGTATCGCTCAGCTCCCGGCGTTGCTCGCTGTGCTACCTGTGATTGGCTTCATGTACATGACCCAAGACACCTCAACAGCAACCATGTTTACTGTTTGGGTCGTAGTTGCGGCTCTTTCTGAAAACCTGTTCAAACCAATGTTAATGGGACGTGGCGTCGACGTGCCAATGCCTGTGATTCTGCTCGGTGCCATCGGTGGTATGCTTTTCTACGGCATCGTTGGTCTGTTCTTAGGTGCCGTTATCCTAGCAATTTGGTATGAGTTATTTGTTTGGTGGTTAAGCATTGAGAAAGCACAACAGCAAGAAGAAATGGCAGAACAACAAGACGCTTCTAATGACCAATCAGAACCTGGACACGGTGCAGGCATATAATAAATCAATAAGTTAGAAATAAATTTAATCTATAACTTATGATATCAAACCGCTGCATTTCAGCGGTTTGATTCTATTTGGATCACAGTTTCGTCGTAATAAATGCGATAAAAATGACGTTCTTGTTAAATTTTCATACTTATTACACTTGGGAGTTGCAATCGGGCAATGAACGATGCACTCTCGATGACCACTAATTTGCTTAGGATAAAAACAATGAAATTGATCAAGCCTTTAACTTGTGCGCTTGCTCTCGCAATGAGTGGCATGGCATTCGCAGATGTAACCGTGAGTGTTCCTGACAACGTTTCAGTATTAGCGGCTAACGGTGAAAAAGCAGATCTTTCGGGTGGTTTTTTCGCCTCTGAAAGAACACTGACGTTACCTGATGGCCTTAACCAAGTCGTATTTCGTTTCGCCCCTTACTTCAACCAAGGTAATGACCGTTTAAGTGTTGAAAGCGATGTTATCGTTACACGATTTGACGCGACCAATGCCGAACTCACTCTACAAATGCCAGAATACCGCAACCTACGTGATGCGGAAGAGAAGATCAAAGACTTAGATTGGAAACTGGTTGATGATTCTGGCAACGCAATCGCGGTTGACCAGGACAAGTTGCTCAAACCGGGTATGCAAATCGGTCGTGATTACGTGCGTGAAATCGAAGATTATAACCAAGCTGGCGGTGCAGCAGCCGTGGCTTTTGCTGGCGCAGCAACCATGCAGCCAGTCACGCTTCCTGCAAAGGTTCCTGCGGATATGAAGCAAGTGAGAGCAACTGCGGTTAAAGCGGATTCGACAGCTGAAGAGATGCTGCACTTCTGGTACCAAAAAGCAGACGCAGAAACCAAAGCTCGCTTTAAGAAATATGTTAATCAACAGTAAATCTGGTTAACTTTATCGATATTAAAAAAGCCACTTCACGTGGCTTTTTTGATCAAAAATTAGGAAGCTTGGACAACTTTAGTATTGGCGATCAAGTCATGCAACAATCGTCGCTCCGGATGAAAGAACAACAATGCCAAATTTACCAACGGGATCCCCGGAATGAGCATCTCCAGCAAGTAGCTAATAACAAGCCTTAACCCTGCTGTAACTTTCGTTGCCTTACTATCATTTTTCATTACAACTTTAATACCAATCATGCGCATACCAATGGTTTGCCCATGACTCAATGCATTCCAGTTGATCATTAAAACCGTTGGTAAAGAAAGCAAGTAAAACGCCTGAGTTTCACGAACAAGCGTGAGGTTATCTGCTAAAGAGAGCTGAAAGTCGTTAAGAAAAGAGTTAATACTCAATGCGATGATTAACACGACCACCATCGCAAAGAGCAGGTCGATAAAACCAGCAATGATTCTCTGTTGCTTGCTCGCGATAAAAGCATACATGGACTTCAGTCACCTCAATGTAATTGGTTAAGCGAGAATGACTGAGTGTACAGACGCGCAATGGTGAGCGCAGTTTAGGTATTGCCAACATAATATTCAACTAAGAACATACTAAATCGCGGTCGTATCTCAAAAGTAATCATTACATCTTGAGCATAACCGTATCAATTTAACAAAACGCTACCAGTAACGTTCGTAAATGATATTTCCCCCAGTTTGATGGCGATACTTTTCCAAGCCTAGCTCTTGTAAAACGGGCACGGTATCTTTGATCATTTGTGGATTCCCACACATCATGACAAAGCTACGCTGAGCTGAGAATGGCGCATCAGCGGCGTTGGACAGTAAACCCGATTCGATGAGTTCAGGAATTCGGCCTTGTAATTTACCATCAACCACTTCCCTGCTGACTATCGGTATATACTTTAATCTGCCTTCATATCGTTGCTGAAGCTGTTCAATTAGGTATTTATAAACCAGATCTTTTTCGAAACGAACGGCATGAACCAGCACAATGCGCTCATTGTGAGGCGGTAAGTTTATATCATCCAGCAGCGACAAAAACGGTCCAATCCCCGTACCTGTAGATAGCAGCCACAGGTCATGAGCCTGTTTAGGAATAGAATCATGGATTAAATCGCCATGTGCGGTGGTACCGACATAAATGCTATCACCAGATTTAAGCTTTTGGAGCCGTGGAGAAAGTTGTCCTTGAGGGTCGGCTACTATTAGAAACTCCAACCAATCGAATTGCTCGCTTGGCGCATTAACCACAGAGTAAGCGCGGCTGATCGGCTTACCTTCATCATCAAGCAAAGCAAGCTTGGTGAATTGGCCAGCTTTAAAGGAAAGAGGCGCGCCAGATATTCTCAAACTGAACAGCTCACCTGTCCAATCGATGCGTTTCTCAACTCTTGCGAGGTTGAAACCTTTGAGTTCAATCATGAGACACCTCCTATCTGGTTACTCTTAGTTAAACTTACGCCTTCAACTCGATTATGTAAAGTTTCTGGTTTACATAATCAAACCACTATTTCATTTCACATTTTAAAAACAATTTTATTACATATTAAATGATTACATCTAGAATAAATGCTCAAAGTGATAAGTCGCGTCGCAATTTGTGGCAAAGCAGATGAAAAAGGAGCAATAGAAATGGACACACTGTTAAAGGACTTTCCCGTTATCACAGAGATAAAAGTCGCATGGGGTGAAATGGATGCTCTGCAACACGTTAATAACGTGGTCTATTTTCGCTACTTCGAGACCGCACGTTTAGATTACTTCAACAAAATTAACCTGCTGGTCGACCTGCAGACCTCGCAAATTGGGCCAGTACTGAGCGAGACTCAATGCCGCTACAAATTGCCTGTTACTTACCCAGACACGCTATTAGTCGGTTCTCGCGTAATCGACATGCAAGAAGATCGCATCACGATGGAGTACCAAGTGCTGAGTAAGAAGTGGGGTAAAATTGCGACCATCGCGACCGCCACTGGTGTGATGTTTGATTTTAAGAACAACGTTAAAGCTGCGATTCCAGATCACGTTCGCCAGTCGATTTTAGACTTGGAAGGAACCGTGGGTAGTACGCATCATTTGGAGTAGCAATAAACGAGAGATTAAAGGCGAGGTTCCCGACAGCGCTTCTTCATCGCTATCGGGAATGATGCTGAGGTACCATTCCAACTTACGCAATAAGAAAACTCGCGTCATTCTAATGAGCCTAAAGTGAATCATTCGAAACCTCGCTAAACGTAACAGTAGAGCGACTCTTTCAGCCTACGCGATAAGAAAGGCTACGTCATTCTAGCGAGCCATAGCGAGACTAAGAATCTACTTACCGCTTGCAGCAGACCATAAAGCCATGAATAAACTCAATACAATCTGAGAGTAGATTCTTAATCACGCTCGTTCCTCGCTGTTCAGAATGACGGTTCGAGATTGGCTCTGACCCCTACAAAACCATCTAAAAAAGCGATTCCAGATTAACCTATGTGACCATCCGGAATCTCGCTTTAGACGCATCAGCAGAGCGACTCTTCCAGCCTACGCGATAAGAAAAGCTGCGTCATTCTAGCGAGACTAAGAATCTACTTGCCGCTTGCTGCAGACCATAGAACCATGAATAAACTCAATACAATCTGAGGGTAGATTCTGAATCACGCTCGTTCCTCGCTGTTCAGAATGACGGTTCGAGTTTGGCTCTGACCTCTACAAAACCATCTAAAAAAGCGATTCCAGAAGAACCTAAGTGAGTCACTCGGAATCTCGCTTTAGACGTATCAGCAGAGCGACTCTTCCAGCCTACGCGATAAGAAAAGCTGCGTCATTCTAGCGAGACTAAGAATCTACTTGCCGCTTGCTGCAGACCATAGAACCATGAATAAACTCAATACAATCTGAGGGTAAATTCTGAATCACGCTCGTTCCTCTCGGTTCAGAATAACAGTTCGAGTTTGGCTCTGAGCTCTACAAAACCATCTAAAAAAACGATTCCAGACAAACCTAAGTAACCATCCGGAATCTCGCTTTAGACGCATCAGCAGCGCGACTCTTCCAGCCTACGCGATAAGAAAAGCTACGTCATTCTAGCGAGCCAAAGCGAGACTAAGAATCTACTTACCGCTTGCAGCAGACCATAAAGCCATGAATAAACTCAATACAATCTGAGAGTAGATTCTGAATCACGCTCGTTCCTCGCTGTTCAGAATAACAGTTCGAGTTTGGCTCTGAGTTCTACAAAACCATCTAAAAAAGCGATTCCAGACAAGCCTAAGTGACCATCCGGAATCTCGCTTGAGACGCATCAGTAGAGCGACTCTTCCAGCCTACGCGATAAGAAAAGCTACGTCATTCTAGCGAGCCATAGCGAGACTAAGAATCTGCTTGCCGCTTGCTGCAGACCATAGAGCGGTTAGCAGAATGTCTCGATGTACAGCGCTTCCACCTTATCTCTGGCCCATTGCGTTTTACGCAGGAACTTCAGCGACGATTTGATTGAAGGATCTTTCTTGAAACAGTTCACACGAACGCGCTCATACATGCCATTCCAACCAAAGTGTTCAACTAGTCGGGTGACGATTTTCTCTAAACTCAACCCGTGAAGTGGGTTATTCGGCTGCTGTTGGCTCATGCTATTGATCCGGTAAAGTGAAGTTGCGCGCTAATCTAACTCAAACTCGCCGTGCAACCTAATGTTTTAACCTTGAATTGGCCTACGACTCTCCCCTATAGTAGCCCGAACTTCTTAAAAGCCCTTTTCACAATGAAAGCCCTCAACGACCTCAATATTTTTGTCGAAACAGCGCGCCAAGGCAGCTTTTCAAAAGCCGCTAACAGCATGGACATGACACCTGCCGCCATTAGCGCATCGATTAAGCGTCTTGAAGGGCAAATCGGTTTCCCGCTGTTTGTGCGTTCTACCCGAAGCCTGCGTTTAACCTCAGAGGGCGAACTGTTTTTAGACAAAACCACGCAAGCGTTGGCAACATTGCAAGAGGGGTTGGATCAGATCTCAAGTGCGCGTGGCGAGTTATCTGGTCAACTGCACATTACTGCGCCCTCCGATTTTGGTCGCAATATGTTGCTCGATTGGGTGGATGAGTTCATCGATCTCTACCCAAATGTTTCCATAAAACTAGAGCTGTCCGATAGCTTGACGGATATGTACACCAAGCCTGTCGATATTGCGATTCGCTACGGCGAGCCGGCCGACTCCAATCTGGTCGTGTTGGCTTTGTGTGGGTCAAACGAACGGATCTTATGTGCATCGCCAGAGTACGTAGCCACACATCCAGAACTCACCTCTCCTGCCGATTTAACGCAACACAACTGTTTGTGCTATATGGTCGCGGATTCGGTCTACAACAAATGGACGCTCACGCGTGACGGCGAGAAAGAACAAGTCGTGGTCAGCGGTAACTTGATGAGCAACGATAGTGACTTGCCACATCGGTTAGCGATCAAAGGCAAAGGCATTGCGAATAAATCGTTGATGGACATCAGCCGAGACTTAATCGAGGGAAGATTGGTGCGAGTGTTACCAGAGTGGGATTGCGGCCCAGTGCCACTCTACATGGTGTGTGCCGATCGTCGCTTACTAACGCCAACGATTCGGACTTTCCGCGACTTTATCCAACAAAAATGCTGCCAACAACGCGCCAACGTGCTGGCAACCTTCTGTCATTAGGCGATAAATCGAAGAGGACGAATCTGGGTATATTCAACCCAATCGTTCTCTTCCAATGTTTCAAGAAACGTCGCCATGTGCGGGCTTTGCAAATGCTTATCCAAGGCCTCTTGCGATGCCCAAATTTCTTGGAATATAAATAGGCCTTCAACTTTTTCGTCGAGATACAACTCGTATTGGCAACAGCCTTCTTCTTTGCGAGTTGGCTCTAGTAAACCAGCAAGCAAATTCACTACCTGATCCTTACTGTCTGGATAGGCTTTCACTTCTGCAACTAAGTGGATCATCGTTTTATCACTCTTTTGCGATTTATATATTGATTACAGGGTTCTACGTAACCTGCAAGTAAGCTCGAATTAGATCTCGGTGAATACGGTTTCTGCGTCCCAGCGAGACTTTGGCGTTTTCGCGTTGAAGTCATCTTCCGCGTGGTAGCCCAGCGGCACGATCACAACGCTGGTGTAACCTTTTTCACGCAAGCCAAATTCTTCATCCAGCACTTTGGGATCAAACCCTTCAATTGGCACTGCATCGATTTCTAGCGTCGAAGCACCCAGCAGCAACGTACCCACGTTGAGGTAAACTTGTTTCTCCATCCAATGGTTCGCATCTTTCAGATCAAAACGGTGCATGTTCACAAAGTAGCTACGACCACTGCGCACAGCCGCTTTCGCTTCTTCAGTTGGGAATCGACCATCTTTTTCTTCTTGCACCATTAGCGCTTCAATGTAGTCGTTATCAATGCCTGTTTTTGCACAAAACACCAATACGTGAGAAGCGTTGAGAATCTTCGCCGCGTTAAACGCGTAATTCTCTTGCGCCGCTTTAGCGATGCGCTGTTTGCCTTCTTCTGTGCTTGCCAGAATGAAATGCCAAGGTTGAGAATTCACACTCGATGGACTAAAACGAATCAGCTCTTTAACTGCGTCGATTTTTTCTTGAGGTAGCTTGCGCGTTGGGTCAAACACTTTCGTTGAGTAACGAGATTTTGCAGCTTGTACGATATCCATGAGGCTCTCCAATTAATGAGTTTAAGCTGTGTAACAGCATAACCTCATGAGATAAAGGGAAAAACCGATTTCGATTAAAAACATTTTCAAAATAAATTTGAAAATAAAACGATAAGAAAGGCTTTGAGCGTTCTCACTGAACTTCTTCATCTTTTCAGCAATAATGCATGTTTGCTCGCAACCAAACTCAACTCATGCTGCCTCAAGATAACGCTATTACATCCTTTCTGTGCAAAAAGCTCGGTCACAATCACCTTCGAATTGCCGGCGAATATTGGCACATTGAGAAGTTGGTGGCCTTGCAATGCATGATGTTGAAAGAAGCGCCTAACCTCCAAGAAGGGCTGCTTTGGTGGAGTAAAAGTGTCTCATTATTCGACCGCCGCTTGTACGTCACATTGCAACATGATGATGCCCAAATCCATCTGCAAGTCGAATGTAGAACGGCCGATATGCCAAATTGGGCGGAGTCGGTGTTTGGCTTGCTCAAAATGCAGTTGGAAATGCTTGAGCTAAGCGAATCAATACAGGTACAAGTTCACGCCAACAATCCACTCGCGGCCGATATTTTTCTAGAGGAAACGCGAGATTCTAAAACGAGTTCAAGCGTGTTTGAACTGGTGAAACATGTTTATTTGCTGCTTTCTCACCAACCCATTGAGCAACCCGAATTGCTGAGTGTTTTGAACGCCTTGTTCATCAAAAACAGTAATTACGCGCTCAAATTAGAGCAAGCGGCAAGGCAACTGGGCGTCTCCAAACGCACCTTGCAACGTCGACTGCAAGAGAAGCAAATGAGCTACTCTCAATGCGTTGATTTCGCTAAAAGAAAGCAAGCACTCACTTTGCTTGCCGACACCCAACTCACAACGCAGCAAATCGCCTATCAACTTGGTTACGAAGAACCATCGAACTTTCACCGCACTTTTCGTCGTTGGTATCCGTTTTCCCCCATGCAGTATCGCCAACAATGTTTGGATAACCGAACTCAACTAAATCAACAACCGATCCGCTTGTACTACGCCAAAGCCAATACCTTCGACGATAACCACATCGACCAACCTGTCGGCAAAATCTGGATGGAAGTGGACAATATTGCGTTTGAGAAAGTGGTCTCGGTAGAATGCCGTGACCGTGATGGCGCATGGCGGCGCTACCCCGCCTTCTTCGAGCGTTTTTTAAGTCATGGCACCGAACTCTGGGCAACGACCGAACTTCCGGTGGCGCATCCCCTTACCTTTCGCCTGTGTTATGAAGTCGATGGGGAACGTTACATTGAGAATAACCACCAGCGTGATTATGTCGTCTCTCAAGGGCTTTTGATTGGTTCAACAGAGTACATTGTCCCGACTCGGCAGCTTATTAACATTGGGGCGCAATACACGCTCTTTGTCGAACTGGCATGCCGACTTGAAAACGTTGCGAGGATTGACTGTTACGTCGATGATGCCCCCACACCTCACGCAATGCGCTTAACCCAACACTCGCCACATTATGCTTGTTGGGTGCTGAAATTATCGCTCACTCAAACTGTAAAGCAGTGCCGTTTCCGCCTTTATGATGAATCCGGCAACGAGCTCGCGAAAGAGCATTACCCGATACAATATCCTATTGTGCAACCGCTCAATTAAAACTGTCGGTCAGATCAAAATCCTCTCTTCGTGACATCATTTCACGTCTTTTTTGGCGTGAAATGACACTCTCAACTTCAAACCTTTGCTTTATCGTTTCTGCATTGCTGCATAACGGAGGCAAAAACTGTGTTTGAAACTCTACCTAACCCAATGAATAAAATAAAAATACTTCCTTTAGCGATCGCTCTTGCTCTTTCTGGCTGTGGAAGCGACGAAACCACACCAATCGATACAGGCAGCCACGTGGCATCTCCTGATTGGCAAGATCAAATCATTTACTTCCTGATGATCGACCGTTTTAACGACGGCGACAGCGCTCTTAATGATCAAGGGCAAAACGAATTCGATCCGACTTCGGATAAAAAATTTAGCGGCGGCGACCTCGTTGGTGTGAGTGATAAGTTAAGCTACATCGAAGATCTCGGTGCCACATCGATCTGGATTACTCCGCCAGTGGCAAACCAATGGTGGGATGCAGAACAAAACTACGGCGGCTACCACGGGTACTGGGCGCGCGATTTCCAAAAAGTGGATGAGCACTTTGGTGACATGGAAAGCTACCAAGCGTTAGCACGCGAAGTGCATGCGCGTAACATGTTCTTAATTCAGGACATCGTGACCAACCATGTAGGCAACTTCTTCACCTACGATGATCCTTACAGTTATGATCCAAGCCTACCTTGCCAAGGCTTCCGTTTGATTGAAAATGCGCTGCCCGCCGGGCAAGAACTGCCATACCCGCTCAACATGAACGAGTGTAAAACAGACGGCACAGGCAGCTACCACTGGACGCCAACCATCACCGACCACAACGATCTGGTACAAGAAAAAACCTGGCAACTCTCTGATTTGGATGACCTTAATACGTCCGATCCTGAAGTACGCGCTTATCTAAAAGAGAGCTACCGAAAATGGATTCGCGAAGTCGGCGTCGACGGATTCCGTATCGATACAGTGAAGTTTGTTGAACACGATTTCTGGAACGACTTCCTACACGCCGACGATGGTGTGATGACGCAAGCGGTTGATACCGGTCGTGACAACTTCCTCACTTTTGGTGAAGTATTCGAAACATCTACGCCTTACCACACCGAAGGCGAAGAGAAGATGCTGACTTACATCGGTGAAAGTGGCTCGCCGAAACAGCTAACCTCGGTACTGAACTTCCCATTGCAAGCGACCATGACGCGCGTATTTGCATCAGGGCAACCGACCGACTATTTACGTTTCCGTCTTGAGAAAATGATGGAGATGTTCCCAAATCCATACATCATGCCGAACTTCATTGATAATCACGACATGCCGCGTTTTCTGTCGCAAGGTAGCGTGAATGACATGAAACAAGCACTGATCACCATGATGAGCGTACCGGGTATTCCTGTGATTTACCAAGGTACAGAGCAAGCGATGTCAGCGGCGCGTGATGCGATGTTCGCCGGAGGGTATCGTGAAGATGGCAACTACGTAGACTCATTCGACCAAAACAGTGAGATGTACTTGTTTATTCAAGAACTTGCCAAGCTACGCACTGAAAACAAAGTCATGACACGCGGCGAAATGAAAGTGATTGGCAGCGATAAAGCGGGCGCGGGCGTGTTCGCCTTTACTCGAACGTTGGATAACGACGAAGTCTTGGTTGTGATGAATACATCCAACTCGCCGATGTTGATGAACCAACTCGATGTAGAACAAGTTGGCGGCACCGTCTTCCAACAACAAATCATGTCGAACTGGGCAGAAGCTCCAGAGCAGTTAGTCGCAGATGAAAATGGTCACGTAACCCTTGAGTTGCCAGCCAAGTCAGCAGTGATTTACTCAAAAACAAGCAGCAATCAATCTGTAGATACCCCAGACCTCGATATCCGACTAGCTCAAGATTGGGAAGGACAAACCATCACTGGTGATATTGTTATCGCGGGTAGTGCGAACGCCAACGAGAAGTTGAACCTTGTCGTCGATGGTAACTTGGAAACAGCGCAAGCCATTACTGTAGGTGCTGATGGTCAGTTTAGCGTCACGCTGTCGACTCGTCACTTTGCTATTGGCGAACAACAGCACCGCTTCGCGATTTATTCCACCGAGAAAAAAGCAGGCATCGAGGACGTGAATTTTGTCTCGAACCTAAGCTGGTCAAGCTCGCCGGATGACACCATTTATGATGCGGGCGATGCACAAGACGGCATGGGCGGCCCAAACGGCAACTACTCGCTACCAACCGATCCAACATTCGACAAAGACAGCAGCCAACTCGCAATCAACAAAGCAGAAGTGTTTACCGTTGGCAGTAACGTACGTTTGACCTTCACTATGGACAAAATCACCGACACTTGGTTGCCACCAAACGGCTTCGACCACGTGGGTTTCACCATCTTTATTGATTTACCGGAAGAAGCCGCAACCAACTTGTCTGAGCTACCGAAGATCAACGCTTCTATGCCAAGCGGAACCTGGAGTCGCAATGCGGTTGTTTTTGGCTGGCAAAGCTCGATTTACAACACCAAAGGAGCAAATGCGACGACATGGGGAGAAGCCGTAACGCCAGCACCAACAGTGACAGTAGACAAAGCCAACAACACCATTTCAATGGACTTTGCTAGCGATGCACTAGGCCGCCCAGATTCGCTCGATGGAATCCGATTCTATGTCACGACTTGGGACTTAGACGGCCTTTCGGCAACTTACCGTCCGCTAGAGCAAGACAAAGGCCCTTGGAACTTCTCCGGTGGCGCATCGGATGAAAGTAAGATTTGGGACGATTTACCAATCATCACCTTGTCGGAATAAACCGTTAAATAAAACACCGCCCAACGTTTAGCTGGGCGGCCATCAACAAAAGAATGTAGAAAGACACTTCTGCTCGTTTTTATTCTAGTTAAAGAACGATTTCACCCACAGCACCAGACTGTCCCAAAGCTGACCGAACCACGAGCCCTCTTCTACCACTTGGCTGCTGACCAAGGGATAACTCGCCACGGTACTGTCATCGCTTTTCCAAACGACCTTACCAATCTCATCCCCTTGCGCGATCGGCGCAATCAACGGTTCATTTAACACCACACTCTTATCAAGCCCAGCCGTCATTGAACGAGGCAGAGTGAGATAGGCATCTTTAGCAAAGATCGCCTCAACTTGATTGGTATTTCCCTTCCAAACGCGAACTTTAGACTCAACTTGGCCCTGCTTAGCAACTTGCTTGGTGTCATAAAAACGAAAACCATAGCTGAGTAGATTCTTCGATTGGCTGATCCGAGCCTGTTTACTTGGCGTGCCCATCACCACCGAAATAAGGCGCATTCTTCCTTCTTTGGCCGAGCTCACCAAGCTGTATCCGGCATTGCTGGTGTAGCCGGTTTTGCCCCCGTCGACATCAATGGAATTGTCCCACAGCAATTTATTGCGGTTGTACTGTGTAATGTCGTTCCACTTGAAGACTTTCTCACTGTATAGCGCATACACATCAGGAACATCGCTGATGATCGACTGCATGAGTTTTGCCATATCGGTTGGTGAGGTTTGGATGCCATCACTATCAAGACCATGGGAGTTCACAAAATAGGTGTCTTGCAGTCCTAATTTCTCCGCCCAACCATTCATCAAGGCGACAAAGCCGCGTTCACTGCCTGCAACATGCTCAGCCAGTGCAACACACGCATCATTTCCTGATTGGATGATCACGCCGCGCATTAAGTTCGCAACACTAATTTCATCTTTCGGTTTGATGAACATTTTAGAAGAACCGGGAAACTTGGCCGACCACGCGTTTTCGCTCACGGTGACAACATCATCCCATTTCAAACGCCCCGCTTTGATTTCTTGTCCAACTACATAAGCGGTCATCAACTTGGTTAAACTCGCCGGAGCAAGGCCTGCTCGCCCGTTATGCTCGGCAATAATGGCACCGGATTGAAAGTCCATTAATACGTAACCTTTTGCCTGTAACTGAGGTGGGTTGGGCGTAACAACGGCAAAAGTAGGTACGCTTATTAAACAAGTCACAATTGTCCATCGAGCCAGTGACACTTTCATCCGACTTCCTCCATGCTCTTACTTTGTCGCAACTCTATTGAGCATAGCTCACTCAACCAGTTGCACCAGTCGCTAATCGTTTCATTTTCTTGAACTTACATTGATTTGACCAAGGTATAGAACTGAAGAGGCGATTGGGAAATAGCATTGGTTCTTCATGCCATTCGCAGTAAAGTAGCGCTACCCCTCAATAAGGAAATAAAGATAACAATGAACGCTCAATCATTTATCGACGCAGGATTGCATTACACTCCCCACAGCTTTACCGCTCCTCTGGATTACCAAGACGCGAGTAAAGGCACCATTGAAGTCTTCGCCCGTGCGGTTTGCCTAGTCGGCGATGAAGAATCGACCAAACCTTGGTTGGTTTACTTTCAGGGCGGGCCGGGCTTTCCCTCTCCGCGTCAAAACGGCAATAGCGGCTGGGTAAAGCGCGCGCTGCAAGAGTACCGAGTTTTGCTTCTCGACCAGCGCGGTACGGGCAACAGCAGCGTAATTAATCATCAGACGCTTGCTCACCTCACGCCAGAGCAACAAGCAGACTACTTGAGCCACTTCCGAGCGGATAACATCGTGCGCGACGCGGAATACATTCGTGAGCAATTTGGCGTCGAAAAATGGGCGATCTTAGGTCAAAGCTTTGGTGGTTTTTGTTCCCTCACCTATTTGTCTTTGTTCCCAGACAGCTTGCTGCAAAGCTACATCACGGGTGGCGTGCCATCAGTCTCGCGTCATGCCGACGATGTGTATGAAGCCACCTTCAAACGCACCATGGAGAAAAACCAAGCATTCTTCCAACAATTTCCCAATGCACAGCAACTTTGCCAAAACATTGCGAATCACTTGCTAGAAAATGAAGAGTACCTACCAAATGGTCAACGCTTCACGGTGGAACAATTTCAACAAATCGGCATCAACTTTGGTGTGAGTGATACTTTCTTACCAACTTACTATTGGCTAGAAAGCGCGTTGATTGAAGTGAACGGCAAACCACAACTTCGTTATGAGTTCTTAAACGATATGTTGGCGCAGCAAAACTTCCAAACCAACCCGATCTACGCCATTTTGCATGAATCGATTTACTGTCAAAGCTTCGCGTCGAATTGGAGTGCGCACCGCGTTCGCCAAACCCGATCAGAGTTTAATTATGAATCTGGCAAGCCATTTTACTTTACGGGGGAAATGGTCTTCCCATGGATGTTCGACCAATACGTTAACCTCAAGCCACTAAAAGACACCGCAGAAATATTGGCAGCGAAAGAAGATTGGGCTGCGCTGTACGATCAAACACAATTGGCTCAAAACAAAGTGCCTGTCAGTTGCGCCGTTTACGCCGATGATATGTTTGTTGAAATGGATATCAGTCGAGAGACGCTCGCGTTAATACCAAATTCAAAAGCGTGGATCACCAATGAGTACGAGCACAACGGTTTACGTGCCGACGGTGAACGCATTCTCGACAGGCTCATTGCCATGGGTAAACAGACCGCAGCTACGTTGAAATAAGCAGGACAGACGTTAGAAATACGCCTTTTTAGTATTTGATGAAAAGGCGTTTATAGCGGTTTATGAACAATGGCGATCAGTCATTCACTCTTTGTCCCTAAACCTTTATCCCTCACCACCTCATGTATAAAACTGCGACATGTCCTTTCCTTGTCAATTACTCCGGTGATTACTTGGTGCTTCTTGCGCCTAACTTTTTTGAAGGGCCCAAAACAGCATAAATTTAAACCAAAAGTATCGGCTCCAACCTACCTAACCCACTATAATTAATGCTTATAATTTGAACACATAGCGGCTTCACCTGCGGACATGCTCCCCCTATCAAAGACCGCCAGGCCCCGCCTACTCATAATATCCGTATAATTTGTCCGTATTTCCGACTGGTTTAGTCAGGTATACTTCGTGCCGCTAAAATTTTAAGGTCGTTGACCACCTGTATTTTTAAAGGAAACCTCATGAGTCAGTATGTAGTTTGTGCGCTGTACAAGTTTGTTGAGCTGAATAACTATCAAGAGCTACGCGAGCCATTATTTGCGTTGATGGAAAAACACCATATTCGCGGAACATTACTACTGGCAAGTGAAGGTATCAACGGTACTGTTGCATCTGATCGTGCAGGTATTGATACGCTACTGGAGTGGCTAAACAACGAACCTCGTTTGACTGGCACCGTATACAAAGAGTCGTATTCTGAGACCCAGCCATTCAATCGCACCAAAGTGAAACTGAAAAAAGAGATCGTAACATTAGGTGTTGAAGGTATAGACCCTCGCCACGTAGTGGGTACTTACGTGAAACCTCAAGAGTGGAACGATCTTATTGCTGATCCTGAAGTGTTTGTTGTCGATACACGTAATGATTACGAAATCGAGATCGGGACATTCAAAGGCGCTGTAAACCCAAATACTGAAACCTTTCGTGAATTCCCAGACTATGTAAAAGAAAACATGGACCCGGCAAAACACAAGAAAGTTGCGATGTTCTGTACCGGTGGTATCCGCTGCGAAAAATCAACGGCTTACATGAAAGAACAGGGCTTTGATGAGGTCTACCACCTAGAAGGCGGCATTCTTAAATATCTTGAAGAAGTTCCTCAAGAAGAGAGCATGTGGGAAGGCGATTGTTACGTATTTGACGGTCGTGTTGCAGTGAACCACCAGCTAGAAAAAGCAGATTACGATTTATGTAACGCTTGTCGTCTACCGATCACTGAAGAAGACAAACAGTCAGAATTGTTCGAGCAAGGCGTGAGCTGTCCAAAATGTCACGGCACACACTCAGAAGAACAAATTGCTCGATTCCGCGAGCGTGAAAAACAAGTTGTTCTTGCAGAGCAGCGAGGCGAGCAGCATGTTGGTGGTGAAAGTGCCAAGCAAAGAGAAGCCCGACGTGCCGCTAAGTACGCGCAAAAAGAAGCGCAGCGTAAACAAGACTAAGCCCAACTCTCCTTATATTTAGCGAGCTGCCGTAAGGTGGCTCGCTTTTACTACGCACCAATACTCTTTCAATACAATTTTGTATCCCTCACCAATACCTCTAGTTGATTGTCTCTTTTGCCTTCGGGTAGCCCCACCATTTCATCATAAGCACTTTGATGCACTAGAACCTGCTTATTTGCTTTGATATTCCTGCACTTCTTTTGCATCTCGATCAGGGAATGAGCCCTCAAAAAGATACCGTTGTCATCAGTGATAAATTGCGCTTCTCCATCAATCACGACAGATGCCTGGTACAATGCGAGATCAAGCGAATGAATGACCAATTTGTCTACATAGAAGTATTTTTGTAACTTACTCAATGGTATTGCCATGTGTCACCTCCCTGAAAGTTACCTCTACGTTTTGTAGAATAAAACCGATCATTGGATGAGATTTCTTCGGTTTACTTGCGTACAACATCGGAAACAAAGAGGATTCCGATGCAAACAATCAATGTCGTGTGGTTAAAGCGAGATTTAAGGCTGACTGACCATCAACCACTAACTCAAGCATTATCAACAAAGCACCCAACTGTGCTTTTGTATATTGTTGAACCATTGCTATTGAACAACCCACACTATTCTGAGCGCCACTGGCGATTTGTTTGGCAATCACTGCAAGACATGGATGAAACGCTCAAAGCGTATGGACATCGAATCACGGTGCTGTTTGACGATGCCTTAGCATGTTTCCAATCAATTCAAGCGCAATATCAAATCAACGCTGTTTTTTCTCACCAAGAAATAGGACTCAACTGCACCTTTGAACGAGACCGACAAGTTGCCGCTTGGCTGTATGAGCAGAACATCGACTGGTTTGAATTCGAACACGGTGCTGTAATCAGAGGTGCAATAAACCGGCAAGGTTGGGACAAACATTGGGACTCTGTCATGAGAGCCTCAATAAGCCCTATTGAGCTCCAAACCGACTTATTGCATTCATTGGATGCAGAAGCTCTCGGCTGTTCGTTTTCGCCACCATCATCCTGGCTATCAAAATGCAAAGGAATGCAAACGGGAGGAAGCCGGCTCGCTTGGAAAACACTAGAGGACTTTTTCCATCGTCGAGGTCGTGATTACTATCGAAGTATTTCTAGTCCCACAGCCTCACGCACAGCCTGTACTCGACTTTCTCCATACCTCGCTTGGGGTAACATATCCTTGCGTGAAGTTTATCAATACCTTTTGAAACACTGGCAAGTCGCTGGATTTCGTCGCAGCTTAATTGCATTGTCTTCACGGCTTCATTGGCACTGTCACTTCATCCAAAAATTCGAATCGGAATACGACATGGAGTTTTACTGCGTTAATCGGGCTTACGAACCATTGATTAGACAAAGTAGTACTTTCGATGAAGAAAAGTTAGCAGCATGGAAATCCGGGCATACTGGCGTACCTTTGATTGATGCCTGCATGCGCTGTTTGCACCACACTGGTTACATTAACTTTCGCATGCGTGCCATGCTGGTTAGCTTTCTTACTCACCACATGAACATGGATTGGCGAGTAGGTGTAACGCATTTAGCGCAACTGTTTCTCGACTTTGAGCCTGGAATTCATTACCCACAATTCCAAATGCAAGCAGGAGTAACCGGGACTAACACAATCCGTATTTATAATCCGATCAAGCAAGCCCAAGAACATGATCCTAACGGTACGTTCATCTACAAGTGGGTACCTGAGTTACAAATGGTTCCTCCCCCCTCTTTTATTCGAGCCCTGGACAATGACCCAGATGGAAGCTGTCATGTATCAATTGCAGCCAGATAGCCGTTACCTTGCACCTTTTATCGCACCAGACAAAGCAGCTAAGGCAGCAAGAGAGCGCTTATGGACGTGGCGGAAACGAGCTGATGTGAAACAAGAAGGCAGACGAATTCTTGCGCGACATGTTAGACCCTCAAAAGAAAGTAGGACGCGATGATCATCTTTCAATCACGATGCGTACAAATGCAAACACACTCCAGGGAACCCGTTGTACCCTCAACTAGTAAGGAACACATTATGTTCAAACGTATCTTAGTTATCGCGGCGACACTGATGGCGACATTATCTTTTATGCTTCCCGTCAAGGCTCATGAGCATGGCATGATGAAAGCCGATATTGTCGACGTTGCCGCTGAAAATGGCTCTTTCAATACGCTTGTTGCTGCGGTGAAAGCAGCGGGCCTGGTTGACACTCTCAAAGGGGAAGGCCCATTTACTGTTTTTGCACCAACGGATGACGCTTTTGCAAAACTGCCAGACGGCACAGTCGACATGCTCTTAATGCCGGAAAACAAAGACAAGTTAGTATCTGTTTTGACTTATCACGTCGTCCCAGGGAAAGTGATGGCTGCCGATTTTGTTAAGCTAGACAAAGCGACTACGGTTCAGGGGCAAGATGTGATGATTAAAACCATGGGCGATAAAGTCATGGTTAACGATGCAAATGTCATCGCAACCGATGTGAAAGCTAAAAACGGTGTCATTCACGTGATTGATACTGTCATTATGCCGAAATAACACCATCCAGAGGGCGGTACACTCCGCCCTTTAGACAGAACTTCTTCCACCATTAGCACGATTCCTCTCCATTTATCCCCAACAAACCTCCATTCATTCTCCATGATTATTAATAAGATAAAAACAAAATTAAAATCAATATCTTGCAATACGATACTGCATAATATTGACGAGGTTAAGATATCGTTATCTTTCAATTTGAGAACAGGATTCCATGTCAGTGACGTTTACTTTTCCACATGTAAATTCTTAAGCTAAATTTTGGCTGCTCAATCACATTTCGGCAAACCATTCGAAAGGGTGGGACGCAAAGCTTCCGGTCTGTCAGCATTTAAAAATCTAAAAGAATGCTCATGATAGCGGGGTTACCATGACTCAGTGTTACAGAAGTCCAATTTCTGTAGCGTTGCTTTATGCTCAGCATGCGCCGGGGTGTGACATTAGTTTGTCAGCCATAACAGAGGACATGTGATGAAATCATTTCCAACCAAATCCGTACTCGCGTTAGCACTTGCAAGCATTAGCTCAGGTGCTGCGGCTCACGGTTATGTATCAGAAACCAATGGTGGTGTCGCTGCAAGTCGCTCGGCACTATGTAAGTATCCATCGCCAGATACTAACGAAAAAAATAATAACTGCGGTGCGATTCAATATGAACCGCAAAGCGTTGAAGGCCCTGATGGCTTTCCCGAAACAGGGCCTCGCGATGGTAAAATAGCGAGTGCCGAAACCGCTTTAGCAGCTGCCCTTGATGAGCAAACTGCCGACCGTTGGGTAAAACGCCCTATTCAAGCAGGTACACAAACTTTTGAATGGACATTTACCGCTAACCACGTGACGCGCGACTGGAAATATTACATCACCAAGCCTGATTGGAACCCAAACGCTTCACTATCACGAGACTCTTTTGATCTAACTCCTTTCTGTGTCGTCGACGGCAATATGGTTCAACCCCCGAAACAGGTAAGCCATCAATGTAATGTGCCTACTCGCGAGGGATACCATGTCATCCTGGCAGTATGGGATGTTGGCGACACTGCAGCCTCATTTTATAACGTGATCGATGTGAAATTTGATGGTGGCAGTCCCGTTATTCCAGATTGGAAGCAAGGCGGTCAAATTATTCCTACAATGGATTTAAATATTGGGGATTCGGTTTATACACGCGTATTTGATCAAGCAGGTGAAAACGTGGCGTATAGAACTGAACTAGAAATTACCGATGCAGCAATGGGCCAAGCGAAAAACTGGTCTTACGCACTCGCGACTAAGCTAAACCAAGAACAAGCAAAACTGCAAGCCGGGCAGTATGCAGAGGATAAATTCACTCCTGTTTATGGTACTAATCCGGTGTATCTGCAAGCAAATAGCGGCCTTGAGCGAGTAGAGCTCGGCTATAACATTGAAACTCCTGTTCCAGAATGCTCACTCACAGTAGATGGCTTAGCAGACGAGTATATCATTGAGTCAACACCGACAACGTTGGATCTGACACTAACTTCTGAAGGCGATTTAAATGCAGAACTCACCGTTTACAATCACCATCGCGAACCACTTGCAAGTTGGGCAAACGAAATGAAAGACGGCTCGGTAGAGGCGATATCGCTCGCTTTAAGTAAATCGGAGCCGGGTCACCATATGCTCGTGACACGTATTAAGGATAAAGATGGCAACTTGGTGGATCAGCAAACACTCGACTTTCACTTAAAAGAAGAGTCAGTTACTCCGCCACCATCTGGTGAGTACGATTTTGTCTTCCCTGAAGGACTATCTAGCTACACGGCGGGCACAAAAGTGCTTGCCAGCGACGGGGGCATTTATCAATGTAAACCTTTCCCATACTCTGGTTACTGTATGCAGTGGAAAGAAAGCGCAAACCATTACGAGCCTGGAATAGGTTCACACTGGCAGATGGCTTGGGATAAAGTCAACTAAATCACCCTTTTGAACGTTAAGTAAAAAGAGCCTCACTATGAGGCTCTTTTATAATCAAACGCAAAAATGACAATTTTCCCGGTCTAAACCATAAACACCAGATAAACTAGTGAGATGCGCTCGCCCCTCAATCAGCCCCATTTCATACCCTTCTAGTAAAACGGATTGTCGCATTGATAAGCGCTGAACATGAAAATTATCTGGTGGGGCAATTACCCTAACATGTGTTCCTGGTGGAGGGTTACGAATAAACTCCAATGATTGATTATAGTTATCTGCACGTCTTAACATCGCATCCGCCATTTTGGGGTGCTCCGCAAAAAGTTTCTTCATCAGCCATGTGGTCTTAACTGGCTTTTTGGCATAATTCAGTGGGTGAGAGAGTACTACGGTTATGTCGCGAGCCCCTCGACGATAAGCCTCACGCACTGGGATAGAATCAGCGACCCCACCATCGGTATAACAACCGCCAGAAAAACAAGGGGTATGCTTGTAGGCAATCGGTAATGCTGTTGTCGCTTCAATCGCATGGTGAAAATTATCACGTGTCACGCGGTAATAATCTGCCTGCCCTGTATCTACATTTGTTGTCGCTGCGAGAAAAGGAACGCCATTAAACAGTTTATTTTCATCGACGGGATACAAGCGATTAGATTCTTCAAACAGCCACTTCACATCGATGAGGTCCCCACCTTTAACGAAGCGAGTCGGGTCAAAAAAGCGTTTGCTTGTGGCCAGCTTAGTAATGACGTTAATACTGCGATGCGGGTAGTCGGTCAAATACCCAATCAAATTTGATGCACCAGCAGATACACCGATTGCAAAATCAAACGGTTTATAACTCTGCTCTAAAAACGCATCTAACACTCCGCTTGCGAAGACGCCTCGCATCGCGCCACCTTCTACTACAATTGCTTTTGTTGCCATATTTCCCCCATTCTCCTTGCCAAAAGAGTAATGAAATTCGTGCAATCACAACAATTGAATATTCTTATTATTGAAATAGGTGAAGTCTATTTATTTCTCTCTTAGAAAATGAAAACTAAAGTTCAAAAAATCCGTACCCGTTAGAAATGTAATTGCGGGTTGAACCAAGGTGGCAATGCCTAAGAGAAATCTAGGAGAAAATCGTTTTATAGGCTTCGCCCGCGCCATCAATGAACATTTGAGTACCAATAACCGCTAGAATTAAGCCCATCATTTTCGTCACAACATTTAGAGCACTTGGCCCAACCGCTTTGACCAATTTGTCTCCAAATAAAAACAGTACATAGGTGATCACACACAGGACAGCGAAAGAAACGATAGTAATAATGGTTTGATCGAAACCACCCGCTGTCGCAAAGTTCATCGCGGTAGCAATCGTTCCAGGCCCAGCTAATATTGGCATCGCCAGTGGAGACACTGCAATACTCAATGCCGCCCGTTGCTGAGCTGGTGAATACGCCTTCTCTTTGGTTTTCTGATGCGTCGAATCACCTTGAAGCATGTTAAAACCTATCAAAAACACCAAAATGCCGCCTGTTATTCGCAATGCATAAAGCGTGATACCAAACAAATCAAAAATTAACTTACCGGCAATAGAAAATATCGCGATGATAATAAATGCAATAAAAACCGAGCGGAGCGCAATAGAACGGATGGTTTCTTTATCTTCATCAGCAGTTAAACTCAAAAAGATGGGAATATTGGCGATAGGGTTCATGATGGCAAAGAAGCCCATAAACACCGTAACTGTATGAACAATGAGTTCTTTCATATTTTCCACTGCATTTAAATTATTGATTCTAAAAACAGTATATACGCTCTCAAACAGAACGAGTGGTGTATTCTCGATTCGTCTTCACACTTATGCGCCAAGCATTGTTTTTCTTTTGAGATAGTTTACCGACTCATCAAATGTCGCTAAGGTGAGTCTTCAGCCTTTACACGTAACAGGGGATGTTAAGTCACCATGAACAGCACGATTCAAACAATTCTCAATCACCGCTCAATTCGAAAATTCACCTCACAACCGATTGAGAGCGAACAATTAGATGCCATTCTTCAAGCCGGCCTTGCGGCGTCCTCATCAAGCATGTTGCAAGTCGTTTCAATTATCCGCGTGACCGACAAAGAAAAACGTACGCTATTAGCTCAATATGCCGGAAATCAAGGGTACGTTGAAAGCGCGGCTGAGTTTTTGGTGTTTTGTATTGATTACCAGCGCCACGCCAGTATCAACCCAGATGTTCAAGCTGATTTTACCGAGTTAACGCTAATAGGCGCTGTAGACTCGGGCATCATGGCACAAAATTGCTTGCTTGCGGCGGAGTCGATGGGACTAGGAGGTGTGTATATTGGTGGTTTACGAAACAATGCCCAAAAAGTAGACGAATTATTAGGTTTACCTAAAAATACCGCCATTTTATTTGGTATGTGTCTTGGTCATCCAGATCAAGCCCCTGAAGTAAAACCTCGCCTACCTAAGCATGTCGTGGTGCATGAAAATCAGTATCAAGACCTAAGCTTGGATGATATTCAGACGTATGACCAAACTATGCAAAACTACTATGCAAACCGTTCGAGCAATCAAAAACAGAGTACTTGGTCACAAGAAGTCACCAGTAAACTGGCTGGCGAATCACGTCCGCACATCCTGCCTTACTTAAACAGAAAAGGGCTCACTAAAAGGTGATGACTACAGTACGATAGGATCAAAAAAGGCCTCTGAAGAGGCCTTTAGAATTTATCAGCAAAAACTTGCTTAGTTACCGCCTGAACCGCCTGATGGTGGAGCAACCGGATCAACTGGCTTACCAGGCTTCGCATCTGGAACTGGTGGAACGGTAGGTTTGATTTGGTCTACAGGCTTACCTGCAGCAATGTCTTTTTCAACCTGCTCAACAACGTTCTTCGTATCTTCTTCAGAGATTTCTACGTAAATCACTTCTTCAGAATCCGCGCCTGCTTTAGGGTAATGCGGGTATTTCGCAATCACTTCTTCTGCCATTGATTTTGCAGCTACAGCCACGGCTTCAGGTGCAGCTGTTGGGTTCGCTTTAATGATATCAGACACGATATTTGCCGTAGCAACTAGCTTCGTAGCAAGTTCACTATTGCCGCCTTCACTTTGAAGGTTAGCAACTACAGACTCTGTATCACGAAGGATTTCGTCAACTGTTTTACCACTTGCATTGATATCGATACCTAAATTGGCAAATACTTTTTCAGCAGTATCTGATGAGTATACCTCTCCGTCATCTAGAGAGTTAGCTACCAACGTTGTAAATGGAGAACCTGTAACTAAAGAGTCAGCTTGGGCAAGACCTTTAGGAATCTTGTAATCAGACGTAATAGGTTTTCCGTTAGATGCATCTACACTCTTATCAGTATGCTTCAATGTGAAAGTACATTCACCTGGTGCACTCACTACGTCGATATGGCTAATGCGAGCTTTACCAACCATGCCTTCATAGTTTGTTGTTAGCTCATCAGCCTGACCTTTTAAGTCTCCACCACAGTCATAAGATACTTCCATGCCGATAACAGCTGGGTCATAAGCCTGTACTGAGTATGTTTTTACCTCAGGATCGCTGTCACTACCACAACCTGCTAGTAGAACAGCAGCCACACTTGCCGTTAAAAGTTTGATTTTCAAAATTAGCTCCAATATTTGTTGTTATATCCGACCGCAACACGAAGCATAACGGCAGTTGCATATAGTGTAAATAGGATGCATACAACTTTGGCATGAGTTTTTTCACATTACTGCCTGTTTGCTTGTGCAAAATCATGCATTCATCTCAATAACGCTAAATAGACACAATTTTGTCATGTATTCGTCAGTATTTTTTCGAGTAACTTGTTGCCTTTATTGCAACCAGATGGATAATAGTTGACTATTTTTTGTGGGTCGGATTTTCACACCTTCATTAATAAAACTAAGAGCTCTAAGTCGCTAGCAGCCATTTGGAGTGTTTATTACACAAATAATTCTGAATGGACTCGCTTTCTAAAGGCTTAAAACTGCAGTAAATCGTCAATATTGATGAAACTCAGTTCAATTAGAATGAATCAATTTCAGTCGGCAAACTTTCTTTCGGTAGTTATAAACCAATGAACACATTTAATAAATTTTTGGGGATATCAGTACTTCCTATCCTTCTTACAGGGTGTACTTTGCCTGGTAGCCACCTTTCGGTCAGTGACAAAACAGTCATGAGCACTGAATCGAGTGATATAGAGTCTCAGGTTACCGTTTATCCCTTAACTTTGGAGCGCGTAACGTCTTTAAATTCAGTGGACCCTTTTTCAAAACCAAACCCAGAGTTAGATATTGAAATCGCAAAATATGAATACGAAGTAGGACCTGGCGATATCCTAAATATCACTATTTGGGATCACCCAGAGCTAACGATCCCAGCGGGCTCATACCGAAGCTCAGCCGAAGCGGGTAACTGGGTGCATTCGGATGGCACGATCTTCTACCCTTACATAGGTGTCGTACATGTTGAAGGCAAAAACGTACGTCAGATTCGTGCAGACATTGCAAGCCGCCTTGCAAAATACATTGAGAGCCCACAGGTCGATGTAAGCGTTGCGGCATTTCGCTCTAAAAAGACTTATGTAACTGGCGAAGTTAACAAGCCAGGACAACAACCAATTACAAACATCCCCCTTACACTTCTAGATGCTGTGAATAGAGCTGGCGGACTGGCTGCCGAGGCTGATTGGCGTAATGCGACACTGACACGCAATGGCGTTGTTGAAAACGTCTCTTTGTATGCTCTGATGCAACAAGGCGATTTAACTCAAAACCGCCTTCTAAAGCCTGGTGATATTGTTCATATTCCTCGAAACGATGCGCAAAAAGTATTTGTTATGGGCGAGGTTAACGATCCGAAATTACTCAAAATTGATCGTAGCGGCATGAGCCTTACTGAGGCTCTTAGCAGCGTTGGTGGTATCAGTGAAATCTCCGCAGATGCTACCGGTGTGTTTGTCATCAGACGTTCAAAAGAAGAAGCTAAAATGGCGGACATTTATCAGCTAGATGTTTCTGACGCTTCTGCTTTGGTGATTGGTACTGAGTTTGATCTCAACCCTTACGACATAGTCTATGTGACGGCTGCACCTGTTAGTCGTTGGAATCGTGTGATTGCTCAGCTCGTTCCAACCATTTCCGGCTTTAATGAACTAACTGAAGGTGTACTACGAGTACGCACTTGGCCGTAAAACAACGTGCCGCAAGAAACTTATCTCTTGCGGCACGTAATCGATAGCTACTCAGCTCAATTGCGCAATATAAAGAAGCCAGCAATTCAGTTGAGATCATAAGCATACAATTTAAAGTAGGGTAAGCATTTGTTTTCTAATATTCTTGTCGTCTGTGTCGGTAATATTTGCCGCTCTCCAACAGGAGAGCGGCTTTTGCAGTCTTTACTACCAAACAAACATGTCGCATCAGCAGGAATCGCAGTAGATAAGAGCCATCTAACGGGAAAAGCTGCTGACGAGATGGCAACCACTATCGCGAACGAACATAGCGTAAGCTTAGATGGACACGAAGCACGACAATTAACACCTGAGCTTTGCGCTCAATACGATCTGATATTGGTTATGGAAAAAGGTCATTTAGAAGCCTTAACCAAAATCGCTCCTGAGGCACGAGGTAAAACGATGCTGTTTGGACAGTGGATAAATGAACAAAACATCCCTGATCCATACAGACAAAGTAGAGAAGCTTTCGAACATGCATATACGCTTATAGAAAAAGCAGCAAAAGCGTGGTCTCAAAAACTATAAGCCGCAAGGCTAAATAAACGCCAATGGCAAGGTATTTAAGAAGTTAAAGTAATGACAACACAAACTATTAAGCAATCACGTCAAGCCGACGATGAGATCGATTTGGGAAAGTTATTTGGGATCATTCTCGATGCCAAATGGCTCATTCTATGTACCGTAGTCCTATTTTCGATTATAGGCGTCGGCGTTGCCATTCTATCAACACCTATCTATAAAGCTGACGCTCTTATCCAAATCGAAAGTAAGAGTTCAGGTGGTATTTCAGCGATGGTTGGTGATATGGGAGAGCTGTTTTCAGCAGAATCATCAGCGACAACAGAAATAGAGATCATCAAATCTCGTATGATCTTGGGCGGTACTGTTGATAAGTTCAACTTAACGACTGTCGTTTCTCCAAACTACATGCCAATTATTGGTAAAGGCCTAGCTCGACTACAAGGTGAGCAAATCAGTCTGAGCGTTTCACGATTTAATGCTCCTTCTTACGCAGTTGGCGTTCCTTTAACTCTTGAAGTTATTGATTCTGAAAAACAGACGTTCAGGCTCTTAGAAGATAACAATAACGTCATTCTAGAAGGTAAAGTTGGTGAACTGCTTGAGAAGAATGGATACCAGTTTTTGGCGACTGAACTTGTGGCTCAAACTGGTGACTCATTCACGGTCAGCAAAATCAGTAAATTAGATGCAATTAATAAACTTCAAGAAAACTTATCGATTAGCGAACGTGGTAAGCAAACCGGGATTATATCTTTAAGCTTCTCTGGTGAAGACCGCGCTAAGATTCAAGATATCTTGAACGACATTAGCCAAAACTACTTCTTACAAAACGTTCAAAGAAATTCTGCAGAGGCAGAGCAAAGCCTCGAGTTCTTGAAAGGTCACCTCCCAGACATCAAAACAAAACTGACCGCTTCTGAAGACGTTTTAAATCGGTTCCGTCAAGAAAATGAATCTATCGATTTAGGCCTTGAAGCTCAGTCAACGCTGAAAGTAATGGTTGAGTTAGAAGCACAGCTAAATGAGCTTACATTCAAAGAAAGTGAGATCAGCCAACGCTTCACACAGGATCACCCAGCTTATAAGTCGCTACTTGATAAACGTGAAACACTACTAAAAGAGAAAGAACGTCTTAATAAACAAGTTCAAAAGTTACCGAAAACACAGCGTGAAGTTCTACGTATGACACGCGATGTAGAAGTAAACCAACAAATCTACATCCAACTATTGAACAAGGTTCAAGAGCTCAACATTATTAAAGCCGGAACAGTTGGCAACGTTCGAATCTTAGATAACGCTCAATCTTTCTCTAAGCCAATCAAGCCGAAAAAAGCGCTTATCGTTGTGCTAGCAACACTGCTTGGCGGTATGGCAGGCGTGGCTTTCGTATTAATTCGTGCAGCATTCCACCGTGGTGTGGAAACACCAGATCAAATTGAACAGATTGGCATGCCAGTTTACGCAAGCGTTCCAAAATCTATTCAACAACTGGAATTTGCAAACAAGCTTAAGCGCAACAAAGGCAGCAACAATGAGCTAGTCCTTCTAGCGGAAGCTAACCCAGCCGATCTTTCCATTGAGGCTCTACGTAGTCTTCGCACTAGCTTGCACTTTGCAATGATGGAAGCGAAGAATAACGTTCTTATGATTTCAGGTCCTGCACCATCTATCGGCAAAACATTTGTATCGACCAACTTTGCGGCCGTCGCTGCGAAAACCGGTCAGAAAGTGCTGCTTATTGATGCGGATATGCGTAAAGGTTATTTGCAGCAATGCTTCGGTCTACGCTGGGACAACGGTCTTTCTGATTACTTGAGCGGTAAGACATCCCTTAGCAACATCATTAAATCTACATCCATTGATAATTTAGATGTTGTGACTCGCGGCCAAGTACCACCAAATCCGTCAGAACTTCTTATGCACCCTCGCTTCAAGAGCTTTGTTGACGAGATGTCTGCACAATACGATCTAGTCATCATCGATACGCCGCCTGTACTCGCAGTTACCGACCCAAGCATTGTTGGCGCGCTTGCAGGAACAACTCTGATGGTCGCTCGTTTTGATCAAACGACTTTGAAGGAGATTGAAGTCGCGCAAGGTCGCTTCGAGCAATCAGGCGTTGAAGTTAAAGGTGTGATTCTCAATGCAGTTGAGAAAAAAGCATCTAACTCATACGGCTATGGATACGGCTACTATAACTACGCGTACAAAAGCGAATCATAACTTGAATTTAGATCGCTAATTAAACCAAATATGACAAAGCCCTGCTAGAAACAGCAGGGCTTTTTCTATTGCACTCTTAATTGCTTGTACGTAATCAAACTAAGCAAGACAAAGAATATTGGGTCACTCCAACCAAAACCGACAAATACTCCGATAATGCCGGCATAGGTAGTAATCACTGCCCCTAAGCCATTAGTAATCAATAATGCTTTAAACAGCTGTTTCGCAGTATGCCCTGATTCCACATTACGTAACATCAAACTCACCGCTGCGATTCCACCTAAAAAGATCGAAGTATGCTGCGATAAAAACAGCGCGTACTGGTCGTTAATTTGTACTCCATACATCGGCCACATTATGGTTGGTACAAAAAACAACGCAAAAGCGAATACAGTATATACGACACCATGAACGGTTAGAAAAGTGCGGTTGGTCATCATCTCCTTATCCTCTAATAGGCCCTTGATTGAGCGTCGTTAACGGCACATTGATATCGAAAATTTGACCTCGTACTTCGACTACGCCCATTTTTCGTAAGCGTGCGGCATGCGTTTCGAGATAAGCTTGCGCCGTGGCTTCATCTTCAAAAAGATAGATACCACCACCGAGTTTGTCTTTTTCGCTTTCCGTCCAGATTTTCCAAATCATGCCCGGCTCTTGGTTAATCGACTTAGCTAAGTCGACCAGAGCATTCGACATCTCGTCACCAAACGGACCATGAAATTCAAAATCAACTTGCAATAATTTCGCCATCTTGAGTCTCCTCTTCTTATTGACTCGTTTTCGATGACAAGATTATTACCTTTATAAAACTGACAGAAAAGTTCATAATTTCGCCATTAACTGTCTAAAAAATTGACTCATGAGACTAAAAACGACCTTAGAACAATGGCAAACGCTACAAGCGATTAATCAAGAAGGCAGCATTCAATCCGCAGCTTTACTGCTCAACAAGAGCCATACCACATTGATCTACTCGGTGAGGAAGTTAGAAGACCAACTTGGTATTCAACTTATCGAAGTACGAGGGCGCAAAGCGGGTTTGACAGAGCACGGCAAAACCATACTGCGTCGTGCACAATCCATGCTTGAACAAGCGCGGGAACTAGAAGTCATCAGCGAGCAGTTAAAAAGTGGTGTGGAATCTCAAATCACGGTCGCAGTAGATCATCTTTGTGACCCTTGTTGGCTTTATGCACCACTCAGTCAATTTTTGGAGGACAACAACACGACCTCCGTTCAAGTGGTTGAAACGTCACTGAGCAAAACAACCGAAATGGTCGTAAATGAGCTCGCTGACATCGCAATCATCAACTTACCGATAACCAACTACCCTGCCGAAGCATTTGGCGTAACAACCATGCTGCCTGTAATCGCAGCACACCATCCACTCGCTAAAAAGCCGCATGTTTCCATCGACGATTTTGCAACCACCAGCCAAATTGTCATCCGTGACTTAGGTGATTCAGACAAAACGAAAAGAGATGTGGGTTGGTTACGCGCACGTCAGCGTATTACCGTCGATAACTTCGACCACGCTTTTCACGCCGTAGAGCAAGGCGTTGGGTTTTGTCGGCTACCAGCGCACTTAGTCTCAGCCCGAAAGAGCGATAAAATTAAAGTATTGGAGCTCGAACACTCCCATCAATATCAAGTTGCGCTGCACCTCACTTTGCCCAAAGGAGCCAAAAGTGGTCCTGCGACTCAAGCGCTTTATCGTATTTTACTCAAAAGTGTAGAAACTCGAGTCTAGCAACAGTGGTATTGAGTTGAATCGCTAGTGTTATCGCCTATTGATTCTCCCTAAACATAGAGAAACGGCCATTTTGTGACGCTACACTCTCACAAAAGGTTGCACGAAGGATAGCGACCACCTACTATCACTCTGCTCATGCCTAAAGCACCCAACACTCGCGGAAAGAACTCGGTTCACGGCAATATCCTCACCTGCTTGGTTTAGCAGGCACAATCTGTTTTTACCTTCTTTTTAGCTTCTATTTAGGCGAGTGTGGAAGAAATAAGAAAGGTGAAATATGAACTCTACAAATAGCTTCTCGATCAATATCAATCAGCAAAAATCCATTGCTAAAAAAAGGCTCAAAGCTATCCGCCTATACGATGACGCCACGTTGGAGTTAGTTAAGCGATTTCACTCCAAACCAGAATCTTTGGCTCCCAATACAATTCAATTGGCTGACGTTCAACATGCACTCGCAAGAGAACTGGGCTTATCCAGTTGGAGTAAACTAAAAGCTCATGTCGAAGAGCTAGAAGCGCACAAACTAGCCATCAAAGAACAAAAACCGCCCCTAGATGCAAAAGTAAAAACGCTACACGTTCGTTGTGGCCACGACATTCAACAACAACTTAAAGCCAGCGGATTTGAAGGGACATTTTTAGCCCTGATCGATCCGCTTTGTATTGGCCCCATACCAGCAACACCGCAGAACTTCCTTGCCATTCGTGCCCAATATGTCGTAGAGACTCTGCTGCCCGTGATGAAGCGTGAAGACTCGGTTCAAGATATAGTCACATTGGAACAATCAAACCTCGATCTGTTGCAAAGTGATGTATTTGAACGAATCGTCTTTTGGGTCGAACATGACAGTTATGATCAATTGATGCTAATTCGTGCTCTAACACAGTTAGAGAATGTAGAGAATAAAGTGATAGAGATCATTGAGTTGAACCAGTTCCCGGGCACTGAACGATTCATCGGCTTTGGGCAGTTGCCTGAAGAAGCTATTCGTTCTTGTTGGCGATACCGTAAACCTGTGACAGCAAAATTATTCAGTCAGGCTAAACGGTGTTGGCACGCTATTACATCACCGACACCTATTTCCATAGTTAATTTGATTCAGCAGCATAACCTGGATTGCTTGCCCAATATATTCAACGTGCTTAAACGCCATTTGCAAGAGTTACCTAATTCACAAACTGGATTGAGCTTGACACAACACCTCGCACTAAAGGTCTTGAGCTCGCAAAATCGTTCAATTCCCATCAAAGATTGGTTTGAGCAATATCAACAACTAGAACCTCTTCCTTACCTAGGAGGCGTGATGTTTTACGCGTTACTCCTCCCTCTAGCACAGTGTCAAACACCTTTGATCACGATTGAGCCACGTGAAAGGCACTGGTGGGAACAAAGCGTCCGTATCACTGAGGCTGGCAAGCAGTGTTTGGAAGGCTTAATACGAGCGAAACAATGCTATTGGATTGGAGGGATTAAAAATACCAGTCAAAGTTATTGGAGCTGGGATCACCTCCAACTAACTACACTTGCCAACCATCATTGAGTTGACAAATATGAAAGCATAAAGGGTTCGTTGGCTCTGATGAACACTCAATACTAAATTATCCCTAAAGAAGCGACCGCTAGCCTGAATATAACTTAAATAGTTATGCAGAAATGCATCCACTCCAAGAGAGTATGCACTCTATCTCTTATTAAAATTTATTGTAAATCCTCTTTGTTATCGGTTGTATATTCGATAAAAGTGTTAAAATACAAACTTTTCATCCGGCCAATTCGTTAATATTTGGTTAAAATCCCATTTTTATTAGTGATAAAGTTCACATCTATTAACCATTTAGAGGATTATTCTTTCGTATTTTCTCACTCCGCTGCTAATCTGCTCGCCGCTTTGAAGTGAACTCAAGGTGCATAACTATAAGGAGTGTTCTCATGAATACCAAGAAACCGATGTCGCTTACCAGCCGCGTAATTTTAGGTATGGTTGCGGGTATCTTGACAGGATTTGCAATTCGCACACTTTTTGCCGACAACGGATTTGTCGACGCATACATTGTTAATGGATTATTCGAAGTTGGTGGACAGATCTTCGTTGCCAGCTTAAAAATGCTTGTTGTACCGCTAGTATTTGTTTCGTTAGTTTGTGGTACTAGCTCTCTCAAAGACCTCTCTACACTGGGTCGCATGGGCGGTAAAACCCTCGCTTTCTACGTTACGACAACGGCTATCGCGATTACGCTTGCTCTAACTATGGGTACTCTATTTCAGCCAGGGGCAGGGGCAGATCTAACGGCAGCAAGTTCATTCAAATCAGCCGAAGCGCCATCTTTAGGTCAGGTGATCATCGATATGTTCCCGACCAACCCAATCAGCGCAATGGCAGAAGGTAAAACTCTGCAAGTTATCGTGTTCGCCGTGCTATTCGGTATCGCGATCAGTGCAGCGGGTAAACCAGGCGAACGCATCGCAGCATTCTTCTCTGATCTGAATGAAGTGATCATGAAACTGGTCGCGATTTTGATGAACTTGGCGCCTTATGGGGTGTTCTTCTTAATGGCGAAGCTATTTACTGGTCTTGGTCTGGGCGCGATCGTCAATCTGGCAGAGTACTTCTTAGTACTGGCTAGTACGCTTGTCCTACACGGTCTAGTTACTTACAGCTTAATGTTAAAAGGTTTCACAGGTCTAAACCCAATTACGTTCCTACGTAAGATGGAAGACGCGATCATGTTTGCTTTTTCTACAGCTTCATCGAACGCGACCATTCCAGTGACAATGGAAACAGCAAAACACCGCATGGGCGTAGATAACCGTATCTCATCATTCACTGTTCCTCTAGGTGCAACTGTGAATATGGACGGCACAGCCATCATGCAAGGTGTCGCAACCGCATTTATTGCTCAAGCATTCAATATTGATTTGAGCATGGGCGATTACATGATGGTTATCATGACCGCAACACTTGCATCTATCGGTACTGCGGGTGTCCCTGGTGTTGGCCTAGTAATGCTTGCTATGGTATTGAACCAAGTTGGTCTGCCACTTGAAGGTATCGCGCTCATCATGGGTGTTGACCGTCTTCTTGATATGATTCGTACCGCGGTAAACATCACTGGTGACAGTGCAGTAACCGTCATCGTTGCGAAATCAGAAGGTGCATTGGATGAAGCTCGCTTCAACGACCCAATGGCAGGCGTAGCCGAAGAAGAAGTGCATCTGAAGCGCGCGGAAGCTTAAATACTTCCAAGTTAAATTATCCTGTCTAAGCAAAAACCACCTTACTCTAAGGTGGTTTTTTATTTCCAATTAACCCGAAATCAAAAAGGTTTAGATAAAATTCTCGTCCCCCGAGGTTGTTTCAATTACTAATAGGTCAGTAGTTAGATTCTATATTAGTTCATCTAGAGGGTTAAGATAACTCGCCTATGTTTATCACTTTGAAAATGATATAAGGGACATTTTCATCATATAGAGATACAAATTCCATTATCAAATTAAAGTTCAAAACCAAATCGCGATAGATAGTAGTCTGATAATTAAGTTGGTACTAAGATACATACATCATAATTTCATGTTTAAAAATAGTCTTTTTTTATTCATATTCTCATTTCCAATACTTGCATTAGGTTTCAACGAAAGTATGTTCGATTTTTTTAAGAAATTTAAATATACATTAAGCCCAGAGATAAAAGGTACTTTAGTTCTTGATCAAAGACCTCTAAAAAATTTAACCGTTTACTTAGAAGCTAATTTTTTAAAGAATGCTTACAAAAGGAGTTCAATTACTAATGAGTTAGGTGAATTTCACTTTAAGCCAGTCATACATTCTCAAAGGTTTAAAGAATCAGCTTTGAATCAAACATATTCATATATCGGAATATATACCTATATAAATGAAGAAAAGAAGTACATTTGGGAGTCTCAGTTAAGCTACGTTTCACCGCCTATATTTATAAAAGATAACTTAAATAACCTTTACTGTGAGCTTAAAAATAAAGAATTCCGATATTTTTTCAAAAATATCAATCTAGAAAGTGCTCGAGATCTAATGGTTATTAGCAACTGCAATTTAAATGGATTTTTATATAAAACAGAGTTTACGGAGGATACATAATGCCGTCTTTAACACCAAAACTTGCATCAGAGATCGCGAACATACCGTATGGAGTATACCAGGGACAAGGGAGACTAGCGTTTAGGGGAGAAGGAGGTTTTGAAAAACACTTTGCATTTTCGCAGCAAGATGTTTTTAGTGGCCGAACTGGAGGCATCACAGGATTAGATCGTATACCATTGTTTAGAAAAGTGGTACCTGGTGTAATGAGAACATCTGAAGCATTTGCGGTAATTGGTATTGGGAAAGGAAAATATAAGGGAGATTTAGTAATTTCCATTAGAGGGACGCAAAACGCCAATGATTGGGTAACCAACCTAAATGTCGGCCTTAAAGGCTCTCCAAATGGCTCTATCGCTCATGCTGGATTTATTAATTCATTTTCAAGTATCAAACCAAGCATAAAACAATATTTACAGCAATGCCAAAATTTACCTAACCGTATTCATTGTGTTGGGCATAGCTTAGGAGGAGCTCTGGCTTCATTATGTTCTGATTGGCTGAGAGAAGAATATTCATTAAGAGTGAATTTATATACTTTTGGCGCACCTAGAGTTGGTTTAGAACAATATTCCCGTAAATCTAGTAAAAGCAACGACAAAGTATACCGCTGTACTCACGGCGCAGATCCTGTGCCTAAAGTACCTGTCTGGCCATTTATTCATGCTCCACATAATGGCGATGAGTACCGCTTAGACGCTAGTACTGGCTTTAATTTAAATGCTCATAGTATGTCTAGCGAAACAAGCTTAGGGTATTTAGATAATGCTAACTCCGAAACGTGGGGAGCAATAAAAGTCAGATCTAACAAGTACTTGTATACACCTACTAGATTTAAGTTTGAGCACAGAAACCAAGCATCATTTACAGAATATTGGTCAGAAAGAATTCAAGCAGCATTAATAACCTTATTAAAAGATACTGGCTTGTTTGCAGCAATAGCAGCCCAAGCCACAGTATCTACTGGAATGACATTTTATGATATACTCGCCAGAAATATAGAAAAAGTAGCTAAAGCTTCTAAAGTAAGAGAATCACAAGTCAAAGGGCTGTTAGGCCATATGCTGGTGTTTATTGGAAAACCAGTAAGAGCAATTGAAGATATGTCTGCAAAGTTTATTAGAAACGTTTTTCTTATGGTATTTGGAAAACTTTATCGAGCAGCACAAATGGCTATTAGTGCTGTAAAATAAACTTTCAACTTAATCAGACATCGAATTCAGTTTTTCTCTGGCTTGTGCTTCGTGTTCTTTAGTGATGGCATTACCGACTGAGTTCGCGGCTAAGGTAAGTGCTGCCATGTCATCGGTAAAACCGACGCCAGCGAGTACGTCTGGCACCATATCTGTTGGTAGGACAAAGTATGCCAGCGCACCACCTAAAATCGCCTTATGGCGAACAGAGGTGTTAGAATCTGTCATCGCGAGCCATGATTTAATGCCCATTACGGCAATTTCTTCACCCGCTTTCTTAACCGACCCTTTCATTTTTCGCCAGAATGTTTTCTCATCTGGCGCTTGCATCGTTTGATCTTTGGCGTCTTTCGGCGCCGATTTTACAGACATTGTTGTGGTCATCGTTGCCTCCGAAATTTATGACTATGTCCAACATATTAATTAATCGAACCTGAACGCAAGATTAATAACAAGAAATGATAGTAAAGTGAAACACAGATAGAAAAATCCCCAAACCGAAGTCCGGGGATTATTGCATTGGAAAAAAGTCTTGCAAACCAAAAGGTTGAAGCCAAAAACTTTGGGAACCAAGCTTTAAAAGCAGAATGCCCTATTGAGCAATCTTCTCCAATACACGCATCAGCATTTTGATTCGCGGTTCGATAGACTCAAGCAACAAGTACTCTTGATCGCTGTGGAAGCCCGCACCGATAGGTCCTAGACCATCCAAAGTTGGAACGCCAAGAATCGCCGTATTGTTTGCATCAGAGCCGCCACCGACTTCTTTCCAGTTGATGTCGATCGCCAGTTCACTTGCCGCTTCTTCAACTAATGTCATTAAGCTTTCTGTTTGTGGGCTTGGCACCATAGAAGGCTTATACGCTTCACTAACCAACTCAATGCTCACGCCATCAACGAATGGTGTTTCCAGCATGCCGTTTAGCTTGCTATCGACATCATCGTATTCTTCGTTGCTCCAGAAACGCACATCCACGATCGCTTCAGCGTGCTCAGGGACGATGTTCGCTCCGTTGCCACCAGAAACAATACCGACATTCAGTGTGGTACCAGATTCAAAGTTGGTCATTGCATTGACTGCTAGAATCCAATTCGCCATCTCAGTGATTGCGCTGCGGCCATTTTCTGGCTCGTTCCCTGCGTGAGCAGCAACGCCATTAAAGGTCATTTTGTAGCGAGCCATGCCTTTACGCGCTTTCACTAAACCACCGTCTGCACGTGCCGCTTCTGCAACCAGTACATTCTTAGCGTTTTTCGCTACTGATTGAATCCAATCCACAGAGTTCAGAGAGCCCGTCTCTTCATCTGGGTTCATGCAGATAGCGATAGACAGCTTATCCAACACCGCTTGGTCTAGATTACGCATCGCGTACACGATGTTCAGCAAACCAGATTTCATGTCAGACACACCTGGACCGTACGCTTTCTCTGCATCTTGAAACATTGGACGAAGCTCAGCGGTACCCACAGGGAACACCGTATCCATGTGACCAATTAGCATCACATCGATTTGCTCAGCTTCCGGCTTGTTTCGAACTTCAAGACCAACACCCGCTCTGCCACAGTCGATGCGTTTTACGCTCCAACCTGACATCGCTTGGTACTTATCTTCAAATTGAGAAGCGATGAACTCGATGCCATCAGTCGTGTAAGTGCCACAATCCACATTGATTAGCGGACGTAGCTCTTCTAGATATTCATTTAGAGAGAATTGCATGACTCACTCCTAGACAAACAGATTCATCACCAGCATTGCGCCAAACGCGTTCAATACTGAGATTGCAATCATAACTGGGATGTAACGACCTTCAGTACCGATTGGGCCCATGATACGACCCATGTACTGAACTTGAGAGCCCATAAGGTAGATGGCAGGCGCTAGAATCGCAATGTGCGTGCCGTTAAGGATACCTTGGTCAAACAGCGTGATAACCACCCCCACTGCGCCACCCATCGACATCCAAGCACCGATCAATACCGCTGCAGCTTCACCCGGAAGACCAAACACCGCCATGATTGGAGAAAACACAGTGCCCATCAGATCCAGCGCACCAGTGATTTGCAGCGCTTTGATGATAACGAACGCCATTAATACGTTAGGAACCGTAGAGGTAGTCGCAATCACCCAACCTTTCTTAGCACCTTCGACGAAGATATCCGTCACCATTGGTTTTTTCGCTTTAACGTCACCCATTATGCCGTCTCCTCTTTTAGGTTCTCTGATTTGTTTTGGTCTTGCTTGTCTTCGTTACCTTCCGTCATGTTTAGGTAGATACGGAACAGGTTCGCACCAATGATCTTAAACGCGAACATCACCACAACCGCCAAACCAATAGAAGAAGTTACTGCTAGAGAGCCGTCAGCCATCGTCAGTGTGAACAGCACAGCACCCGATGAGAAGAAGTTCACGATGGTTGCACCTGCAGTGAACTGGAACATGGTAAATACGTCCGTTTCACGCTTAGTTAGGTGACCTTCATCTTTTAGCTGACGCGTCATTGCCGCACCTGCATCGGTACTTTGTAGAGAAGCAATTAAAGCCAGACCAGAGTTACCAGGGATGCCCATTAGAGGACGTAGAAGAGGAGTAAGAAGCTTACGAGCTGCTTCAAGTGCACCGTAGTGCTCAAGTACGTTGATCATACCTAAGGCGAACATAACAGTTGGAATCAAAGTAAGTGCGAAAATGAAACCGTCGCGAGCACCGCTACCACCAGTACCGCGAAGCGACGTTGTTGCAACTTGCACACCGTCAGCCGTTTCAGTGACACCATACGCCACCTTGCCGAAAGAGCCATTGAGCGTTGTAAAATCGAATACACCGTACCATTCGCTAGATTGCATCAGGCCAGAAAAGAACACAACCGCAAACGCCAGAGCAACGTAGCACCCCAGTGTAACTTTACGCTCAGTTTGAACAGGAATTTTCATAACATTACCTACACATGTGGAACTTAACACATATGTTCACCTGAATAATGTGCTAGAGAGATGATCAAAATCAATCCGCCTGCCGAACATTATCGCGACTCAGTTATGAAGTTTTGTTTTATGATTCCAATCACAATTGAAAGATAATAAAAATTTGTGCCAACAATTAGGTATTTTAATCTATATCGATAGCTCACGACTTCTTCATCAACTCAACAAATGATTCTGACGAATATTGCTTTCTACAACATTCATGACGTACTTCATACTTTGGCATTGAGGCAATATCGATTAACTCGAAAGTAACATTCAGCCACGAAATTTAGGTTAGGATGGCCCGGTCATATGTAAACGGCATAAACCAGAATTAACAGGACTATACGACCCATTGTTACGCTCACAATATAAAATAGCCAAATGGACACTCGCCCTCGTGCTTTGGGTGGTGATGATATGCTTAAGCCAAAATTCTGGTTTCTCGAAAAGCTGCCCGAAGGCTCACCAAATACAGAGTCAGCAAGATGAGAGTGTGAATTTATCACCATCTTGCGACCTTTCAGAAAAGCTGGTTCAAGCGTACCAACATCAGTTTGATCATATTCTTATTCCATTTTTTCTGTTTGCTTTGATTGTGGCGCTGCCGATGACAACCACAGCAATTCGTTATCTGGAATACACAGAACCGATACCGGAAAAGTATCGGGTTCACCTAAAACTTTGCGTGTTTAGAGAATAAAGCCAGCAAGGCGAGAGACCTTTCTGCCTGACTTTTGTACATATTTTATTCACTTCACATAACAAACAACGAAATTTAAAAGTTTTAGGAAATATTATGACATTCACTCGTACACTTTTGGCGTTAACGATGGCTATCGTATCTGCCGTATCTTTCGCATCAGAAAAGACCGCAGAACAAAAGCTAGAGGAAGTTAATCAGATACTAAAAGATAACCCTCAAATTCTTGATTCATTGCACCAAAACCTTCAAGAGTACATTGCGTATCAACAGTCATTTGGCGACACCTTGAAGGAGGTTCGTCAATATCTAAGTGATGGCAAACATTCCTCTTTTGGTGCTGAAAACCCTGAGTTAACCATTATTAACGTAACAGACTACAGCTGCCCTTTTTGTAAACGTTTAGAAGGAGAGCTGGTCAAAGTTGGTAAGGAATATCCGCAGGTAAAAGTGCTTAACCTCAATGTCTCTTTTAAAGAACAATACGAGAAGAACGGTTACAACTCGGCAAGTTACGCATTAAATGTTTGGCAAAACCAGCGAGATAAGTACGAACAAGTGCATGAGTTATTGGTGAAAAAACCGGGCGCACATGACGCACGTTCCTTAAATCAAATCGCGAAAAAAACGGGGACAGAAGCACAGCTTGTCGACGACAAAGAGACCAAGGCGTTACTTGATAAAAACTATCAGTATTTCACGCAACTTGGTTTACGCGGCACGCCCGCGTTGATCATTAATGATCAAGTCATTCCTGGCTATGTGCCGTTTGACGAGCTAGAAAAAGTCATCGACCAAGAACTGGCGAACTAATACAACAAAGCCCTTCCCTGATAACTCAAGGAAGGGCTTTTTCTATCTAGGCTTAAAACGAAGTTCTAACTACTTGTCGCGACCCACAAACGCCACAACGACTTTGTCATTGCCAAGCGAGCGAGAGAACACGTACGCGCCTTCTTGTTCAATTACTTGATGCTGACCCGCACCAATCGCTGGGTGCGCTTTACGGAACTGACCAAGAGTTTGCCAGTGTTTGAGCAGCGCTTGCTTCTCATCAGATAGCTTCCATACCATGTCAGAACGAGTGCCTTGGTGGAAATCGTCCGCGTAAGGACCAATGTTACGACCAACTTCATCACCATAATAAACCTGAACAGCACCAGGACTCAGAAGCAGTGCATTCGCGGCGTTACGCTGCATACCGTAATCTTTGAAGCGAGAGAAGAACAGCTCGGTATCGTGAGAAGACATGTAGCTCACAGGGTTAAAGTCTTTCTCATTGGCGATAGTGTCCGCATAGCTTTGGTAAGTGTCTGCCATTTGGCTGAAACACGCCGCGCCTTTGTCTAACTTCTTCTGCATGTCGAAGTTAATCAACGCATCAAAGCCATCGTCAAAGTAAGGGCTGCGATAAGCGGTATGTCCCCATACTTCACCCATCATCCAGAATGGCTGACCTGACTTACCGTTCTCTTTACGCCACTGCTCAAGGCTGCTTGATGCCTCTTCTTTCAAGCGTTTCCACACATGGCCTTCAACGTGCTTCACCGTGTCGACACGGTAACCATCAATACCAAAGCGTTTCACCCAATCAGTTTGCCACTCAATTAGGTAGTCCGAGACAGTGTAATTATCACGCGCCTCAACGCGAGTGCCAGGGTTATCCAATAGCCATTGAGCTGGCTTCACGGCTTTGTCTGATTCAGTGATAAAGTCAGGCAAACCCGCCAATGACATGGTGATATCACTGCTGCCCGGAGCTGGGTATCCCGGTAGACCTGTTCTTACCCAGTCACCGCCCCACCATTTCGCCCAGTTTGGACTCTGGTAATCAATCTTCTGGTGGTAGCTATGCCAGTTTTCACCCGCTTTTGGTTGCCAATCCCCCCACTTCTTAGGTAGTTCAGCGTTTGGTTTTAACACCTCAATACCATCAAATTGCAAATCGGCTAACGTCGAGTAACCGGTGTGGTTGATTACTGCGTCCATCAATACTTTAAGGCCACGTTTGTGTGCCTCTTCCACCAACTTTTTCAGATCATCTTCGTTACCGAAGTTCTCATCAATCTTGGTGAAATCGCGCGTCCAGTAACCGTGGTAAGCGTAAAATGGGAATGAGCCACTATCGCCGCCGCCCACAAAACCATGCACTTGCTCAACGATTGGCGACAACCAAATTGCATCTGTACCTAGGCTCTTGATGTAATCTAGCTTTTCGATCACGCCTTTTAGGTCACCGCCGTGGAAGGTGCCGATCTCTTCTTTGCTGTCTTTCTTACGCCCATAGCTGTTGTCATTGCTGGTATCGGCGTTGTTGAAACGGTCAACCATCACGAAGTAAATGTTGGCATTGCGGTAATCAAACGGCACTGCTTCTTTGGTTTTCTTCACTGGCTCTAGTAGCACCAACCCGCCTGAATCTTTGCTTGGCGTCAGCGATACTTGCTGATCTTTTACTTCGACCATCTGCCCAGAGTAAGCATCACGCAACTTGGTGCCATCGGGGAAACTGTCACCCAGCGCAATGGTGACTTCGCCGCCTTGATAAACCTCACATTGCACTTGTGGGATTGGGCGTTTGAATTCTGTCTTCGCGGCTTTCTTAGGTTCACGCTTGAAGCGCAATGTTTTCGCTTCCGCATCAAAAGCAAAAGAGTAATCGCCAGTAAAGCGGATTTTTAATGGCAGTTCTGTTGGCTTTCCACAGTTCAGCGCGATAGGTTTGTTGAATTTGACCTTCTGGCTATCAGGCGCGAAACAGTCGCCCTCAACGCCCGTGATTTTGAGCGTGTATCCGTCTTTGGTTAAGGGCACAACCAAAGGCTGTTCTGCACTTAAGGGAAAGTCACGGCTGTTAGTCGTGGTAGAGATGGTGATGTTTGGCTCGGCGATGGCACTTGCCGATGCAAGCAATAAGGTAGTCGTAATCAGATTCAGTTTCATCGTTCAGTCCATTGGTTGCGCATAGGCGCAGTATTCGTGTTGTAGTTTTATTCACACTAATAGTAAATGGATGAAAAACTGAGCACATCATTCTGAAAAGCTACGCCCTAAAGCTTGTGACGCTTCACATTTTGCTTTTATGGGGGCGTAGTTCTACTTATGAGCAGGGTAAAAAGGAGTTTAAAGCAGAACGCTACCAAGGTTACGCATTTGTCTCATCGCCCAATTGACGCGGCTGATGGTGTAAGAAGTCTGAGGGTAAACTTTGATGCGATACGGATTTGGCAGCACCACCGCAAGCCTTGCTGCTTGGCGTGTTGAAAGTTGTTTAGCAGGAATACCAAAGTAGTTTTGCGCAGCGGCTTCCGCGCCATAAATACCTGGACCAAACTCCACCACATTCAAATACACTTCAAGAATGCGTTTTTTACTCCACATTGCTTCCATCAGCAGAGCAAAATAAAGCTCATACGCTTTGCGCACATAAGAGTGTGAAGGAAACAGAAACACGTTCTTTGCAGTTTGCTGAGTAATCGTGCTCGCACCGCGCGAGGGACCGTTCTCGCCAGACTCTGAGATCACTTTAAACAAGGAATCAAAATCCACTCCGTAATGGGTCGGGAACTTTTGATCTTCTGTCGCAATCACGGCCAGTTGAATGTGTTTAGAAATATCACTCAAAGGCACCCATTCATTTTGACTCTCTTCAGGAAATCCTTCAGGAGGAGAAATTATGCGGCTGATCTTCCATCCCCAAATTGGTGGATCGATGTATTTCACTATGCCAACGAGCATCACAGGTAAAAGCAAAAGCACCAATAAGATATTGAACAGAAGGGATTTAATCTTTCTCAAAGTCCGACCTAGCCTGATTTCATAAAACAATATGATGCAAGTATAGAGTATGCAGTCTGTTTATCGTTAGTGAAAACTTGGTTAAAAAAAAGCCCGATTTACAATGTAAAACGGGCTTAGAATTTGATTAGACTAAATTATTTGTGCAGCTTGTAGAACACGGTTGAAAGTGGAGGCAAACGAAGCTCAAGTGATTGAGGCAGTGATTCACTTTCGACTTGTTCCGTTTTCACACTGGTCAGCACTTTAAAATCGCTTCCGCCGTATTTGCTGTCGTCCGTGTTCAGCAGCAGTTCGTATTGACCTGCATTTGGAACACCTAAACGGAAACGCTCGTGTGGTACGGGCGTAAAGTTGGTGATGATGAGAATACGCTCACCCCCTTTACTGATACGCTCGTGCGCTAGGATGCTTGCATCTGCCTCGTCTTGTAGACGCCACTCAAAACCAGCAGGAACACAATCTTGATCGTGCATCGCCGCTTCATTTCGGTACAAGTGGTTCAAATCGCGCATCAGCTTTTGAACGCCTTGATGACGTTCGTATTCCAGCAAGAACCATTGCAACTGATCATCGTGGTTCCACTCCGCCGTTTGGCCGATTTCCGCGCCCATGAAGTTCAGCTTTTTGCCCGGTTGACCATACATATAACCGTAGTATGCACGTAGGTTTGCGGTTTGCTGCCATTCATCGCCCGGCATCTTGTTATGGATAGAGCCTTTTCCGTACACCACCTCGTCGTGAGAGAGAGACAAGACGTAGTTTTCGCTGTGCGCATAAACCAGCGGGAATGTGATGGTATTGTGGTGGTATTTGCGGTGAACAGGATCTTCTTTGATGTATGAAAGACTGTCGTGCATCCACCCCATATTCCACTTGAAGCCAAAGCCTAAACCACCCATAAAGGTTGGCGCAGACACACCCGGAAACGCCGTTGACTCTTCCGCAATCGTCATCGCATTCGGGAAGTGCTTGTACACTTCTTCGTTCATCCATTTTAAGGTTGCGATTGCGTCGTAGTTTTCGTTGCCACCATCAACGTTCGGGACCCACTGATCGTGGCTACGTGAATAATCGAGATAGAGCATCGACGCGACGGCGTCCACGCGAATACCATCAATATGGAATTGTTCAAACCAGTACAGCGCATTCGACACAAGGAAGCGACGCACATGTTCACGGCCTAAATCGTAAATGTAGGAGTTCCAGTCTTGGTGCCAACCGCGACGCGGATCTGGATCATGGAACAGAGGCGTACCATCAAAGTTCGCTAAACCATGATCATCCGATGGGAAGTGCGCCGGTACCCAATCCAGCACAACACCGATACCTGCTTGGTGACACGCATCCACGAAGAATTTGAAATCATCAGGGGAGCCAAAGCGGCTAGTTGGTGCAAACAAGCCAACGGGTTGATAGCCCCATGAACCATAGAATGGATGCTCAGACACAGGCATCAGCTCAACGTGGGTGTAGCCCATATCCACAAGGTATGGCACCAACTGCTCTGCGAGTTCTCGGTAGTTGAGGAAATCACCTTTCTCGTCGCGCTTCCATGATCCAGCATGTAGCTCGTAAAACGATAACGCTTCATCACGCTTTTGCGTCACTGCACGGTTTTGCCATTTCGCATCTTGCCATTGGTAACGCTTGTGATCGTAAGTAATGGACGCGAACGATGGGTATTGCTCAGAGTAGAAACCCCAAGGGTCTTGTTTATGAGGAAGCCCTTCCCCATTTGGCCCTTTGAGCTCAAATTTGTATTGTACCCCCTCTTCCAGACCAGGAATGAATAGGCCCCAGATACCGTAGTCTAGGCGTTGCATTGGATGACGACGGCCATCCCATTGGTTGAAGCAACCCACAAGGCTAACAGCCGATGCATGTGGTGCATAAACAAGGAAACGCACACCAGAGATGTTTTCACCGCCACGTTCTAGCGTGACAAAGTGTGCGCCCATGTAGTGATACATGTCTTTTGGCGTATGCAGATGCTCGTACTCTTGGTAGATATTGTGATACTGGTACGGGTCATCAATAATTTGTTCAACACCATTCCAATCGACCGCTAAACGGTAGTGGGTCAGGTGTAAATCGCGTTGCTCTTTTAAGATGAAACCGCTGTCGCCATCACGCTCAAGCGCCACGCGAGGTTCACCATTAACAAGTAGTTCAACCTTGTTTGCGCCCGGCATCCAAACTCTCAGCGAAGCTTCGTCGTCAATGAATGGACCCAGCGCAGCAAATGGATCTGAGTAAGCCGCCTCAGCAAGCAGTTCGTATGCGCGTTCGTGTTGTTTCTTTATTTTCTTGGTTTTGGTGGTTTTCAAATCTTTCTCCCTAGAGCCAATATCCTTTTCAAGACCAGAGATCTGAATCAAACATCGGTTTCTCCACAGCCAACGTTGTGAACTCACAAAAAGACTCCGCTTCTCACGTTCGTTGCGTAAACGGCGTCAAAATACAAAAATGCCCGCTATTGTCGCGGGCATAATAACGGTACTTCATCCTAACGGATTGTGTTTTAGGAATGAGTGACCTAGACGGAACTTTCGTACCTCTGAGCTAACAAAATTGGTAATCAGCTCGTCCATCTACGCCACTCTAGGCATTTTACTTACTCGCCTGTGCACGAACTTCAGTAAGGCGTTTAGAAATACGATTCACATCTTCACGGCTGAAGATTTCATCTAGGTTCATCGACAATTTACGACGCCAGTTTGGATACTCATCCACCGTACCAGGAATATTGACCGGTTGATCCATTTCTAGCCAGTCTTCAAGCTGCACACTAAGCAGTGCAGAGTCACCTGCGGCTACGTGCAGTTGCAGCGCTTCGCTTAGGTATGAATCCATTGGCACGTACTGAGCATCATGACCAATGCCTTCTGGCAAATAGCCATGCCAGCGAACACTGTCTAGAATGCCTTGTTTGCACTTCAAGCGATCAGCGAATAGGCCTTCCAACTGCTGCTCATCAGGGTACAGACCAATCTCACGCCCCATCTTCAAGTCATCACAGTGCCAGAAACCGCGTAGTGTTGGCATATCGTGCGTACACAGCGCAGCCATAGACTGCTCAGCGTAGTGCTTCGGAGAAATAAAGCCACCGTCGTCTTTTGATGTTTCGAAGAAGAAGACTTTGTACGAATGCACACCCGCATCACGAAGGATATCAACGATTTCATCAGGTACAGTACCCAAGTCTTCACCGATTACAGAACACTGATGACGGTGAGATTCCAACGCTAGGATTGCTAGCATGTCTTCCACTGGGTAGTACAAGTATGCGCCTTCTGTCGCTTTCTCGCCTTTTGGAATCCACCAAAGGCGAAGCAGGCCAAGTACGTGGTCGATACGCAATGCACCACAATGCTTCATGTTAGCACGTAGCAATTTGATGTAAGCGTCGTAGCCAGTCGCTTCTAAAACCTGGGGGTTAAGCGGAGGCAGACCCCAGTTTTGGCCTAGTGGACCAAGTACATCTGGTGGTGCACCGATGCTTGCATCCAATACTAGCGCGCCTTCATCAGCCCATGTTTCACTACCAGAATCAGCAACACCAACCGCAAGGTCACGGTACAAACCCACAGCCATGCCTTTTTCTTCGGCTAGCGCTTGCGCTTCTTTGATTTGATCGTCTGCGATCCATTGCAGGTACATGTACAAGTGAACACGATCTTGGTTATCCTTGATGTACTTCTGAGTACCAGCTGCGTCGAATGTGCGGTATTTCTCAGGGAATACAGGCCAACCCCACATGTTTGCATCTTCTGCATGTAAATCAGCATGAAGTGCATCGAATGCAGCTTGATGTAGCAAGCTGTCGCCGCCTTTTTCAACAAAGTCCAAGAAGGCACGAGCGCGATCGGTGTTTTTGTCTAAATGGCGAGCTTTAAACTCACTGAATAGTAGCGGAAGAACGCTCATTTTTAGTTGCGAAACTTCGGTGTAATTCACCCAATGAGAGTCTCGCGCTTTTTGTAAACGTTGTTGGAACTCTGCGCTACCAACACGCTGTTGTGCTTCTGCACTTAGCGCGAATTCAGGTACAGAGCTTACGTCGATGTACATGATGTTCAGCCAGCGACGAGAAGACGGGCTGTATGGGCTTGCCCCTTCTGGATTCGCAGGGAACAGCGAGTGAATCGGGTTCAAGCCAATGAAGTCACCGCCACGAGAGGCAATATCACTCACCAGTTGTTTTAGGTCACCAAAATCACCGATGCCCCAGTTATGCTGAGTACGCAGTGTGTAAAGCTGGATACTAGGACCCCATAGCTTTTTGTGTTGGTTTAGATCGTCTTGTTTGAAACACGCTTTCGGCGTAATGATCAATGACATCTCGTAAGGTGTTTTACGACGCTTACGACTGATGATCAGTTTGTGATAACCCCAAGCCAAGTTCTTTGGCAATGCAAACACTAGAGGGCCACCCTCAGCACGCTCATCACGAACAATTTGGGACTGAAGATAGCCTTCAAGTACCTCTCCTTGTTCTGTTTCTAAACGCCAGCTGAATTCACTCTCACGAGCACTCGTACCTAGGTTTAGTTCCACTTCGACTGGTTCGCCGTCGCGTAAAACAAGAACAGGGGCTAGTACGTCTTTTTTATGTTTCTTTTCAGCAGAAGCCAGTAGTTTTTCATCACTGCTAGTATCGTAGCCAAGCGAAGCGAGCAAGCGGCGTAGCGTCTCCTCAGACACTTTAGCCTCATCTCCCCAAGCACTGACATAGCTATCAGCCAATCTCGCCATTTCCGCGACTTTCTTTAATGCTGTTTGTTCTTTCATCGCTTTCTCCGAAGGTAATACCAACACCTTCCATGTAGGGTTTTATTGTTATCAATAACTTCTTTTGGAAAATGACCAAAGGTAGCGCTTGGCTACCTTGGTCTTAACTAGGTTCTATTAGCGTTTCACCGCTTCAAGTTTCCAGATATTGTTCACGTAGTCGCGGATTGAGCGGTCTGACGTGAACTTGCCAACAAGGGCGGTATTAAGAATGGCCTTCTTCGCCCAGCCAGCTTGATCTTTATATTGTTCGCTCATGTCTTCGTGTGCTTTCACATAAGAGGCGAAATCCGCGAGACATAAGTATGGGTCACCACCGTCTAGCAGGCTGTCGTATGTGGCACGCAGTAAGCCTGGTTGGCCTGGTGTGAACTCTTCACCCAATAGCAAGTCCATTGACGCTTTGAGTAAGTGATCCGCATTGTAGTAATCAAATGGGTTGTAACCTTGAGCTTTCAGCGCTTTCACACCTTCAACATCTAGACCGAAGATGTAGATGTTCTCATCGCCTACTTCCTCACGAATCTCAACATTTGCACCATCCATTGTACCGATAGTTAGCGCACCGTTTAGCGCCATCTTCATGTTACCTGTACCTGATGCTTCTTTACCCGCTAGCGAGATTTGTTGAGAAACGTCAGCCGCAGGGATAATGATTTCAGCCATGCTCACGCGGTAGTCAGGGATGAATACCACTTTCAGCTTGTTACCGATGCGAGGATCGTTGTTCACCTTGTCTGCAATCTTATTGATTGCGAAGATGATTTCTTTCGCTAGGTGGTAACCCGGTGCTGCTTTTGCTGCGAAGAACACAACGCGTGGCGTACACTCAAAACCTGGTTCATTAAGAATACGGTGGTACAGAGACAGTACGTGTAGCAAGTCTAGATGCTGACGTTTGTACTCGTGCAGACGCTTGATTTGAACATCGAAGATTGCATTAGTATCGAGCTCGATACCCATGTTCTCTTTCACCCAAGTTGCTAGGCGTTCTTTGTTCTCTTTCTTCACTGCCATGAATTCTTTTTGGAATGTCGCGTCAGTAGCGTACTTCGCAATACCTTCAAGTTGCTCTAGTTTCGCTGGCCATTCTGGGCCGACTTTCTCAGTGATAAGCTGAGACAGACCTGGGTTACAGAACTTCAACCAGCGACGTGGCGTAATACCGTTCGTTACGTTGTGTAGACGTGTCGGGTACATTTCGTGGAACTCTGGGAATAGGTCTTTCTTAACCAATTCAGAGTGAAGTGCTGCTACACCGTTTACTGCGTAAGAGCCGATTACACATAGGTTTGCCATGCGAACCATGCGGTGGAAACCTTCTTCGATGATAGAAAGCTTCTGTTGTTTCGCGACATCACCCGGCCACATTGCACGTACGTCTTGTAGGAAGCGGTGGTTGATCTCGTAAATGATCTCCATGTGACGTGGTAGCAGGTGCTGGATTAGCGACTCTGGCCATGTCTCTAGTGCTTCTGGAAGTAGCGTGTGGTTGGTGTACGCAAATGTCTTAGAGCTGATTTCCCAAGCCGCTTCCCAAGTTAAACCTTTTTCATCCATCAGGATGCGCATTAGTTCAGGAATCGCAATCGTTGGGTGTGTATCGTTAAGCTGGATAGTCTCTTGCTTAGGTAGATCCGCTAGCGAGTAGCCCGCAGCTTCGTGGCGACGTAGGATGTCACGTACAGACGCTGCTGAGTGGAAGTACTGCTGCATTAGACGCAGTGTTTTACCTTTCTCGTGGTTGTCGTTCGGGTAAAGCACTTTAGTGATGTTACCTGCGTCGATCAGTGCGTGCTGAGCTTCGAAGTAATCACCATTGTTAAAGCTTGCTAGTGAGAATGGTGCAATCGCCTGACATTCCCAAAGACGTAGCGGGTAAACCGTGTCTGATTCGTAACCCACAATTGGAAGATCCCAAGGCATTGCTCTTACTGTCATGCCTGGTACCCATTTGCGAACTTCTTTACCGTTCTCGTTAATCACTTCAACGTGACCGTAGAAACCGATCTCTTGCGCAAGTTCTGGACGCGCAATTTCCCAAGGGTAGCCTTCTACACCGCGCCAAGCGTCAGGTGCTTCTTGCTGGCGACCATCTTTGAATGACTGTTTAAATAGACCGTATTCGTAATGTAAACCATAGCCGACAGTTGGGAATTCTTGTGCCGCACATGAATCCATGAAACACGCAGCCAGACGACCAAGGCCACCGTTACCCAATGATGGGTCGCGCTCTTCTTCTAGCAGATCAGTTAGGTTGTAACCCAGTTCAGCCATTGCTTCTGTTACTTGTTCATACAGACCCATGCTGATTAGGTTGTTACCCGTCAAACGACCGATAAGGAATTCTAGCGAAAGGTAGTTAACGCTCTTCGCACTTTTAATGCGTGGATCTTCTTCTGTCGCAAGCAAATCTAGAGTAGTAAATTCAGCCAGAGCATGCCCCATTGCTAGGTACCATGCGCGGCTGTCTGCGTTTTCAATCGTATGAGCGTAAGTTACAGATAAGTGTTTCTTTACGCTTTCTTGGAACGACTTCTTGTCAAATTGTTTTTGTTGAGTAGGTTTCATTACGAAATTCTCACGTCTTTTGGTAATTCATCTGCCATACATCGTGCATTTACCTCTGTGAATAAACATCCTCCTAATTCTCATCCTTTGAAGGAGGAGGGCTGAGGGCGTAGAGGGGGTACCATTGCTAGGTTAGTGATCCAAATCTCAACAAAGTGAACTTTGCACCAGTTCTTAGTGATTTTGATCACAATGGAATGTGAGAAAGGTTAAAACCCGTTCATGACGCTTTTTATAGTCCACTCATCTGATGATGTGAAAATTGTAATATCGGTCACATTAACTCGGTCAGCGTAGAAGAACTTTTCGTAATCTATGTGCAACGCGATCTTAACGCTAACGAAACAAACGACATTTAAGTGACGACAATCACAAATAAAGGGCGTAGTTGATGGTAAATCCATCAACCCTTGAGAATTAGGAAGTGGATCAAAGTAACGAACATTTCTGATGTCGTAACATCCCTCTCAGCTCACAGGATTGTACGCTTTTTATACAAGCTAGAATTAGGCGATGTGAGTTATTTCTAGTTTTCGCTAGCTTTTATATCTAAGTGACCGTATGGAATGGTTTTTCAGACGGACGCAAGCCCCAATAGTAGCGACATTATCCGGTATTCAAACAGTGTTTTTGATGCTGATGACATCATTCAGTAAGACGGCTTTCAAGGGGGCTTTACTAGAATGATCACGTTGCTGTCATTTGGGTATACATAAATAAGGACATAACTACTAATGTGGATTCCATCTAAGCTTACTCGACCAGGACGCCTGCACAATGCCATCGTGCGCCCACGAGTGTTGGACTTACTACAGCAAGCGCCTTACTACAAATTGGTTTTATTCCGATCCCCAGCAGGTTACGGAAAAACAACAATGGCAGCGCAGTGGCTATCCGATAAGCCAAACGTCGGTTGGTACAGCATTGATGACAGCGATAACGACGGCTTTCGCTTTGTAAACTATCTGCTTCAAGCATTAAACAAAGCCACCAACTTCAGTTGCGCTAACGCACAAAAACTGGCGGAAAAACGTCAGATCTCGTCTTTACGCTCCCTATTTAGCGAAGTATTCGCTGAAATGGCTGACTTTCATCAAGAATGCTACGTGGTGCTTGATGACTACCATTTAATCACGAATGATGAAATCCATGAATCAATGCGTTTCTTCTTAAAGCACATGCCAGACAACCTCACCGTTGTGGTAACCAGTCGTGCAGCGCCGCCTCTGGGCACTGCAAACTTACGTGTTCGTGATTTAATGATCGAAATCGGCAACGAGATGTTGGCGTTTGATACCGAAGAAACCACTCGCTTCTTTAACCAGCGTATCGCCGATGGTATTGATGAAGACATGGCGAACAGCCTAAGAACCTATGTTGAAGGTTGGCCATCGGCGATGCAGTTGATCGCATTACAAGCCCAACATCAAAACCGCACATTGGCACAAACTGTAGAGTCGGTATCGCAGTTCAATCACGCGCACTTGTGGGATTACTTGGTCGAAGAAGTGTTTGACCTACTCGATCACGAAACTCGTCACTTTTTAATGCAAGTATCCGTGCTTGACCACTTCAATGATGAGCTAGTGTTTGCCCTTACCCAACGCGAAGATGCACTGGGAATGATTGAATCGCTTAACCGTTACGGCTTATTCATTTACCCACTCGAAGGGGAACAGAACTGGTTCCGATTCCATAACTTATTTGGCGAGTTTTTGTCTCATGAGCGCCAAGCTCGTATTCCTCAGCAAGAAAAAGATCTCCACCGCAATGCTGCTATCGCTTGGTTACAACAAAAAGCACCACACCAAGCGATTCATCATGCACAAAAATCGAATGATAAGGACTTAGTGGTAGAGATCCTAAACGAATTCGGCTGGAAGATGTTTAACCAAGGCGAACTCAGCACACTGGAAAGCTCAATTAACAAGTTGGACGATGATCTGTTGTTCAGCCACCCAAAACTTACGATGCTCCGAGCATGGTTGGCTCAAAGTCAGCATCGTTATAACCAAGTGGGCCACCTGCTTGAAGAAGCGGAAGAGGAACACAAAAAGCGTAACATTGCGTTAGATATTCATTATCAAGGTCAAGCAAACGCGTTGCTTGCTCAAGTGGCTATCAACAGTAACCAACCAGAAAAAGCTCTCGAATTAGCGGAGTTAGCGCTTAGCCAACTTGATAACACAATTTACCGTAGCCGAATTGTGGCGACTTCGGTTGTTGGTGAAGTTAACCACGTGCTAGGTAAACTAGACCGTGCTTTGCCGATGATGCAACAAACTGAAAAGCTAGCTCGTCAGTATCAGGTATATCACCAAGCGTTATGGGCAATATTGCAGCAAAGCGAGATTTTAATTGCACAAGGTTACGTGCAAGCTGCCTTTGAACTACAAGATTCCGCATTCCGTCTGATTGAAGATCAGCAGCTTCAGCATGTTCCTCTTCATGAATTTTTGCTGCGTATTCGCGCGCAAGTACTTTGGTGCTGGAACCGACTTGATGAAGCGGAAGAATGCGCGTACAAAGGTCTGCAAATTCTCGAAAACCATTCACCAAGCAAGCACTTACATAGCTATTCGATGTTGGCGCGTATTGCGATTGGACGCGGTGAATTAGACAAAGCCGGTAAATTCATTGAGCACATCCAACACTTGATGAAACAGTCGACTTACCATGTAGATTGGACTGCAAACGCTTCACTATCGTTGATTCTATTTTGGCAAGCGCGCGGGAATACCGATGCAATGCAAGAATGGCTCAACACTGCGGTTCGTCCTGAATCGGCATGCAACCACTTTTCTCAATTGCAATGGCGTAACATTGCCCGCGCCCACATTAACTTAGGCCAATATACCGACGCTCGTGCTGCGTTAGATTTCCTCCAAGGTGAAGCTCGTCGCACTAACCTAATCACAGATACTAATCGCAACTTAGTGGTTGAAGCGGTCCTTTCTGCTCGCCAAAAAGATGAGGAGCAAGCCAAGGCTTTGTTAAAAGAAGCATTAGTAATGACGAACCAAACTGGCATGGTCGGAAACTTCCTGATTGATGGTGCAACCATTGGCGGTCTGCTGGAGAAGTTGAGCCTCCGCCATGAACTGGGCGATCTTGAGCGTCACCGTGCTCAACAGTTAATGAAGGACATTTCATCGAATCAACGTAGCCGGTCGATTCACTTTGATGAAGACTTTATTGAAAAGTTGGTGAATCACCCTAATGTGCCAGAGCTAGTACGTACCAGCCCATTAACACAACGCGAATGGCAGGTTCTGGGGCTGATTTATTCAGGCTTTAGTAACGAGCAAATCGCACAAGAGCTGGATGTGGCAGGTACGACAATTAAAACCCACATTCGCAACCTGTACCAAAAGCTTAATATTGCTAATCGTAAAGAAGCCATTGTGACAGCTGAAAATTTGCTGCAGTTGATGGGATACTGAACTGCTCGATAAACGGGTTAAAACGTAAAGTAAAACATAAGGGTTGGCGTAACACGTCAGCCCTTTTTTATGACTGACAGTAAGAGAAGTGCAATTTGCAAAGCACGTAAGTAACGTTGTTCATATAAAAAAATAGCCAACCGCAATAATCGCGATTGGCTTATATTTAGTGTGAACAAATTGTATTCACTAACAACGTCAGTTGGCTAGGTGACCCTCGGCTTAAGAAGGGTCGAGCAGTATTATGCATTAATCATGCCAAAAATGCAAAGACTTATTTTTGGGCACAAGATCTCATATAAGCTGGATTTATTCACGCGCAAATTATCAAAATGCAATTTTATAATGCAAATTGCAATTGCATAATGCAACCAAGATTGATAATTGATAGTAGAGTTAATCATCTCAAAAATGTAAACCAAGCATTAAAAGCTCGTTACGGCGGCATTGTCTCTTGGCGGGTAATAAAGATAGGCAATAGATTGGATATAAAACCAAGTAGTTACAGCACTATTTCATACTTTTTTCATCGCAATGTTTGTATACTCTCTGCCATCGAAACGACTTAGCATTAGAGCAATGAACTACTTAATTACTTTCTTCAAGGGAATCGCCATGGGTGCAGCAGATGTTGTACCTGGTGTATCTGGCGGCACCATCGCGTTTATCACTGGTATTTACGATACGCTGCTTGAAAGCATTCGACGCATTAACCCCTCACTTTTCTCTATCTGGCGAAAAGAAGGGTTTAAAGCCGCGTTTAATCACATCAACGGATTCTTCCTAATCGCTCTGTTTGCCGGCATTTTCACCAGTATTGCAACGCTAGCAAAGTTGATTACTTGGCTTCTTGACACACACCCGATCCCACTTTGGTCATTTTTCTTTGGTCTAATTTTGGTCTCTGTGTATCACATTATTCGTCAGGTTGAGCAACGCGATCTTGTCCGCTTTGTCATTCTGCTCGTTGGTGTCGGGTTTGCTTATAGTATTACTGTGCTCAAACCTTTACACATGGAACCAACGGCCATTAACACCTTATTCGCTGGAGCTATCGCGATTTGTGCGATGATCTTGCCGGGTATCTCTGGCAGTTTTATTTTGCTGCTGATTGGCATGTATGCTCCTGTATTAGCCGCAGTGAAAGGTTTTCAAGTCGATACATTAGCGCTATTTTTGTCTGGCTGCGTGATCGGTTTACTGTCCTTCTCTCACTTATTGTCGTGGTTACTACGCAAGTTCCGTGATTTCACCCTGATGTTTTTGACTGGATTAATGATTGGTACGTTGCCAAAGATTTGGCCATGGAAAGAAACCATCACTTGGCGCACCAATTCGAAGGGCGAACAAGTGCCATTGCTACAGCACAACCTATCACCATTTGAATTTGAACACGTGACATCACAACCTTCTCAGTTAGTACTTGCTGTCGTAATGATGCTTGCAGCCATTGCTCTGGTTTTGGGTCTAGAGAAATTCGCAGATTCAGATAAATAACTTTGGTATCAAACACATACTGAACCAAATAAAAACGGAGCCAATTGGCTCCGTTTTTATCTATTGGCTGAGGGCAAAACATCTCAATTGAAAACTCTGCTGTATTTGATGCAATAAAGTCCGTCGCGTTACTAAGAAGCTGGTCACCGAGGTATAACGCACAATTTACCGAGGTCACGAGTTGGCGAGCGGCGCATCTGTGCTACGATGCTCGTAATGTTAAGTGATAAATGCTGAACCTTAATGAAACTGTTACAAATCGCCGCTGTTTCAGCCGCATTAGTTGCGGGATTTTATGCCCCGACTCTAATAAAAAGCTTTTCTTCTTCCACTCAAAGCAAGTCAATAGATGAATACTGCTTTCTCTCTACAACCTCTTGCGTCCAAGAAAATGTTACGATGACGCTAAACTCAGAAACTGCTCAACCCTTGGTTCCTACCACTCTAAATGTTGAGTGGCATACAAGCGATGCTAAGCAACTCATCCTAAGTCTTTCAGGAAGAGAAATGGAGATGGGTGAGCCTAAGTTTTTGCTGAAGCAAATCGCTCCTGGCCAATATCAAGGTGACATCATTCTCCCGGTTTGCACGGAGGATGCAATGACTTGGGTTGGTGAACTCAGTGATGGAGAGAGTACCGTTTACCCTGCTATAAAAATGCAAAGATAAGGAATCGTTATGAGCCGCAATTGGTCCCTATTTCTCGTAGCTGCTTTCGCACTCGGGTTTGGCGTAAAGAGCTATTTAGATAATCAAAAAACGAAGCCAGAGCAAGTGGACAGTTCCACCTCTCAACAAACGGTATTGTTTGGGGAAAATAACCAAGCCGTCAATATCTTCGATGTGAATGACCCTCGCATCCGAGTCGTCTATTTTGGCTTTACTCGCTGCCCAGACGTTTGCCCAACTTCTCTTGCAATGCTGGCAGGAGCACTGAATCAAATTGACGACGCGCAAAAAGCGCAACTACGCCCGATGTTCATTTCTTTAGACCCAGAGCGTGATGAGGCCGATGCATCAGCAAAATATGCCCATTACTTCCATCCAATGATTGAAGGCCTATCGGCACCACTTGATGTAACGACACCTTTGGCACACAACTATGGTGTCATTTTCCGCAAGACAGAATTGGAAGGCTCGGAACTAAAATACACGCTGGATCATAGCTCTTACTTTTACTTCTTGAAGCCGGATGGCACGTTAATCACTAAAGTACCACATACGCTCTCACCGGCACCGATTGTTGAAGCCATTTCAAAACTAACGACCGAAGACTCTTCAAATGACGGTTAAGTCAGTGCTGAAGCAATTTTTCAATTTCCTAACTCATACCAACCCCAATGTCGAACAAGACGTCGACACGATCATTGACGCCATTGGGGGCATAGAGAACCTGCTAGAAACTGGTGCATGTGCGACTCGGCTGCGTCTTACCCTCAGAGAGACGTCCGTCATCGATAAGAACGCACTCAAAAATCATGGCGCGCATGGCGTCGTGATATTGGATGATCGTCATGTCCAAATCATATACGGCTTAAAAGCCAACACGTATTCGCAAATTGTGGAAGAGCGCATCACAAAACAAAGTTAATATTTTTGCAGTATAGCTACCCTCTTTAAAAAACGGCGGCTATACTCTTTTGGCTTAATTAACTCACTTATTTATTAACCAACGAAGAGGACACAAGATGATTGTATTGAATAACACTAACTGGGCATCGCAAGGGTAACCCTAACAGCACCAACTCTGTGGCATAACCACAACTTCCCCTTCTCTGCCCGGTCTTCACCGGGGTCAACTCTATCCGAATTAGACCCTAATGCGATTTGTATTAAGGCGCTTTGTTGCGTCTGGGATAATTCAATAATGAATCAAACACATCACATTAGTTTCAACTTCAAACCCTCTAAAACAATTGGGTTGGAAACCATTTTTTCAGCAACAACTGACATTAGACGATTACGACAACACTATCTTTGCTCGTGTAATTGCGCATCACCGAAGTGGTTATTTATTGGCAACAGAAACTGGGCAAGTTCATCTTAATGCCCACCATTCTTTACCCAATATGACCGTCGGAGACTGGGTAATCTTAAATGAAGATCAGCAATTTGTTCGCTTACTGGATCGCTTGAGCCTCTTTAGCCGCAAAGCCGCTGGCAGCAAAGTGGCAGAGCAACTCATCGCAGCCAATGTGGATACAGTGTTTATCGTCTGTTCCCTTAACGACGACTTCAATTTAAGTCGTATTGAACGTTATCTTTCCTTGGCTCATGAAGCCGAAGTCGAACCCGTCATCGTGCTTTCCAAAGCCGATTTGTGTGACAATACTGATGAACTAAAAAGCCAAGTACAGAAGCTCGACCCTCTATTAGCTATAGAGACAGTCAACGGCTTAGAAATAGAGAGTGCTTCTAAACTCATGACCTGGTGCAAAGAAGGACAAACCCTCGCTTTTATCGGTTCTTCAGGCGTTGGCAAATCAACTCTTGTTAATGCATTACTCGGGCAACAAGAACAGGCAACTGGGCATATTCGTGAAGACGATAGCAAAGGGCGACATACAACTACATCGCGCTCTATCCATCTATTACCTGATGGCGGCATCTTGATTGATACTCCGGGAATGCGCGAGCTTCAACTAGCAGATTGTGAATCGGGGGTCAGTGAGGCATTTTCTGACATTGAGGCGCTCGCTCAGCGTTGTCGCTTTGGCAATTGTAAGCACCAAACTGAGCCAGGCTGCGCAGTTCAAACTGCGATTGCAAATGGCACACTTGAGGTTCGTCGTTTCAATAACTATCAAAAACTAACGCGAGAACAAGCCTTTAACGGCGCGACTTTGGCAGAGCAACGAGCACAAAGTCGACAATTCGGTAAACTTGCTCGCAATGCCATGAATGATAAGCGCAGGCGCCAACAAAGTTATTAATTTGTTGCGTTTGAGTTGTCAATAAAATCAAAGGAGACGAAAGTCTCCTTTTTAACAACTTTATTAAAAACCATTACTCATAACTAATGATAATTTTCAACATAAAAATCTTATTTAAATAACATTGAGCAAACATTTAATCCAAAAACAAACTAAAACTAGACACAAAATATTACCAAGCTAAGATATGTGATATTCAGCAAGAAAATGGCTGAATTTATAAAAACAGGATAATTGATAATCATGTGTCTTAGTGACCAGAAGCAATGCTCACCCCTTGCAATATAAGGGCATTATCGCCGTGTAATGATGGACTATTGCCCTGCCACTCTGGCATAAAATTGCAGGAATGATGTATGCAACACAACAGCCTCGTTGCCCGATATGCTCGTGGTAACCTCGTCGTCCAGATCCTTGTCGGTATCGTCTTTGGTATTTTGCTCGCGACAATTTCTCCAAGCCATGCCGAAAGCGCGGGATTAATTGGTAGCCTTTTTGTCGGTGCGCTTAAAGCGATCGCGCCAATTCTTGTGTTTATTTTGGTTGCCGCTTCAATTGCAAACCAAAAGAAAAACCAACACACTTACATGCGCCCAATCGTTGTACTGTACCTGATGGGTACATTCTTCGCGGCGCTATCAGCAGTGGTTCTAAGCTTCCTTTTCCCGACCAATTTAACGCTTGTCACCGGCGCTGAAGGTGCAACGCCTCCTCAAGGTATTGCTGAAATTCTACGCACATTGTTGTTTAAACTGGTCGACAACCCAGTAAATGCACTAGTAGAAGCAAACTACATCGGCATTCTTGCTTGGGGTGTGGGTCTGGGTCTTGCACTACACCACGCATCGGCAACAACGAAGGCCGTATTTGAAGATCTAAGCCACAGCGTGTCTCACATTGTGCGCTTTATCATTCGTCTTGCACCATTTGGTATCTTTGGCTTGGTTGCTTCAACGTTTGCGACAACGGGCTTTAGCGCACTAGCAAGCTACGCACACCTTCTGGCGGTTCTTCTTGGCGCAATGATGATCATCGCACTCGTTGTAAACCCAGCGATCGTGTTCGTTAAAACCAAACAAAACCCTTACCCACTTGTATTCCGTTGTCTACGTGAAAGTGGTGTAACTGCGTTCTTCACTCGTTCAAGTGCGGCGAATATTCCAGTAAACATGGCACTATGTGAGAAGCTAAAACTGGACGAGGATACATACTCAGTATCTATCCCTCTAGGTGCGACCATCAACATGGCTGGTGCTGCAATCACTATCACAACACTAACGCTTGCAGCTGTGCACACTATGGGTATCGAAGTTGATCTACTGACTGCGCTACTTCTAAGTATTGTAGCTGCGGTTTCTGCATGCGGCGCATCAGGTGTTGCAGGTGGCTCTCTACTACTTATCCCACTTGCGTGTGGCCTGTTTGGTATCTCAAACGACGTAGCAATGCAGGTTGTAGCGGTTGGCTTCATTATCGGTGTGATTCAAGACTCTGCAGAAACTGCGCTAAACAGCTCAACAGACGTTGTCTTTACGGCAGCAGTTTGTAAATCAGAGCAGCAAAAAGCTCAGTAAGACTGACAGAACAAAGAGAAAGGGGAGCCGATGATGGCTCCCCTTTTTTGTTTAATTGCGCTCAATTACGCGGTGACCAAAGCCACCTCTTCAATTGAGAAATGCTTACTTGGCTCAACAAACTCTTGCTGCGCCGCGATAGTTTGCAGCTCCCATTCGCCTGCATGGTACGTTGCACTTAACACCCCGTAGCATGCGTCATGGCAATGTTGGAAAGCTTGCTTGGGAGACCAGCCTTTTAAGAGTCCCGCGGTAAAGATAGCTGAAATAAGATCGCCCACGCCAACAGGTTGTTTAGCAAACTCAAATTGAGGACGCTTCGCAAGGTAAATACCTTCTTGCGTAGCCAATAGCATGTTAAAGCTGCCATTTTCTAGGCAGTAAAGGTGCTTAACTAGCACCACTTTTGGACCTTTCTCTAGCGCACGTTGGCATGCGGTGATCGCATCGTCTAGTGAGTGGATTTCCATCTCAGCAAATTGACTTAGCTCGAATTGGTTCGGAACGATCACGTCCGCCATTGGCATCAAACGCGTTAGAAGATTTTCAGCAATGCCCGGAGCCACAATGCAGCCTTTGTCTGGCGCGCCCATCACAGGGTCGCAAACATAAAGTGCGTTCGGGTTCACTTGCTTCACTTTCGTCACGGTATCTTCAACAGCAAGGCACTGCTCTGCGCTACCTTGGTAGCCCGTCAATACCGCTTGGCACTTTTCCAGCGCGCCGATGTTACCAAGTCCACGAACTAACTCGCTGATGTCTTCAGCCGCAAACGCTCGCCCAGTCCAGCCTTCTTGATACTGCGTGTGGTTAGAAAATTGAACGGTATGAATCGGCCATACTTCGAAACCCATGCGTTGCATTGGGAAAACGGCACTGCTGTTACCAGCATGACCAAAAGAAACATGAGATTGTATAGAGAGGATACCTTGCATAGTACCTTACCTCTTATTGTAGTTATCGATAGTTCAAAGACAGCGGCAAGCGCCAGTTTTGCGAAACCAGTAGTGTATCCGACAAACCAAGATTCTCTAACTCAATTCTCCTCAATATCTTCAGAGTAAGTTGGCGCGCTGGTTTTCAACACCATCTTCTTAATTTCCATTTTGTCTTTATTCAGTGCGATTTCTAGGGTATCTCCTTCCCTTATCCCGAGCTGAGCCAGGATTACGCTTGGAATGACTACGGCGGTGTCGTCACCGATTTTAACAGGTTGACTTATCATCTTTCGTCCTCCAAATGTCGAAAATGAGTTTTCACGTCATTGGATGTCTAGCCTCAAATACATTAAGCTGACTTGGATTTGGCGTAAATGCCTAAAAGCAAAGAGCCTTCCACACCGCGTTTGGGAAGGCTCTTTCAGTATTATTTTTTAATTTGCTAAAGGCTCATGCTTCGCAGCAATCAGACCGTAAGCACTCCAGCCTAGGAAGGTTACGATAGAGCCCCACATCATCGCTTCGTAGCCGGAGCCGTAAAGCGCATAGAAGCTGTACAGAGAGCCAATCAGAGCGATAACGTTGGTGGTTTTCATCTCACGCTCTGGCACGTGCGCCACTTGCTGCATAATAAAGATTGCGCCCATACATAAGATGTAAGGAATAACGTTTGTTACTACCGCTAGGTTAACCAGTGCTTCGAACTGCTCGTTCAGCGTTGGAGAAATCGTCATTAGAGACAATACTGATTGGATGATAGTAATCGCGATCATACCTTTGATCGGTGTGCCGCGTTTGTCCACTTGAGAGAACAATTTAGGGAAGAAGCCCGCGTCAGAAGACGATTTGAACACTGACGCGATAGTGAATTGCCAACCCAATAGAGAGCCCGCACAAGCCAATACCGCCATACCCGCAACCACTTTACCAGCAGCAGAACCTAGCATCACTGTCCATACGGTTGAGAATGGCGCTGTAGATGCAGCAAGATCAGAGTTTGCAACGATACCAGAACAGATGTTTGTCGATACAATGTAAACCACAGCCGCAATTAGCGTACCGCCTAGCACTGCGATTGGTACGTTCTTCTCTGGATTTTCTACTGCTTCAGAGTTCGCACAAGCTGATTCAAGACCAAGGAATGCCCATAGAGTCATCGCAATAGAAGCACTCACCGCTTCACCAAATGGCAAGCTGTGTGGGTTCCAAGCTTCAATGTACATGGTTGGGTTAAACCAGAACCAACCAACAATACCCAATGAACACACTGGTAGGATTACGCCCCACACGGTGAATGTACCAATTTGACCTGTGATTTTCGCACCACCGAAGTTAGCGAAAGTACAAATCCAAAGAATGGCGATGGTGTACAAACAGGTTTCGACCGGAGATAGGGTCACTTCAAAGAATGCGGAGCCGTAACCCACACAGGTAATCGCGATCGCAATATTCGCAATAAGGAGCGACAAACCGTAAGTCCAGCCCGCCATAAACGCACCCGATTTACCGAATGCGTAAGACGCGTAACCGTTCATACCGCCGTCTCGTTTACTAAAGCGACCACATTTTGCAAACACATAAGCCAACGCCAAAGAGCCCGCCGCCGTGATCAGCCAAGACAACACTGAAATGGTACCCACTTGCGCCAGTTTACTTGGCAGCATGATAATACCGGAGCCAGCCATATTGATGAACGTCAGAATGGTTAACTGCACCACCGACATTTTTTTAGTTTCAGTACTCATAAATTATTCTCCACGAATAAGCGGTTCGCACCGACGCCGGAGCGTGGTGCGAACGGGTAGATTAATCTTTTAGGACATAACAATGTGCGGTAGTGCGACCGTTAATATCTTCAAGGTACACACCTTGAATTTCTGGCGCGAAGCCTGGGAAGCGGTTAATGCCTTCTTCTAGAGATAGGAAGTAATCCACCACCTGTTGAGTCCAGACTTCACCAGTGATCACACAGATAATGCCTGGAGGGTAAGGAAGTGCACCTTCAGCGGCTACGCGGCCCACGGCCTCTTTAAGTGGTAGGTAATTGCATTCACCACGGAAGTATTTGCGTGTTGCTACGTCAGGTTTGTGAACCATTTGTGGGAAGTACTCGCTGCGGAACATCGCTTTTTGTAACTGTTTCACGTTCAGCTCTTTGTACATGTCATGCATTTCCTGACATAGCTGACGGATGGTGTAGCCACGGTAGCGTTCTTTATTCGCTTCGTAGACGCTTGGAAGTACGATACTTAAAGGGGCATCATCACGGATGAATTTTTCGAATCGGTTAATTTGAGCCACAAGGTGACGGATCTTACCCATATCTTCCGCAGGAGTGAGTAGGAACAAGATAGAGTTCAAGTCGCACTTTTCAGGGATGATGCCATTTTCACGAAGGAAGTTCGCTAAAAGCGTTGCAGGAATACCGAAATCTGCGTAGCTGCCATCTTCTGCAATACCTGCTGTGGTTAGTAGCAATTTACATGGGTCAACGAAGTATTGACCTTCACCGTACCCCTCGAATTTGTGCCAGCTTGCGTTTGGCTCAAACATGAAGAATTTCTTGTTCGTTGCTATCACGTCAGTGTCGTAGCTGCCCCAAGGTTGACCTTCGACTTCATCTGGAATGAACGGACGAATCAATTCACAACTCTTAAGGATTTCTTTACGCGCTTCGATACCTGTCTTAACCGCATCGCGCCATAAACGCAGACCTGCTTCGCCGTCGTGGATCTTCGCGTTCACATCAAGCGCAGAGAACAGTGCGTAGAATGGTGAAGTCGATGCATGCATCATAAACGCGTTGTTAAAACGTTTGTGGTTACAGTAACGAGATTGACCTTTGATATGGCGGTCTTTCTTGTGGATTTGCGATGTTTGAGAGAAGCCAGCTTGTTGTTTGTGAACAGACTGAGTCACGATCACACCTGCGTCTTCTGGTTTCAAATCCAGCAGCAGTGGTGAACAGTCTTTCATCATAGGGATGAACTGCTCGTAACCAACCCACGCAGAGTCAAACAGGATGTAGTCACAAAGATGACCGATCTTATCCATCACGTAACGAGCGTTGTAGATAGTACCGTCGTAAGTACCAAGCTGGATAATAGCAAGACGGAAAGGACGTTCATCGCGTGCACGTTCTGGGTCCACTTTCGCGATTTGAGCACGAATGTATTCTTCATCGAAACAGTGTTCATCCATACCACCGATAAAGCCCCAAGGGTTACGCGCCGTTTCTAAGTAAACTGGCATACCACCCGCTTGGATTAACGCACCGTGGTGGTTCGATTTGTGGTTGTTACGGTCGAACAGTACCAAATCACCTTCAGTTACCAGCGCGTTACACACTACTTTGTTTGAAGCAGAAGTGCCGTTAAGTACGAAGTAAGTTTTGTCCGCGTTAAATACTTTTGCAGCGTGCGCTTGCGCTTGGTGTGCAGAACCTTCGTGGATCAGCAAGTCACCTAAATCCACGTCCGCGTTACACAAGTCACTACGGAACAGGTTTTCGCCAAAGAAATCGTAGAACTGTTTACCAGCTGGGTGTTTTTTGAAGAACTGACCACCTTGGTGTCCCGGACAGTCAAACGCTGAGTTACCCATCTCAACATAGTGCGTTAATTGCTTGAAGAAAGGAGGAAGAAGACGACATTCGTACTTGGTTACTGCCTCATTGATTTGACGACAGTAGTACTCAATAGATTGTCTTTCTAAATCGATAACGCCAGTTAGCCAAACGTAATCTTCTGCCGAAACTGGGTTTTCATCCGTTACTAAGAAAACTGGAATACCGTAACCCGTTTCAGAAATCATTTTATGCAGACCTGCTTTAATGTCTGCTGAAGTAATAATAGCCGCACCAACGTCGGTTAATTCAACTTGCTCTAAAGGTTGTAAATGACGATTAAATTGTTCATCTAAAGATTCAGCTAATAAACTGAAGTCTTCTGGCATGTAATTACTAACACCTATAATTAAACGTTTCATTTGGAATATCTCTTTTTTGTTCTTTAAAATTGACAGGTACAGATATTACAAACGAAAACGATATTTAAAATTCAAAAAACAAATTTCGTGATTAAATTTTCATATTTAAAAGTCTTATTTTCTCGAATTAAAATTTCGCGATCTTCATCACTTTCCAATTGATAGCCCAATGATATTGAAACCAGGCTTAAAAGGAAAAATAATTAAAAATTGTGTGACCACAGCCATTGTTGTTAGAAATAAAATGTCAAGAAAATAATTTTTTGAGATTTCCATCACTATATAATTATTAGGACTATATTATTAGGAATGATAAATATTTTAATTTTAACTAAATTTAAACACATAATAAAAAAGCCATCAACACATGTATTGATGGCTTTTTACTTTAGGTGCAAAGGAAACACAATTCAATTAAATAAATGACTATCTAGTTTGACTCCATCATTCGACCATTGCTGATAACGTTTTACAGACATGCCTGACGAGTACATAGTGTGTTTACAATCCATGCACTCGACAAAATACAAGCCACTCATGCCAGCCATAACGTGCAGTCTACGGCTATCGCAACGCTTACAGGACAAGCGTTTTACTTTGGTATTGACGTCAATACGACGAGCAAAGTTTAACGTTTCATGAGAACATAAAGCCTCAACAGCACTATCTTTAAATGGATGTTCACTCAACAAGTAATTAATGGCGTAATCATACACCGGGGTGATTGAAGATTTTCCACTTTCAATATTACTTATTTTAGCGACGGAAACACCTAATAAAGAAGCGAACTCAGCCTTACTGTACTCTAAGATAAACCTTGAAGAGATAAATTTATCTGCACTAATGATTCTCAACATACACAAATCTCTAATATAAATAAAAACAGAGATAAAAATTATCTCTATTTATTATGAAACATGTAATGAAAAAGTTACTTCCTAGTGTAATTCTGCATATTAACTATGCTATTTTATTTTTACGTTATCTTGCGCCTAATTAATCATAAAATCAATAATCGACACCTAAATATAAAAGAACAATTTAAGATTTATAATACATTTTTTAATTTACATTATTAGATAAAGTAATGAGTGCTATTCACCTATAAATCGGGGCATCAAGTATTGCTCTTCAATCATTATTACTACCAATTGAAAAGGCTTGATCTAAGCCCAATAGCGGAAGTAAATAAAGAGGGAAAAACCTCTTTTTTAAGGTAAACAGATCCCATCTTAGTTAAGTACTAAAAATATGTTGAAAAATCGCATAAATAGTATGCACATCAGTAAAATGACTGCTTAAGTAAGTTTACATTCTGTTGTCGTGACTGATAGAGATACTGGCAAAAGAGCAAAAGAAAAGCCTCACTCTTGAGGCTTCTGGATAAGATAGGTTATGGTTGAAGGAAGTTTTGAGTGAAATCGAGCGCCTCTTTAGAAAGTTTTTTTTCGTTGGGCGATGTGCTTGCCTGGTCTTCTGCTGTTACCGTTGTCATGTTAGGCTGAAAATCTAGTGTTGATGCCTCCTCCCAAGCTTCGGAGGCGTCTTTATTCTCATCATTCAACACCGCATTGAGCTCCTCTTCCGCAGGAAAATACGCTTCGCGTTTGTACACTTTGTTAAGGGCTCGAATAATAGAGTGCTTTCTCACCATTCCTGAGGCCAGCTTTCTTTGCAACGGCTTCGCTATGGACTGCAATCCAACGACAACATCAACACCAATATTGGTTGCCACTTCATCACGTAACGTACGCGCAGGTTGGTAGCCCATATTGGCAGCAAGAAACAGCCAAACGTAAGCAATTGCATTACCCGTTTTACCTTTATCCTTCCACGCTTCGCCAGCATGATACATCGCTTTAGCACTGCCACCTTCCGCGGCCCGTTCCAGCCAGTAGCAACCTTTAACCATGCTTTTTTCTGTACCAATGCCATTTAGGTAACATAAGCCGACTTGGATCTTGCCATCTGCACTGTCTTTTTCCGCCGCTTTCATAAACCAGTAAAGCGCATCTGCACTGCGTCCTGCACTATTGTCTGGTGAAAGCTGCCATTCCCCCATATAAATCATGGCATCAATGCAGCCTTCTTCGGCGGCAGTTTCAATCAGTTGGTTACCTTTTGGGATATTTTTTTCAGTTCCTCGACCAAAGACCAAGGCCTTGCCCGTCGAAAATTTCGCTTCGGTATCCCCTTCCATTCCCGCAATTGCGGTACGCCAGAAGTTTGCCTGCTCTTTTAAAATCACATCTTCGCGCATGCGTTCACTTAAGCGAACAATGCCGTACATCCCCGTCACATTGTCCAGTTTAGCGGCTTTATCATACCAATACAGCGCTTGACGAATGTTGTCCTTTTCGGCTTCTTTCGCTAGAAATAAAATGGTGGGAATATGCCCGGTTTCTGCTTTGAACTCTCGCTCTTTACGCTCTTGCTCTCGCGCTTTATGCATCGCCTTTCGATAAGCGGCTTCGCGAGCTTTCCTCTCTGCCTCTAGTCTCTGTTTCCGCATCGACAACGAGATCATCCACACAAATATCAGGACGAGTGAAAGGCCAGTTGCCGCAATGGCAATGCCCATACTACTCATAAATAGCCTCTTTTGGTTTCAGGGCCCAATTTAACTCCCTTTCAGGGAAATCTTATGATTACGCGCCGACATAACGCCGACTACCTTCATTATATAACGACCACTTAGCGAAAATCTGAAGCTTGCGAAGACTTAATGGCGGTATTTTATTCAACATCACTGCAACTTATTTTTAAAAGAAAAATATAGCCCTCATTTTTATAGAACTTAATCACGGTTTTGGGGCTGAGACATTCTCATCCCCTATCATCCCCCCTTACTCATCCCATAAAAATTTACATTTTAATGATGTGCAGAATCTCTCACTATGCGCCTGTTTTATTATTTAATTTGTGAACAAAATCGACTGTGACAGAAAATTTGCACCTGTAAAAAACTTAACAGCCTGCTCTCACATTTTGCTGATGATTCAGTGTATTAGCATCTAATTGAACATTTCCTTTTTTGGCATCTGCCTTTCTAGCGTGTGCAAAACCTTCTTGATGATTGAGTCAGCGAAGGCAGCGCGCAGCTCAATATCAATTCAATAACAATGGATTTGTAAACGTGGACAATAAGACATTTAAATTATCAACAATTGCCAAAACCGTACTGCCTTTGATTTCCGTCGCGGTAATCAGCGGTTGTGGTAGTGATAGCACGAACGAAGATACGACGAACCCTGGCTCAGGCTTGTACCCTGCGGGAGAGAACGAAGTCGTCATTTATTACAAACGTGATGTAGCATCAGCTTCAACAGCAAGCGACTACGAAGGTTGGGGCTTGCACCTATGGAACGGTGAGGGCTGTACCAGCACAGATTTAGACGCAATGGGCATTCCGGGAACAGGAACGGATTGGTCTGCGCCACACCCATTCGATGGCATCAACGACACCTACGGTGCTTACTACGTACTGAAAATAAACCCAGATGCCTCTGACCCACACGAATGCATGAACTTCATTCTGCACAAGGGTGATGAGAAAGCGTTCGGCAGCGCAAACTCAAAAGTAGAGTTGACGAAAATCGGCGAATCGAAAGGTTTGTTTGGCTTCCACGGCAGCAGTGAACTTTACTACGAGCCAATAGAAGAGCGCCCTGTTGATATTGATGGTCAAAAAGCCCATTGGTTAGACGCCAACACCATTGCATGGGAAGCGGCGACCAGTGCGGATTCCATGAAGCTGTTCTACAGCCTTAGCAATGACATCAAAATGGATGAAGATAAGCAAATCTCTGGCGGTACAGCGGTTGAGCTGACAAAAGCTGGTGAGTTGTCTGATGGTCTGAAATCACGCTTCCGTCACCTTGCTAGCCTTCAAGCTGCGGGTATCGATGTCGATGACGCGACCTTGCGTACGATCCTGAAGTCACAAATCGTTATGGTGGCTTACAACGCAAATGGTGACGTCATTTCTGCAACTGAAGTGCAAAAACCGGGCGTTTTGGATGCGGTGTTTGCCGATTCCAAGGCAGGTAACGCGATCGGTCAAGAACTCGGTGCGATTGTGGAAGGCGGTGCCGCAACCTTCAAACTATGGGCACCAACTGCCCAAGATGTTGATCTGATAATCTACGATGAAAACTTAGCAGAAGAAGCGACCGTTGCCATGACGGAAGACCCAGCAACAGGTATCTGGGTTTCTGAGGCACAAAGCAACGTTGTCAACAAATATTATCGCTACCAAGTTAAGGTATACCACCCAACAACTGGCGTCGTTGAAACGCGTTTGGTAACAGACCCATATTCAATGAGCTTGTCTAAGAACTCACGATACTCGCAAGTGGTTGATTTAGATGATCCAAGCTTAATGCCTCAAGATTGGAAAAACTACGCACGCCCAACGGTTAAAAAAGACGAAGACCACGTCCTTTACGAGTCACACATTCGTGATTTCAGCTTTAACGACAGCAAAGGCACACCAAGTCTTGATGGCAAATATCTGGCGCTTACAGAACCTGAGCGTGAGTCTGTATCTCACTTACAAGCTTTAAAAGATGCTGGCCTAACAACGCTACATATCCTGCCTGCGTTTGATATTGCAACCGTGGATGAAGACGCTGACAAGCGAGTCGATATCACCGACACCGTGGGTAAACTTTGTGGCATCAAGCCAGAAGCCTCCATTTGTGAGACCGAAGATGACGGCAAAGTAATTGAAGAGGTATTAAATAGCTACGACCCAACAACGGGCAAAGCACAAGCGTTGATGAACGATCTTCGCATGCTAGACAGCTTCAACTGGGGTTATGACCCTTACCACTACACCGTGCCAGAAGGCAGTTATGCGACCGTTCCTAACGGGTCTAAGCGTATTCTTGAGTTCCGCGAAATGGTTCAAGCGACGCATAAAATGGATCTGAAACTGGTCATGGACGTCGTGTACAACCACACAAATGCATCTGGTGTGAACGAAAAATCAGTACTGGATAAGATTGTCCCTGGGTACTACCACCGCCTAAACGTCAACACTGGCGGCGTCGAAAACTCAACCTGTTGTGATAACACCGCAACCGAGAACTTGATGATGGGTAAACTAATGGTTGACTCATTGATGGTATGGGCGGATGACTATAAAGTCGATGGTTTCCGTTTTGACCTTATGGGCCACCAGCCGAAAGATGTGATGGTTTACGCACTTGAAAAAGTCCGTGAAATTGACCCGAATACCTTGTTCTACGGCGAAGGTTGGGACTTTGGTGAAGTCGCGCAAAACGCTCGCTTCGATCAGGCGACACAAGTCAACATGGCGGGGACAGAAATCGGTACTTTCTCTGATCGTCTGCGTGACGCAGTTCGTGGCGGAAGCCCGTTTGATGGCGGTGTAGATTCTGAAGGTAAGCACCCACTTCGCTTTAACCAAGGCTTTGGTAACGCCGCTTATCCTAACGAAGAAACCAAAACTGACGCAGAGTCGGTGAATGGTCGTTTACACAACCAAGATCTGGTTCGTCTAGGTATGGCTGGTAACTTGGCTGATTACATCCTTCTTGATTACAAAGGCGAAACCAAACTGGGTAAGAACGTTGATTACAATGGTGCGCCTGCAGGCTACACAAAAGTGCCATCAGAGAACATCTCTTACGTGTCTAAGCACGACAACCAAACATTGTGGGATAACAACGCCTACAAGATTGCGACAGGCACTTCATCTGCCGAGCGTGCACGTATGCAGTCTGTGTCCCTATCAACGGTGATGCTTGGTCAAGGCATTCCATTTATCCACATGGGTTCTGAGCTATTGCGCTCTAAATCTATGCAGCGCGACTCGTACGATTCTGGTGACTGGTTCAACCGTGTATTCTTCGACGGAAGCGACAATAACTGGAACGTTGGTCTACCACGTGAAGACAAAGACGGTGCAAACTGGGAGCTGATCAAAACCATCGTTGGTGACAGCACGGCGAAACCAGATTCAACCGACATCGAGCTGACTAAGCAACAATTCCTAGAGCTACTAAAAATCCGTAGCACAAGCGAACTGTTCCGCCTAGATACCGCGCAAGAAGTGATGAACCGTGTGGACTTCCGCAACGTAGGGAAAGACCAAGTGGAAGGCTTGATTGTGATGTCTATCGACGATGGTACATCAGCGGGTGCCGATTTAGATTCGAACTACGATGCTGTCGTGGCCGTTGTGAACTCAACATCAACTGAGAAATCTTTCAAAGTTGCTGGCGCAACTGGTTTCGAACTGCATGAAGTTCAACAAAACTCTGCGGATGACATCGTCAAAGGTGCAAGCTTCACCAATGAAACGTTCACAGTACCAGCACTGACAACAGCGGTATTCGTGCAGCCACAAAACGGCGCACAAGGTGCTGGCCTACCAGTAAACACGGATAACAAAGACGTATCGAGCATTCCTCCTTACGGCGAAACCGTTGTTTACGTGAAAGGCACGATGAACGAGTGGTCTGATAGCAGTGATTGGGCGATGACCTTTATTGGCAACGGTATGTACTCTGTAACTGGCGTTCTTGAAGCTGGTGAACACGAGTTCAAATTCGCGGACTCTGGTTGGGCAAATCCAAACATCGGTTGTGATGCTGCGAATATAGCTTCTGGTTCACTAGACTTAGGTTCAGAAGGTAACTGTAAGCTGTCTGTTGCTGAAACAGGTAAGTACAACTTCACTCTGAACGCGCTGCATGTTCAAGATGAAAGCGTAGAAAAACCGGTCGTGTCAGTGACCAAATCAGCAGATGCACCAACATTCGGTGAAACAGCACTTTACTTACGTGGCACTATCACTACATGGGATGCTCCAGCACAAGACTCAACAGCGAAGTTCAGCTATGTTGCAAATGACGTTTATTCGCTAGACATTGACCTAGCGGCGGGCAACTACGAAATGAAAGTTGCGAGCGCAGACTGGGCAGCAGACACCAACTTCGGTGGCGAAGGCAGTGTTGAGCTTGGTAAAGCGCTAACGATGGAAGTCGGTGGCGGTAGTGCAAACCTGAAAATTGCGATTGCAGAAGCAGGAAATTACAACTTCCACTTCAACGCGGCTGACAAGTCGGCGCCAATCGTGACGGTAACGAAAAACTAATTTCATTTAAAAACATCCGTAATGAAAAAGGGGAAGCATCACGCTTCCCCTTTGTTTTGTTGGCGTCACTAAATGGTGGATACCAAAATCAAAAAGGTGTTAGTTTCCCCAAATCTGTTCAACAAACTCAGGATGATCAATGAATGGATTACGATTGCCCTGAAAATCAAACACTTGTTGATTCCGATTTCGTTCTTTTTCACTAACGGGATCATTTTTGTGCCAACGTTTCAGCATGTTTAACATCCAAGGTTCAAAAACCGTTGAACTTGAACCATCAAGGACAGCATCCGCATTGCTTGAATTGCCTTCCCAGTTACCTACAACATTTTCATAGCGGGTTGCCATGTAGAAATAAGCACGGGCGAAGTCGCCCTTAAACTCATCAATCGGCTCAAACACCGTACCGGAGTAGCCCAGATTAGTGCTTGCTTGGCCAAGTTTAGAGCCATTACTAGACACGTAGGTCGCGGTGCCCACTTCACCAAATGGCCAATTACTGCGCTTCGCGTTTACATAACCATCAGTTGCAAACAAGTGATGACCGTCTGAGTTCATCGGCTCAACCTTACCGCCAAACCAGCTTTTCGGAAAAGAGTGCTCACGGTTGTAGCAATCCCCTTCCGTTTTGTATTGGCCACATTGGTCTGTGACTTTGGTAAAGCTTACTGTATCGCTAGCAGATGGCTTTTCAGAGTACATATCGAGAATAGAGCCATCATTTTCATAATAACGATCAATATCGGCATCTTTTACCAAGGTCCACACCGCAGAATAACCTCGGCTAGAGTGATTATTGATAATGTTAAACAACGCTGTTTTTAGAGCGTATCCCGTCTTACCAGATGCCGCTTGATAGTAACCATCAACCACTGGTGGGGTCGTCGTTGTGTCACCTAAGTTAAAATCGGTGGTTTCACTTTTCGAGAATTCAGCGCCAGAAGCAAGAGTCTTATCTCCCACCTTCAACGCGTAAGACCCCGAACCATTGCCACAGCAAATGCCGTCGCCATAGCTGTCTTGAATCGTAAATTGGTAGTTACCATCGGCCAAACACATGGTCTTATCTACAGAGGTTGACGACTCATACCCCTGACCAGAGAAAAGCACTTGCGCTTGGCTATTTTTCAACTCCCAGCTAGTTTCTGAGCCATAGTTGTCCGTCGTGAGTGTAAGAACCACCTCATGATCACTACAATTTTCTACAGGAGGTTGTGTACTTGTCTCGGTCGGTTGAAAATTATCGACGTAGACAGCTTCTGAGCCATCAAAACTGGCTTCATCGTAAAAACGCAAACCGACGTTGATGGTCTTGTTCGAGCTCGCTGTGTAGTTGTGCGCGAGCTCTTGCCACTGGTTTATCTGTTGTGGGTTCGAGTAATTGTGATAACCATCAACCACCAGACGTGCTTTTACATTTCCTTCGGTATGATAAACCGAGACAGAAAACGGATAGGTTTTCCCTTGCTCCACATTAATGGTTTGCAAAAAGTCGGTGTTGCTTTGGGTACCTGTATTCACGACGACCTGGGCAGCCAGACCACCCGATTTGATTTGCTCGCTGCTTGGCGACACTGTAATGCCCGCGTCAATCTCTGACCACTGCGTAGGTACATTGCCATTCCACTGCTCAAAGTCACCGTTGATAATTTGGCTATATGCAAACGGAGAGCTAACAGCAGCAAGGAGACAGAGGGAGTTTGTTATGGATTTCATTATACTTTTCCATTAGTTATATAAATCCCAAACACGATAAACATATTAGTGGGGCATAAGTAATCCTTCAATCACATTTTTACGTTGCACAAGTGTTAATTTACTTTTTAATGTGCAGCTTATCTCACAAATATCCATCTGCTGAAAACAAATGCCAATACAAAAAGCGAAGCAACTTGTTGGCTACATCGTCGTAAAACCATTAAGGGAAAAGTAAAACAGACAGAAAAAAGCCAAGTGTGCGCCTATGGGGGTCAGCAACAACACTTGGCTTGTTTATAAGAAAACTTGTAGTCAGCTCAACTGGTGAGCATCAATTCTGGATAATTCCTTAAGGTTTTACCGCAAAGAATCTTCCTTGTAGTGGCGACATCAGAATCTGATATTGACCATTACTCGGAGTAATTTTTTCATTCGTGAGCAAATCCACCAACTCACCAGTACCAACACTCTCCTGAGTAAGAGTGACGCTTCTAGCGCTCTCTAAGGTATTTAGCGCAAACAAGACTTTGTCCGAACCAGATTGTTTCAAGTCCACATAACTGCCGTTACTCGCAACTAAATTCGTGCGTGACCCTTGATAAAGTGCAGGATGCGCATCGCGCATTGTCATCAGCGATGTCACATAAGATTTGAGATCGGCTTGGTTTGCATCAAGCGTCGCCGTCACGCCTTCAATTTTCGCACTACTGCGCGCAACGTGATCATCGCACAAACCTTGAATGGCGCAGGTGCTGTTGTCTTCTTTTGCGGCAAAACCATCCACTTGATCCCCGATTTCATCACCGTAGTACAACGTGATTGGCCCGGTGTACGCCGCTTGGAAAGCAAACGCGGCTTTATGGCGTAACCAATATTCTGCATCATTCACATCCGCCAAGTTTCCGCGCTGTAACAAGTCACCAAAGCGCACTAAATCATGGTTGCCGATCATCAAATTCGGCTGCGCATGTGTTGGATATTGGTTGTGTGTGCTGTAGCCGTTGTCTAACCAATCCGCACCGCGACCACCCACGCCGCTCTCATTCACGGCCAAAGTTTCAACGATGCGATATCGCATAGGGAAGTCAAACGCAGAGCACAATGCTGGATCGCTGTTCGATCCATACGCCTCATTCGCGATCTCAGACTCCCCTTTCCAAATCTCTGCCACCATATAGCCCAACGGATTCACTTGTTCGCCTTTGCTATTGGTGTACGTCACACTTTGTGAGGCTTCATCGACGGCTTTACGAAGTTGTGTCCAAGCGTCTGTCGGAACTTGATAGGCTTGATCTAAACGCCAGCCGTCAATCTTGAGTTCTTTGATCCAATACGTCGCCACCTCTTTGTAGAAATCGAGACTGGCTGGGTAATCCACGGGATTGCTTGAGCCTGAAGGCAACAAGCCGGAAGGCGAGGGTTTGATCAAACCATTCTTATGGTGGCCAAATACGCCATCAAAAAATACGTACAGACCGCGTTTGTGTGCTTCTTCGACTAAAGTTTTCGCGGTCGCTAAGTCACCAAATTTGGGGTCGATTTTAAAGTAATCTGTCGCAAAATAGCCGGTGGCGTCCAAACGATCCGCCCAATGATCTTGTCCTGCTATCGCTTCCGATTCAAAAACTGGCGTCAACCAAATCGCGTTCATCCCTAAATCTTGGATGTAATCGAGTGAATCAATCACTCCTTGCAAATCGCCGTTATGATGGCTGGTGCCATAACCTGTACCGTGACCAATGCTCGCATCACCATCCACAAAACTCTCTACCATGATTTGATAAGTACGAAGTTGGTTACTTTGCGCCATGACATTGGCTTGGCAAGCATAACTGGTATCCGGTAGCGGAGTGCTGCTATTAGTGTCGCCACCACCAGAAGAATTACACGCAGATAAAGCACCAATCACACTTAACGCAAGCAACGATCGAGACAGGCGATGGTTACGTAGGATATTACGCATTTTATTCTCCCTAACTTACTCAAATAAACTACGGAAATTTGAGTAATAAAATTAACCCCGACATGTGTTTCATGCAGGGATTAATAAATAAAAATAGATTTTAAATAATTGAATTGAATATTATTGGCACTTATTTACCATGACATGAACAGGTTTGCCTTTTCCTTCAAACTGAAGACTCCATACATATTTACCATCTTCTTTAATATCAACCGAAGTATCCGTACCGTAACCACCAAATGTTAATGGTGTTAATTCACCAACGTTCATTCTATTACCTTTTGCGGTAAATTGTGGGAACCACAACTCGGTCGCATACTGCATTTTGTAGGAGCCTACTTTTTCTTGAACCACGGCTTGGTAGAAATTATTCCCTTTGTAGGTGTATTGACGCTGAGGCACGTGTTTCCAATCGGAATCCGCAAAAGTACCCACCACAAATAGTGGTTTAGAAATAGGTCCTTTCGCTGTACTATCTGGGTTGTCACACGCTTTCATGAAAGCAACCACTTCGTCTTGAGACATATTAACAACAGGCTCTGCGGCCGCTTCTGGTTCTGCCGTCGATTGACAACCTACTAAGGCAACAAGTAGGGCAGCAGCAAGAGAGGTCTTCATCATGTTCATTTCACGTAATTCCTTTTTAGTATATCCAAAGCAAAATAAACTCAACGGTTAAAAGAAATATTAATCGTTATTAAAATGGAAATATCAAACGCCAAATAAATATCGTCAGATTGCGAATTTAAATCACTTCGAGAAGTTTGTTTATTTCCTAAGTACAAAAAATAAATTAGGAACTGCCATTAATTATTGATCCAACCTATATAAAAAACAAAGTAATAAAAATAATTATGTGAATAAGGTAACTCTATGTAGGGGTATTTTTATTAGTTTATTTTCTATGAAAAAGGTCAGCATTTCGCTGACCTTTTTTTATCTGATTATTTTCTATTTACGGCTTTCACAAACACTTGTTGCGCACCTTCGATACCCAGTTCTTTTGCTTCATCAAGCAAAGTGAGCGCTTTCGGAATATCATTCGCTGCGACTGCCGCTTCAATTGAGCTGTAGTAGTAGCTAGTAAGGTCCGTACCTTGGGGAATGTTATCGTTTTTCGCAACAATCTTAGTATTCACAATATCATTCGCGGATACCGAAAAGCGGAACTGACCGAGTGGGCTATGTTTCGCTAGAGGGTCTGCAATATCTGGCGGCTGAGTGTGACGCGCCATGGCGAAGGCTTTTGCAGGGTGTAAAACTTGTGTACTTCCTTTTAGATCGGCGGAAGTCGTGTAAACCAACACATGCAGATCGTTACCTGTCATGTCTGGAATCACATTGAGATCAAGTACGAATTTATCGTTGTCCAACAGTTTTGCTGGTTCATACTTAAACTTTGAAAAATCTGCTTGGTAAATGGTTTCTCCTGCCGAGTTCATCACTGCGACATTAGGAGCATAAAATTGAAGTTCTTTACTTACGAATGTCTCTAATTTGATATCGAGACTGCCACGGTTACCTGGAAGAGCAAACGCTGCAATAGCGCCAGCACTGTTACCATCCAACAACATTTGGCTTTTATCAGTCAAAGCGAATTCAGTAACCACAGGCACGTTAAGCGGTACCCATTGAATATCACCCGATTGCGTGATCACTTGTTGCTGACCTTTTGGACTCATCTCTACTTGTTCTACAGACGCACAACCAGTAGCCAACATGCCCAGCAGTACGGGAGCAAGCCATTTTTTCATTACTGTCTACCTCGACTCTTTATTGTTTTTTTAAATAAATACAGCCAGATAAGTTCTGGCTGTATCATTCTAGGACAATTTAGGACTTAGTGGTTAGATGATTACCACCAAGCTTCAGCTTGTACACCGAATTGGAACGTATCGTCTGAACGACCGTTGTCAAATGTGTTTGAGTTGTCTTCTTTGTCAGCCGTTAGGTAAGAAGCGTAAACACGGATTTCAGGACGAGCCCAGAAGCTAGAGCCAGCAGACCATGCTTGAGCAACAGTTAGCTTACCGTATTTGTTTTCTTCGCCGTCGTTATCGTCGATAGCGTAACCAGCTTCGAAGATAGTTTTGTGGTTGTCATCCCATTTGTACATTGGACGAACAACAACAGACATTGTTTCCCACTTGTCTTGGCCAGCCCACATGTCTTCACCAACACCGTACACTAACTGGTGACCCATTTCCCAGCTGTCGCCCATGCCGATTACACCCCAGTTGATTAGGCGGTAACCAGATGCACCGTTGTCAGCTTCTGCGCCGTACCAGCTACCGTCGCCGTAGAATGCCATTGTTTTTGAGTAACCTTCAGTACCGTACTGAAGCACTGTTTTGTTGAAACCAGCGTCTAGACCTTGAGTCAATTCTGCTGTGAACATTACGCCGTTTTTCGCATCTTTAGTGCCGTTTGGCGCAGCGTCAGTTTCGTTAAGAATTGCGTAGTTCAAGCCCATTTCTAGAGAGCCGTTGTCCCATAGAGGAAGACCTGCGTAACGTACGTCTAGAGTGTTTACGTTTGTTGCGCCACCATCGTTGCCTGGGTCTGCGATATCGCCACGGTCATTACGAACCCAAGCGAAAGAAACTTTACCTGGACCAGCTTCGATACCTTCAACACCAGCGCCCGCGCCAGAGATATTCCAGTAGTAGAAGTCAGAGATATGAATGTCGTGACGTTGGTAGTAGCGCTTACCAGCCCAAAGTGTTGCTTCTGGAGCAAAGTTTAGTAGGCCTTTAGCTTGAACGTTGAATTGACGTAGTGCGAATTGTGCATCGTCAACACATTTCACTTCGCCGTTATCCAAACCACAGTTAGCAGAAGTGCTTTCCCAGTCGTTTGAACCATTAGAAGTCATTGCAACCATAGAGTCTACGTAGAACGTTTTGCCGTTGTTGTTGTAAACTTCTTTACCTAGTTGAATCTCGCCGTAGATATCGCTTTCATTACCTAGACGACCGATCTTGTTCTTTTCGAATGTTAATTGTTGACCACCGTCAGCGTTCACGCCAACGCCAGCACGCATGTAACCGTGGAAATCCACTGCGAATGCAGAACCAGCAGCTAAAGTTGCAGCTACAGCAGCAGCAATTGCACTTACTTTTTTCATTCTTAACTCCATTAAGGGTATTTATAATTCTGTCTTCCCTGCTCACTCTTTTAGGTGAATATAGGCAGTAAAAACACACCTAAAGAAAGAGAGGTAAGATGGGAACGAATCCCCGTTTGTTTCAACAGTTGTGAGATTACCCGAGGCGTACAAGGATGACTTCCTCCGCCCTAAACTAATTTAAGGGGGATGAGAAGGGAGTAGAAAATTTACCGAATGGTGTTTTTTCGAGTCAGATCACCAATCTAGGGAGGAATTAGTAAGTTTGTTCGGTTTTGAGCCGCTACAAAGTGATAGCCATTTCATATTTTTGACTCTAAGCCGTCACATAAAGTAATTAAATTACACGAATATTTTTATATTTAGGGTGGTTGACCTTAGTAAGACAAAGTTTTTAACTTATAGTTTCCTAAAGGTAGCAATAAATATTAAATAAAGTATCTCCGATGACACGACTTCTCTCTCGCCCCTACCCCCTGGGCGCAACATTGAATAAAGAAGGCTGTAACTTCTCTATTCATGCTCCGGGCGTAAAAGACATTCAACTGGCATTGTTTGCAGACGATGGCAGCTACGAGCTTCGCGGTTTACCGAATGAATACGCTGGCATACGTCATACTTTTATTCCAGATATTAAGCCGGGGCAAAAATACGGTTATCTTGTCTCCCACAAGGACGAGCCACTGTTAATTTCTGATCCGTACGCAAAATCAATAGATAAAGCCCTCCACTATCATCCTCCCTACTCTCCAGCCAAAAGTTTCGATATGCCGAAGTGCGTCGTTATCGAAGATGATTTTGACTGGCAAAACACGGATCACCCGCGTATACCCAGAGAAGAGATGGTGTTGTTTGAGACGCACGTCAAAGGGATTACCCAACGCCACCCAGAGGTTGAGGACAAGCTGAGGGGGCGCTATTTAGGTCTTGCATCACCTGAAATGCTGGCCTTTTACAAACAGCAAAACATCAACACGCTGCAATTGCTACCTGTCGCAGCATGCATGCATGAGCCTCACCTACTAGAGATGGAAAAGGTCAATTATTGGGGATACAACCCTTATCTCTTTATGGTGCCCGATCCGCGCTACGCAGAACAAGACGCCGTTACGGAATTAAAAACAACAATTCGCGAATTGCATAAAAACGGCATTGAGGTGATTCTCGACGTGGTTTACAACCACACTGCTGAAGGTGGTGAAGGGCCTACAATCTTCAACCTGAAGGCCCTCGATTCCTGTTTTTACATCAAACATGGCAACCACTTCGCCAATTACACTGGCTGCGGAAATACAGTGGATCTCACCTACCAACCAGCCTTAAACCTTGTGATGGATACATTGCGCTACTGGGTTAGCGAATTTAAAGTCGATGGCTTCCGTTTTGACTTGGCTGCAACGTTAGGTCGACAGGGCGATGATTACAACCCAGAAGCAGCTTTCTTTAAAGCCGTTGCGCAAGACCCAATTTTGCGTGAAACCAAATTGATTGCCGAACCTTGGGATATTGGTCCAAATGGCTACCAAGTGGGTAACTTTCCATTTGGTTGGAACGAATGTAATGACAAACTGCGTGATATTTCCCGCAGTTTTTGGCGCGGTGATCAAGGCTATTTAAAAGAGTTTGCCACTCGATTAATGGGCTCTCGTGACATTTACAGTGCAGCGAACTGGCCATACAAACTCACCGTAAATTACATCACGTATCACGATGGCTTCACACTGCAAGATTTAGTGTCTTACAAGCACAAACATAACGAAGCCAATGGCGAAGAAAATCGCGACGGTCACGGTGACAATCGTTCAGAAAACTACGGTGTTGAAGGCGAGACAGAAAATCTGATGATCATCGCCACGCGTGAGAAGCAAAAACGCAACCTTATTGCTAGCTTGCTGTTTGCCTTCGGTATCCCACACATTCTCACTGCTGATGTTCTGTCTCACACCCAAGGCGGTAACAATAATGCCTATTGCCAAGACAACGAAACCAGTTGGCTGAACTGGGAAGAGACAGAACGTAAGCAACATTTCAAAGCATGGATGTCACAAATGGTCGCCAACCGAAATCAATACATGGTGCCATTTATCCGAGCTTTCAGTGGCGAAAACCGCAATAACAACCGCATTTTCTGGCGCCGAACAGACGGTCGCTTAATGGAGCACGATGATTGGAACCGTTTAAGCTCTGTCGCACTTCACCTTGGTATCGGTAAAGAAGGACAAGAGTTGGTCTACCTCATCAACCAAACTAACGCCACAGCGCGCTTTAAGCTCCCCAATGAGCGAAAGCAAGAATGGGTGACGATCTGTGATACAAACGTACGTAACCTCAACCCAGGACATGCTGAAGGCGAAGTCTTGCTGTCACCCACCTCGATGGTGATTTTGCACTATCAACCAAACCAAAGCACACCAAAAGGTGAGCAAACGCATAGCTAAATTATAAACGTTCCAAAAAAGGAAAGCCGATGCATCTCAGTGCTTCGGCTTTTTTGTTGGTTAGATGTGCCTAACTCATTATTCGCAAGGCGGCGCTAGGTGAATCAAAGCTAACCCACCCTGTGACGTCTCGCGGTATTTCTTGTTCATGTCCTTGCCCGTTTGGTACATGGTTTCAATCACCTTATCCAACGAGATCAAACATTTACTATTACGCTTTAGTGCCATGCGAGATGCATTGATCGCTTTCATTGCACCCATTGCATTACGCTCAATACACGGTACTTGCACTAAGCCACCAATTGGGTCACAAGTCATGCCTAGTGAGTGCTCCATGGCGATCTCGGCCGCAATACAAATTTGCTCATTACTACCACCACGCAGCGCGGTCAAGCCAGCTGCCGCCATAGAAGAAGAAACACCGACTTCGCCCTGACAACCTACTTCGGCACCCGAAATAGACGCATTAGTTTTGTACAAAATGCCAATCGCACCGGACACAGCAAGGAAGTCTTTAAGCTGTTTAGTATCAAGCTCTTTGATGAAGCGATGGTAGTACATCAATACCGCCGGAATCACACCCGCCGCACCATTAGTTGGCGACGTTACGACTTGTCCACCAGCCGCGTTTTCTTCACTCACAGCAAAAGCAAACAGGTTAATCCAATCCATGATTTCCATTGGATCGTTTTCGATTGCTGCATTTGCTTCAAGCTTTTTCAGCAAGTTTGGCGCACGGCGGGTCACGTTCAAGCCGCCATCCAAGATGCCCTCTGTTTCGAAACCACGCTCCATGCAACGCGTCATCACACGCCAGATCTGTTCTGCGCGTTGATTGATGGCTTCCATTTCCTGAAACGCTTGTTCGTTTTTCAGAATCATGCCGCCGAGGCTCATGCCGTTCTTCTCAGCCTGTGCCAACATTTCGTCCGCGCTGGAGAATGGGAACTCAACGTCTACGGGTGAAGTCGCACTGCCATTTTGCAGTTCATCCGCCGTTGCGATGAAACCACCACCGATAGAGTAGTAAGTTTCAAACCCAACCTGATTGCCATGCGCATCTAACGCAGTAATCGTCATGCCATTTTCATGCAGAGGAAGATTCTCTTCATGGAACAACATGTCCGTTTTGTAGTTGAATTCGATTTCATGACGGCCATCGACAGACATCATGCCCTCTTCAATCGCCTTGCGCATCGCTTTGTTTGCAGAAGCGATTTTGATGGTATCTGGTTTGTTACCCAACAGACCCAAAATCGTTGCACGGTCTGTATGGTGACCAATCCCTGTTAACGAAAGTGAACCGTATAAATCGACTTGAATACGAACCACTTTTGCCAAGTTCGATTCAATCAAACGAGTGAAGTGGTAACCCGCGATCATTGGACCATTGGTGTGAGAGCTAGAAGGGCCCACACCAATCTTGTAAATATCAAAGATGGACAGCATAAACTTACCTATTACGACAATGCAGCATAAAGCCAATCAGGGAGAACCATACAAGCAGCGATGGTCGCCACAGCGAACACCAACAGCCCGTAATGGCTTGCGGTTGGCTTTGCAAAAAGATGTTTTTGATTATTGATAAAGATTTGTTGCTCGGCAGTCACAGCGCCCCAACGACGACTCACTAACACACCAAACAAAAGGAAGACAAACGTACCAATTGGCGCGAACCACGGCCAAGCCACGTCGAGATACATTGCAGTAAACACCGCAATCACACTCATGATACTGCCAACGATCACGCCTTTTTCGTTGGCTTTCGACCAGAATAAACCAAGCACGAATGACCCCAAGCGGATACCAACGAAGATAGAAGTCAGACTAGCGATGGTTTTGAGTACCGATTCATTCGATACCGCGAGAAGAGCTGGCACTACCACCATGGCCGCAGCAAGCAAACTCATCTTTCTTGCGACTTTTTCGTAGTGCTCATCATCGGCATTTTTGCGAACGAAACGCTTGTAGATATCGAACGTCGCGACGGTCGCCATCGAGTTGTAGGTCGAGTCCAGCGTCGACATTGCGGCCGCCGCCAACGCGGAAATGATCAAACCAACGACGATTGGGTTAGTGTGGTTGAAGACGAAATCCAAAATCACTTCATTGCTGTTTTCAAACGATTGATCTTGATAGAAAACACTCAAAAGAACACCGAGTACCGCGAAGAACAAGTACACGAAAAACGCACCGTAACCACACAACAGCATCGACTTCTGCGCCGTCTTTTCACATCTCGTCGCTAACGTGCGTTGGATGATCAATTGGTTGGTGCCGTACACACTCAAATGCAAAAAGCTCACGGCAACCACGCCAGCCCAGAGTGTGGTATCTACGCCCAAATCAAAGTCTAAGTTGATGATATTCAGGTGATCACGAGAAAGGTAATCTGCCGCATTAATCTCTGTCATTAGAATGGCAAAGATGGCGATGCTGCCCGCTACCAATACTGCAGATTGCAACATATCGGTCCAGATAACCGTGGAAATCCCGCCCGCATAGGTATAGCAAGCGGTGAAAATACTGATGTAGATAATGGCTTCAGAAATACTGATAGGCAGAACTTGCACTAAGATCAGCGCCACGGCATACAAAATCACACCCGCAGAGATACATTGAACCACAATGAACACAATCGAGTTGATGGTTCTTGCATACACCCCAAAGCGGTGCTCAAGGTATTCATAAATCGAAGTCAAGCCCAGCTTATAGAAGACAGGCACAAAGAAAATGACAGTGAAAAAGATAACGATGGGATAGTTAAGGTGAATACTCATCGCTTCCATGCCAGAGCTATAAACCCAACCAGGCATCCCTACAAACGTCATCGCACTAATGTAAGTCGCAAGTATCGAAACACCCGCCGTAAACCAGCCAAATTGCTTTCCACCCGTGGAAAAGTCGCCACCATTGCTGTAGCGCTTATTCACTAAATAGCTGATTAGTATGGTAATTGCTACATATAACGCAATCACCACAAAACTTGAGTACGTAACCATTTTAAGGTTTTCCTAATTCTGGGTAGCTAATTATTATGCCCAGATATTACTGTAAAAAGGCATTTTTGAACGACAATCCCACTGTAAGTGTGATTATTATCACCAATATAGGCGAAAATGTATTCAAAATCGCCAAAAACGCCGATTAGTGAGATCCTTGTCACTAAAACCCACAAAATGGGTACGCATTCATTTTAAAATTGATTTTGATCACGGATCTAATAACCTTAAAAAAACTATGATTCACCCCGACACGAAATCGAAGATGATCCAAATAAGATCGTGTTCATTAAGTTTGAATAGCAACAAATCCTAAGTGAAATAGAGGTTTATCGGTCATGAATGCCAAAAGACACATGAGCGAAGTTCCTATGATTCAAAGGGTAGCAGCCTATCTAGCGATACTGGTTGGTTACTTTTTCTATTGTTATAACTTTGTAATTATTGACTACGTACGCCCATACATCGTTGAAGCGTATGATGGTATTAGCCTGTCAGACACTGCCCAGTTCTATACATGGCAGTCGGTTGGTGCACTTATCGGTGCATTGAGCTGTGCTTGGTTCGCAACAAAATTTGGTAAGAAATCCACTCTTATTACCATCACAGCCCTAAACGGTGGCGCAACGATCATCAATATGATGTTCACCGACTACACAACGTGGGCAGCAATGCGTTTCATCATTGGTTTGTCACTGGGTGGTTACTTCACCGTGGCAGTAAGCCTAATGATCGGCCTATTTACGCCAACGGTACGTGGTAAGTTGACGGCATTCGCGTCTTCTATGTTCTCTGTAGCACTGATGGTAATGGGTGCGTATGCAGCATTTATTGCAAGCATTGATGCTCCATGGGAAAGCCTAATGCTTGTAGGTGGTATCCCACCATTGGCAGCCGCTGTGGTCATGATCTTTGTACTACCTAGCGACAGCAAAGTGATCGCTTACGGTGAAGAAGAGCAAGCAAAAGTAGAAGAATCAAATGCACCAGCGAAAAGAGGCTCTTGGGGCGAAATGCTAAGTAAGCCTTACCGTAAGATCACATTAACGTGTCTATTACTGGCTGGCCTTAACTTCTACGGTTTCCAATTCTTTGGTGGCTTCGTAACCACTTACCTACGTGATGTACGTATGTTCGACGGTGCAACCATCGGTCTCATCTTCTCTATCTCAGCATTTGGTTCACTGTTTGGTGCGTGGTTCTGGGGTTGGGTAGCTGACAAATTCGGTCGTAAGGTGAACGCGTTTGGCTTCATCCTAGCGGGCATCATGGTTTCAATCTTCTTTGTTGCACCTGGCGACATGGTGATTGGCGGCCTAAACATGCTGGCTCTACTTGGTCTGATTTACAACTTCGGTCTGTCTTCTTCTGCGGTATGGGGTGGTTACTTCTCAGAACTGTTCCCAGCACACCTACGTAGCTACGGCGCGGCGCTATTCCACGGCGGTCGTATCCTCGGTATGTGGGCACCAATGGTACTTATCTTCATCCAAGAGCGTACCGACCTACAAACCGCAATGTGGGGTTCACCAATCGTATGGATCCTTGCTGGTCTTCTATGGCTATCACTGCCAGAGACACTAAAAGGCGGCGTGTTCGATAAGAGCAAAAAAGCCGAAGCAGCAAAAGCGTAACTGAATTTCAAAAACTCCGGCTGGCTCCCCGGCCGGATGAAAAAACTTAATTTCGAGTCCTGTTCCCAAAGCCGACTCGACAGCAAATAAGAGAGTTTATTATGTCTAAATATCAAGAAGCGAAACGCGTTGTACGTGAATACTTCAGCGCAATGGAAAACGCAACTCACGAGAACGTGGCAGAAGTACTAAAAGCACACACTTCAGAAGATTACCTATGGCGTGGTGTTTACCCATTCCGTGAGCAACAAGGCGCTCAAGCAGCGGCTGACGTTTTCTGGGCTCCTTTGATGAAATCAATGACTCGCATGCAGCGTCGTCAAGACATCTTCATCGGTGGTGAGAACGAAGTAACATCAGGTGAAATCTGGGTAATGAGCATGGGTCACTTCATGGGTCTATTCGACGCTGAATACCTAGGCATGCGCCCAACTGGCAAAATCATGAACATCCGTTACGCAGAATTTAACTGTGTTGAAAACGGCAAGATCACTAAGACTGGCCTATTCCTAGACCTTCTAGGCGCAATGGACCAAGCGGGTTGTTACCCACTACCACCATCAACAGGTAAGCACTTCGTATACCCTGGTCCTCGTAACCACGACGGTCTACTGTTCGAAGACGCAGCACCAGAAGAAGGCGTAGCAACACTAGCACTAGTGAACAAGATGGTTGATGACCTATCTGCACTGAACGACAGCGGCGCTATGGGTTGCCCACCAGAAGTTCTTGAGAAGAGCTGGTCTAAAGACATGATCTGGTACGGTCCATGTGGTATCGGTGCGTCTTACACAATTCCTCGTTACCAACAGCAGCACCAATTGCCGTTCCGTAACAACCTGAAAGACAAGAAGTTTAACGGCCACGTATGTCGTTTCGCAGAAGGTAACTTCTCTTGTTTCTTCGGCTGGCCAAACCTATCTAACACGCCAATCGGTGGTTTCCTAGGTATGACAGGTGGTGAAGTACGTGCAGACATGCAAGTGGTTGACGTTTACTACCGTGACGGCGACAAGCTATCTGAGAACTGGGTACTGATCGACCTTCCTTACTGGCTAAAACAGCAAGGTCTAGACGTGTTCGAGCGTACTCAACAGATCCTAAACCCTTCTCTATAAGAAGTCCTAGGGGCGGATTGTCAACACGCCTTTATGTTGCCTGAATCCCCTCTCGGTTCAGGTGACATGCTCCCAACTCGTGCCTCAAGGATGGGGCACAACCTCAAGATAGAACCCTTATTCAAAACGGGCATGAACGCACGGTGGCTTTCTGCGCCCTGAATAATGAGATTGATGATGAAAAAGTCGACCCTTTCTGCAGTGATTTTAGCAGCGCTTACTTCTAGCTCAGCCTTTGCTGCACACACTTTTGTTAATGACGCTGGCGACAGCCTAACCATCGATGGCCGTTTCGATCTTCGCTACCAAGACCGTGGCGGTGATGACAACGGCGAATGGAACAGCGGCAGCTCACGTTTCGGTTTGAAAGGCCAAATGGGTCTGGATAACGGCTGGACTGGTTTCGGTCACGCGGAATGGGGCTACAACTCTGGCGCGAACGGCGACAACATTTACGACCGCTTGCTATACGCAGGTGTTGATCACGAAAAATACGGCAAGATTGCTGCGGGTACTAAGCAGTGGTCTACCTTCTACGACGTAGCATGGTACACCGATTTAGGTCGTGTATTCGGTACTCGTGGCTCAGGTGTTTACAATCTAGCTGACTGGGGTATCGCATCCGGTGCTGGTCGTGCAGAAAACTCAATCACGTACCGTAATTCAATCAATGAAAAAGTGAGCTACGGCTTTACTTACCAAACCACGCGTGAAGATGTTGCTCTAGCAAGCAATGCGACAGCCTCATTGAAAAACGGCATGGGTGCGTCGATCACTTACAAACCGGTTGATGGCGTAACACTGGGTGCGGCTTACCATCAAAATGAAGTTGCGGATCTAGACGCAAGCGTGGTTGGCGTAGAAAACGGCGACAACATGCGCATCATGCTATTGGGCGCGAACTACAGCAACGGTGGCTTCTACGCGGGTGCGACTTTCCACGTTGGCGAAAACTGGGAAGCAGTGAGTCAAGGCGGTACGGACGTGATGTTCGATACCCTAGGTGGCGAAATCTACACTTACTACCACTTCGACAACGGCCTACGCCCAACGTTGAACTACAACTACATGGAAGATCGCGGTGACGAGACACAAGGTTATGAGCGTAACTTGCTGATTCCTGGTCTTGAATACCACTTCCAGAAGAACAAATTCCTAGTTTGGACTGAATACCAGTTCGACCTAGGTAAAGATCAGTACGATGGCAGCAAATTCGAAAACCGTGATGATCAATTCGCGGCAGGTATTCGCTACTACTTCTGATAATACTCATCGCTCACCACCTATACCCAAGTAACCTTAAGGTGGTGAGTGATGAAGTTCTTATCAACACTAAGCAAAGTTATCTTGAAGCCAAGTAGTCATCACTTCACTAATAATTAAAGGCTGCTCAAGCGTAGATAGATGCCCACACTCAGGGATAACATGAAGCGTGACGTTTGGGATGCATCTCTCCATGAGCAGATGATTGTCTAGCGGACAAAGCTTATCTTCTTTACCTGTTATCACCAACGTAGGAGCTTGAATGTCCGCCAATAAAGGTCGAGCATCCGGGCGAGTTGCTAACGCTTTAGCATGTGCTTCAAATGCCTCCAAACCTACATTGACCGCCATGCCTTCTATACGCTCAGTTAACGCTTTGTCTTGCAAACGGCTTGGATGAATCAGCACAGGCATCAGAGTGTCAGGCGTAATGCGTTCAAACTCACCACTTAACGCACGGCTAACCAGTGCATCACGCTTTTGTGTCACCTCTGGCTTTTCATCTGCTGCATTGGTATCCATGAGGATCAAGCCTTTGACTCTGTTTGGCGCTTGACGGTACACCTCAAAGGCAAGAATCCCACCCATTGATAAGCCACCCAAGACAAACTCCTGCGGTGCGTCTTGCAACACTTTCTGCGCCAGCTGTTCCATTGACGGCAATGAGGCCAGCGTCGGGCATGAAGGCTCAACCCAACTTGGCAACGCTCGGTTGACTTCCTCAAACAATGTGCCATCACAAAGTAGTCCGGGTAGCCAAACTAACAAGGTGGGTTGCGTCATTTTATTCTCCTGCCAGCGGCTTTGGTTGATCAGACCCAAGAATGCAATACGTCAAACTATTACCACGCAAGTTCGTCAGTGAATAAGACGCACCTTCTGGAACATTCAGCACATCACCGCGCGTTAAAACAACACTCGCTTGTTCGCCTTGATGCGTGAGGACCACTTCAGTATCGCCATCAAAGTTGATAAGCACTTGTTTTTCTTCTCGGCAGTGTTGAGGAATCGAGCCACCTTCAGAAAGCTCATAAGCCATGATGCTCACTTCATCTTCACTCTTTACTTGGAAGTCATAACTCGCCAAAGGATGACCCGTTAAGGCGTATTGTTTCACGTTGCTTCCGCCGAAATCGCCTTTGATTTCACGATAATCTTTTTGCAGAGCGACAAATGGCATCATCTCTTCTGCGGTGTAGGTATCGAAGGTCGCGAGCTCTTCTTCGGTAAGCAGCGGCATCAATTCTGATTCTTGTGGCACCGGGTCGCCATTAATGGTGTCCACGAGTGTGCCATCGGCTTTGAGGTATAAACCATAACCTTGACTGTCTTTAATAACGTTTGGATGCCAAATAACGCCGCCACCTGAATCGTCGCCGCCAAGTACCGAGAACATAAAGCCGTAATCGCGGCCAACCACTTCAAATCCACGGAAGAGATTGGTTGGAATCGAGATGACGTCACCGTGAGACAACACCGCCTCATGCTCTCCATCGTTCCCCCAATAAAAACGGAACTGACCTTTGAACACCAAGAAAAGCTCGGCGGTACGATGAGAGTGCAACGAATTTTTGATGCCCGGCGGTTGGCCTGCGGCACCAATGTTAAAGCCCGCCGTATCGCGAATATGAACATGCTGACGACTGCTCTCTGCCACCCCAGCACCGATAATGCAAAAGTTATCTTTGAGATCACTGCCTGGCGTGCGCGCATCAATAAACGCACTCGTACCCGGAATCAGTTCCATGTAGCGGACCAGGTTATTATTCATTTTAGATTGTAGAGTCATTGTAAATCCTTGTTGTCCTTGTTTGGACCTAGCCTTTGAATTGTTAGTTACAGACCTAAAGGTCGCCCACCATCAACCGCGATGGTATTGCCTGTCGAGAAGGTCAAAACGTCTGCTGCGGCGTACACGGCTTGAGCGACTTCTTCATCATTGGCTAAACGCTTAAGCGGTGTGGATTGTTCTTGTTGATTACGCCATGCGTCATCCAAGCCTTTGACAAACTCAGTGTCGACAAGCCCTGGAGCAACAGCCAAAACGCGAACCTCGGGAGACAGAGCGCGAGCTAAAGAACGGGTCATGTTCTCCGCGGCAGATTTACTTGCACAGTAAGCAATGTTGCTCCCCATCGCAGTCTGTGCCGCGATAGAAGTAATGTTCACCACACAACCATTGGCTTGCTTAAGCCAAGGCTCAAACGCTCGAACCATGGCAAAAGGCGCACGGACGTTCACTTGGAAAATTTGGTCAAACAGCTGGTCATCTAAACTTTGCAAATCAGAGTGCGCGACGAATTTCGTCATCCCCGCACAGTTGACCAACAGATCCAGCTTGTCGCTTATTTCACTGACTTGATGTTTAAGCTGTTCAATCGCACTAGAATCTGCCACGTTCAATTTGAATGCTAGATGCTCGTTACGTGGCAGCGAGGAAAGCACATCCTCGGCCGCTTTCTGATTACTGTTGTAAGTCAGAATTACGCGATATCCCGACTCAGCTAGCTTGCGACAAATGGCGGCACCCAGTCCGCCACTGCCGCCTGTGACTAAGGCAAGTTTCGACATATTACGCCTCTTCCACTTTGCCTTTGTAACGGCGCACACGAATATCCGCTTGCTCTTTGTGGCCAGCAAAACCTTCGAGTGCACACAAGCGAGAGCAGTACTCACCAACTTTGAGCGACGCAGCTTCCGTTACACGCTGGTAAGTACAGGTCTTGATAAATTTACCTACCCAAAGACCACCGGTGTATCGCGCCGCTTTCTTCGTTGGCAGTGTATGGTTGGTACCAATACATTTATCGCCGTAAGAAACGTTGGTTTCACGACCTAGGAACAAGGCACCGTAGTTGGTCATGTTATCTAGGAAGTATTTAGGATCTTCCGTCATCACTTGAACGTGCTCAGAAGCGATATCGTCTGCCACTTCCACCATTTCTTCGTAGCTATCACACACAATCACTTGTCCGTAATCTGCCCACGCTTTACCCGCGACTTCAGCCGTTGGAAGAATGGTTAACTGACGTTCAATTTCTTTGATGGTTTCTTGCGCAAATGTTTCGCTATTGGTCAACAATACAGCGGGAGAGTTGTAACCATGCTCAGCCTGACCAAGCAAATCTGCCGCTGCTAATTCTGGGTCACAACCTTTCTCATCGGCAATGACTAGGGTTTCCGTTGGGCCTGCAAACAAATCGATACCAACGCGACCAAACAACTGACGTTTTGCCTCTGCTACAAATGCGTTACCCGGCCCTACAATCATATCGACTGGCGCAATAGTCTCCGTGCCCAATGCCATAGCTCCTACCGCTTGAACACCACCGAAGCAGTAGATTTCATCCGCACCCGCCATTGCCATCGCAGCGACAATCGCCACATTCGGTTGGCCATTAAACGGAGGTGCACAAGCAATAACACGTTTTACGCCCGCGACTTTCGCCGTCAGTACACTCATGTGAGCGGATGCAACCAATGGGTATTTTCCACCAGGGATGTAACAACCCACGCTGTTTACTGGAATATTTTTATGCCCCAGTACCACACCAGGCATGGTTTCTACTTCGACGTCTTTCATTGAGTCACGTTGAATTTGAGCAAAGTTTCGAACTTGTTGCTGAGCGAACTCGATATCATGACGAGTCGATTCATCAAGCGCATCCACACAGGCTTGGATTTGCTCTTCTGACAGGCGGAATTGCTCCGGCGACCAGTTATCAAACTTTTCAGACAACTCACGTACAGCGCTATCACCTTTCGATTCAATATCAGCAAGAATGTTTTCAACAATCTGACGCACTTTTGCGTCGTTTGATGCTGATGCTTCTTCAGTGATTCCGTTTTTTAAAATGCGTGCCATTGGGTTTCTCCTTGAACATTGAGGCTGACGAACGGTTACTTTTATACTTTTGGATACGAATGCAAAATCAGATTAAACACTTAATTAACATTTGACAAGTTAAGTCAACAAAACACAAAAACTATCTTTAAGCCTTTGTATTAATTAATTAAAATAAATAAAAGAAAGTAATAAGGACCTTGATTGAGTTTAATTTTCAATCAAAAATGAGTTTTAGATCACATCATTTTTACTCATCATTTACATTTCTCCGTGTTAGTTTTTGCATACCTTTGCAAAGGAGATAATCATGAGCAATTTTAAGCAACGTCTGACTAAAGAAACGCTATTAGGTACATTTGTTAAAACCCCTCATCCTCACATTATCGAGGTATTGGCACTGGCAGAGTTGCCTTTTGTGGTACTGGATGCAGAGCACGCACCTTTCGATCGTTCCTCGCTTGATCTGTGCATCATGGCGGCCAGAGCGAATGACCTCGCGTGCGTGGTACGAGTACAAGACAGCGCCCCTTCAACCATTTTGAACGCGCTTGACTGTGGCGCGGCGGGTGTACAAATTCCCCATGTTTGTACTGCTGAGCAAGCGACGCAACTGGCGAAAATCTGCCATTACGGCGAAGGTGGCCGAGGGTATGCTGGTTCCAGTCGAACAGCGCAATACGCCACTAAACCCATGGTTGAACACTTAAAAGACAGCCGTGCGAATACGATTGTCATTGCACAAATTGAAGACCCTCAAGGGGTCGAAAATGTTGAAGCGATTGCCAATGTTGAAGGTATTGATGCGCTCTTCATTGGCCAAGTTGATCTCACTGTCGCTTATGGTGCTGATAGCGTTCATGATGAGAAAGTCGCACAAGCAAGTATGCGAGTAATCGAAGCGGCCAGAGCCGCCAATAAACCTGTTGGCATGTTTGTCGCGACGGCTCAACAAGCTCGGGAATGGCGTGAACTCGGCGTTAGCTTCTTTTGTGTTGGGTCTGAACACAAAATGATCATTGATGGCTTCAAACAAGAGAGAAATGTGATGAATTCTTGAGTTTTCTCTGATATTTACGCCTTATCAATGTAATGCTCTAGACACAGAAATCCCCTAGCCCATACACTCAGCACGTATGAGCAGGTTCAATGGCCTTAAATAAGGAGTATCACCATTAAAGCGAAAGTAACTTCGATCGACGTCGCGAAGATGCTCGGCGTCTCTCAATCGACGGTATCTAGAGCATTCAGCCCGACTGCGAGTATTAGCGAGAAGAAACGCAAAATGGTGATGGATGCCGCAGCTAAGCTCGGATACACACCGAATGCCATCGCCCGAGGTCTGATTTCGAATCGTTCAGGCTTAGTGGCGATTGCGTTAGATAGCGAATCAAACCCAATGTACGACATGCAATCTCGTGCTTTGGCTGTCGAAATTCAAAAGCGAGGCGGACAAGTTGTGCTTTGCCCTATCGACAAGGACGACCTCGATCTCGCCATTTCACGCGCCATTGAATACCAAGTGGACGGACTCGTTATCGCAACCAGCCGTTTAACCTCACGCGCGTTTGCCCAATGCGAAAAGTTTGGCGTTCACTTAAGCTTGATCAACCGCTACGCCGAAGGCATTAATGCCAACAGCTCTGGTATTGATAACCGCTTGGCGGGCCAACAAGCTGCGGAGTATTTAACGCAGAAAGGCGCAAAACAGTGTGCTTATATCAGTGGCGATGCTGGCTCCATGACCAGTGAAGAGCGTTGGCTGGGTTTCTCTTCAAAGTTGCAAGAACTCGGCGCTCCATCACCAACGTTTATCCAAGCCAAGTACAGCTTTGAAGCAGGCTTAGAAGCAGCGAAAGCGATCTTGTCGCACACTAGCAAACCCGATGCAATTTTTTGTGCAAACGACATCCTCGCCATGGGTGTGATGGATGGCTTGCGACAAGCCGGAGCAAAGATCCCCCAAGACTTCTCTGTGATGGGTGTAGATAACATTCCGATGTCTGCATGGCCGAGCTATGATTTGACCACCATTGCTCAACCAGTCGACAAAATTGTTAAACGAGCGGTTGAAGATTTGATGAATCGAATCAACGGCAACCTGGATGCAACTGGCGAATACCTTTTCGAGCAAGGCACCTTGATCGAACGTAGTAGCACCATTTAATAAATCCATTTTTATTCATTCTTCATAAACAAAATGCCTTGCTTTCGAGTAAGGCATTTTCTGTGATCACGATTAAATTTTCACCAATCGTTATTTAATTCCTCATCAATTCATCAATCTTGTTATTGACTTGTTACTTTAATGTTTTATTTTGGATTCGTATGCAAAATGGATATGAATTGCTCAACTAATTTATAAAAACATAAAAAGTTGTGTGACTTGCCGACGAATGCCAATGGCAGGTCATACCAGAAACAAGGAAGAACGATGAAGAAAGTAATCCTTACTTCACTTACCGCACTGGGGCTTGCATTTAGCAGTATGAATACGTTTGCAACCAGTGTTATTCGTCTTGCTCATGACAGTCAAGAAACCTCTCCCGTACACAAAGCAATGCTCTATTTCGAACAAGAAGTGGAAGCTCGCTCAAACGGTGAGATAGAAGTTGAAATCTATCCGGCAAGACAACTAGGCGATGTGCGTGAGACGACTGAACTCGTACAGCAAGGCAACTTACAAATGACGTTTGGTGCGTCAGTTTTACTCTCTCCCTACGTCCCAGAGTTTAACGTGCTCGACGTGTTCTACCTTTTTGATAGCGAAGAGCAAGCACACAAAGCGCTCGACAGTGAGAAGATCGGACAACCATTGTTGAATGCTATGGAATCAAAAGGCTTTCATGGACTTGGCTTTATGGAGGTCGGCTTTCGTAGCGTGACCAACAACAAACAGCCAATTGATAGTATTGAGGACCTGAAAGGGCTAAAGATTCGCTCGGCATCTAACCCCACTCAAATAAGCGCGTGGAAATCTATTGGTACTGCGCCAACACCTCTGTCTTGGGGAGAAATTTTCACCTCGTTACAACAAGGCCTGATTAACGCTCAAGAAAGTGCTATCTACTCTATTTATGCCGAACGTTTTTACGAGGCACAAAAGTACCTCTCTTTAACTAACCATATATACACCAACTACGTGTTGTTCATGAACAAATCGTTTTGGGATTCACTGCCGGCCGCACAACAAGCGCTGATCAGTGAAGTAAGCAAAGAAACCATCGCAAAACAGCGTGAGCTCGCCGCGCAGCAAAACCAAGAAGTAATCAAAGAGCTCGAAGCAAAAGGCATGACGGTTAACATCGTCCCAGACGAGGTACGCAGCATCATGAAAGAGAAAATGAATGCGGCCGTGTACCAGGACTTGCGCAGTAAAACGGGTAAAGACTTGTTTGACAACGTGATGGCCGAGATAGAACGCCTATAACTCCCACTCTTTTGCACGATCTGGCAACAGGTCGTGCTTTCTCGTTTTGGAGGTGAACATGAAGTGGTTTCGCTTACTAGACAAATACCTAGAACCTACCCTTATCGTTATCGCGATCTCGACGATGACAACTTTACTGTGCTTGCAAATCGCACTACGCCTATTTGACGCAACGATCGCGTGGGCTGAAGAGCTGGCACGTTATTTATTCGTATGGGCGATGTACCTGAGCATCAGCTATTGTATCCGAGATGATCGACACATCCGCATTCGTGTGTTCATAGATAAACTTCCGGGCAATTGGACGCAATTCAGTTTGATTGTCTCTGATCTTATCTACCTTGCCTTTAGTGCCACTGTCGCCTGGTTTGGATTTAAGGTTATAAACCGCAGCCTGCAACTCGGTCAGATTGCACCCGCAATGGAAATTCCTATTGCGTGTTTGTATACCTCTGTTTTAGTTTGCGCACTATTAAGCTGCGCGCGCCTAGTGACAAGCATTTATCAACGTGTGAACGCGTGCTCCACCAGCAATGAACGAGTTCGCTTTTCTCGCCAACGCTATCGCCATATCAAAGCAAAGTATCGTACTTCTAACCGACTATTGGAGTTTAACGCATGACGTCTGCACTTTTGTTTGGCAGCTTTGGTCTGCTTCTGCTCATTGGCGTTCCGGTCGGTATTGCTCTGGCGGCAGCCAGTATGGTCGCGATACTCAGTCTGCCATTTCTTAACATCGAGTTTTTAGTCCAAGGGATGGTAACAGGGCTCGACTCTTTCCCTCTCCTCGCCGTCGTTCTTTTTACCTTGGCAGGTAACCTTATGAGCCAAGGAGGGATCTCAAAACGATTATTGCATGTGGCGGAGGTCTTCTTTGGCCACTTTACTGGCGGGCTTGGCATCGTGGCCATTGTGGCGTGTATGTTCTTCGCTTCCATCTCTGGTACAGGGTCTGCCACTGTTGCCGCTATCGGCCTGACGATGATTCCCTCGATGGTGAAGAAAGGCTACGACCGCAGCTTTGCAGGTGCCTTGATAGCCTCTTCCGGCGGGATTGGTGTCATTATTCCGCCTTCTGTGGTGATGATCGTCTACGCGATCACTGCTGAGGTCTCGGTCACCAAGATGTTCATGGCGGGCATCATTCCTGGCTTGGTCGTTGGTATGGTATTGATCGGCTACTGTCTGATTGTCTCCAAAATGCGGGGCTACACAGGTAACGAGCACAAAGCGACTTGGGCAGAGCGTCTTGATGCGCTAAAAGAAGCCAGTTGGGCAATGCTACTACCCGTTATCATTCTCGGTGGCATCTATTCCGGCATTTTCACGCCTACCGAATCAGCCGCCATCGGAGTTCTCTATGGCTTATTCTTTGGCATGTTTGTTTATAAAGAACTCAAACCAACGCAAGTGGTGAAAATCATTCTAGAGTCGTCACTGTTAGTTGGCGCTGTGCTCGTCATTGTGGGTGCGTCCGTGACGTTTGGCCGCATATTGACCCTAGAACGTCTACCGACCGAGATTGCTCAGTTCATTCTATCGATTACTGAAAACAAACTTCTGATACTGCTTTGCATCAATGTCCTGTTGTTGCTTGTCGGTACCTTTATGGAAACGCTGGCAGCCATTGTTATTCTCACGCCAATTCTGTTACCCATTACGTCAGCACTCGGCATGGACCCCGTTCATTTTGGGATCGTGATGATCGTGAACTTGGCCATTGGCTTTGTTACGCCTCCTCTGGGTGCCAACCTGTTTATGGCAAGTCAGGTAGGCAAAGTACCGATAGAGTCGCTCTCTAAAGCCATCATGGGCTGGATTGGTGCAATGATAGTGGCCTTGATGTTGATTACCTTCATCCCTGCCATCTCGCTATCATTACCTGCGCTTTTATCCTGATCGTTGCACTCATAGAGCGCTTATGACTGTTATAGCCACTAGATAAACACCTTTCTAGTGGCTTATTCGTTATTTACTTCCGATTTAATAAAAAGCCTTTAAGCATTCGTATGCAAAAGGAAAATTTGAAAGATATAAGGATAATTGACACCAAAATAGCTGAATGTTAGCGATAAAGTCTATTTGGGTGCCTTGATCTGCATGATTATCAGTTTTGGCTTAATCATTTGTTTCCATTCAAACAGATAAAAATAAATTAAGCGATTAAAAACAATAAGATATTAGGAAATTCATACAAAAAACTTTGACTTCCTTTCTTATTAACACGTCTAGATAAGAGATAGCTTCCATCTCTCCTGTACTTTTTTAGTTTATTTTCCGCTCAATTGTTAAAAATCTGATCATCAGCACGCTATTTAAACAATTGAAAAACAATCCGTTGACAAAATGGCAACATGATATATTTTGAATACGTAATCAAAACATAATTATTCAATTACGGAGGTGATTTATGGCCATGGTTGGCTTCGATGAAAAGTGGCGTGATTTTCCCGACTACATTCTTGGTATCACAAAAGAGATTTGGGAAGACCGAGGTTTAAACACCTTAGAACACTACTACTCTCCCGACATTGTTGTGCGTACTCCACTCTCTATCGTTCAAGGAAACGAAGGGGTGATCAGTGCAACAATGGCGACACTGGCCGAGTTTCCCGATCGCACGCTATATGGCGAAGACGTCATTTGGTCAGGCACCCCGGAACAAGGCATGCTTTCTTCTCATCGAATCATCTCTACTGCAACACACAGTGGCAACGGCTTCTACGGGCAAGCCTCGAACCGCAAACTTCGTTTCCGTATTATCGCAGATTGCCACGCTATCAATAACCAAATCAATGACGAATGGTTGGTTCGCGATCAAGCCGATATCGCGAAACAACTGGGTATGACGTCAGAAGAGTTTGCACGCCAACAAATCGAATTTGAAGGTGGCGTGGAATCAAGCCCATTTCCGTTCACACCTGAAGTCGACATTCCTGGACCTTATTTGGGCGTAGGCAACGACAACGAATATGGTCAGCGCTATGAAGCAATTCTCAGAAGCCTTATGAATGCCGAGTTCTCTATAGTACCGAAAGAGTACGACCGCGCTTGCATCGGCGAATACACTGGCGGTCAAAATGCCCTATCATACTCGGAAGTCGATCATTTTTGGATGGCACTTCGTGCGTCTTTCCCAAATGCTCAATTTACCGTTCACCATCGTATTGGCCGGGATGACGACATGATGTCACCACGCGCTGCAATTCGATGGTCTTTGCACGGTAAGCATGAGGGATACGGGATGTTTGGTAAGCCTTCAGGAAAAGAGGTTTACATCATGGGGATCAGCCACGCTGAGTTTGGCCCTTGGGGTCTTCGTCGCGAATTCACTTTGTTTGACGAGACCGCAATCTGGAAGCAAATCCTGCTACAACAAGGCTAACGGCTGACTAAACACTATTTATTAAAATCACAGACAGTAAGGAAGCAACATGTCACTCAACATCATCGAACAGTTCTACCAGAACTACTTCAAAGCCGCAGACATCGAGCAAAAACAGGCCGCTCTGCAAACTTTGAACCCTGACGTAAAATGGTGCGTGGCGCACCCTGTGAACGATCTTAATGGCCCAGATGCAACCCACGAATCTTTCCTCTCACCACTTGTTAATGCTTTGCCTGACGCCGAGCGCCGACCAATAATTGTTATGCACGGCGAATACGAAGGCCGCACTTGGTACAACTCTACCGGCTACTTTATCGGTACATTTGAACAACCACTGTTTGGCATCCCAGCAACAGGGAAAACACTCTACTTGCGTTACACCGAAATGGTGTGTGTGGAGAACGACCAAATCACCGAATCTTACATGATCCCAGACTTCATCGACGCGATGAATCAAGCAGGCTGCAACCCTCTTCGTAAAAGCTTAGGTCACGATGGCTTGGTTCCTTCTCCTGCAACTTCTAACGGTATTCAACAATCTGTTGTGTCTTTGGAAGAAAGTGAAAAGAGCGCCCAGCTGGTTGAAGATATGCTGTCTTGCTTGGGTCGTTTTGATGGCAAAGATCTTTTCTCGATGGATTTAGAAAACTACTGGCACAATGACTTCATGTGGTACGGCCCTGCTGGTATTGGTACTACGCGCGGTATCAAAGGTTTCCGTAACCACCATCAAGCGCCATTTGTGTTTGCGTTCCCAGATCGAAGTGTCGATATTGAGGTCAATTTTTTGGCCAAAAATGACTACGTATCCACAGGTGGTTGGCCACATATGCATGGTACTCACACTGGTCACAGTGGCTGGCTCGGTCTTGCCCCAACCGGAAAACACATCGAACTTCGCGTTATGGACATTTGGCGACGCGAAGGCGATTTACTGAAGGAAAACTGGGTGGCGATCGACATCGTTCATATCCTGCTGCAACTTGGCTATGACGTGTTTGCACAAATGAAAGAACAGTTAGAAGGACCTAATTATGCATGAGTTTGGCGCACTTAACTGGAGCATCCTTGGGGGATACATCGCCCTAACGCTAGTACTGGGTGCGGTGATTGGTAAGCGAGTCACTTCAGCTAGCCAATTCGCTTTGGGTGATAAGAGCATCCCTTGGTGGGCGATCGGTATTTCTGTCGTTTGTACTTACGTGAGTGCCATGTCTTTCCTTGGCGGGCCAGCTTGGTCTTACAAAGAAGGCCTGTCGGTTATCGCGATTCACCTCAATTATCCGCTGGTGATCTTCTTCATCGTGGCTGTGTTTATGCCGTTTTTCTACAACAACGGTTTAACCTCCATCTACGAGTATCAAGAACGACGCTTCGGTAAGGCTTCACGACTGACTTTGTCGTTTATCTTCCTTATCAAACAAGCATTGAGCTCGGCAGCCGTACTCTACGCGACAGCAATGATTTTAGAGTTCATTACTGGTATCGACGTGATGTACTGCATCATGATCGTCACTGCAATTGCCCTTATCTACACCGTAATGGGCGGTATCGCGGCTGTCATTTGGACCGATGTGATTCAAGCAGTAATCTTATTTATTGGCGCATTCATCATCATTGAAGCCGTTTGGAATGGCATGCCTGCTCCAATGACGGAGGTCATGGCAGAACTCAAAGCGAAAGGAATGACCGATGCCCTACAAACAAGTTTTGACCTAAGCCAAGTAACGACTGTATGGGCCGGCGTTATCGCAATGACGATGTTCCACACCACCGTGTATGGCGGTAACCAGATGATGGTACAACGTTGTATGGCCGCGAAAAACATGGGCGATGCGAAAAAGGCAATGTTGATGATGGGCTACGTGGCCTTCTTTATTTACTTTGTCTTTATCTTGCTTGGCGTCCTGTTCAACGCTTATTACGACGGTAAAGAGTTTGAAAACGGCAACACCATCATTCTTCATTATGCGAGTGAATATGGAATGCCAGGCTTGATGGGCATCATTGCCGCTGCGATTCTGGCGGCAAGTATGTCGAGTCTCGATTCCGCATTTAACTCAATGGCGACCGTTTCTGTGGCTGACTTTTACAAACGCTTCTACAAGCAAAACGAGTCGGAAGAGCATTACTTAAAGGTATCGCGTTTATTCACGGTGGCGTGGGCGATTTTGGTCATCATTCCAGCGATCATGTTTGCCACCAGCACAGGCTCGGTACTGGAAGTGCTGAGTAAGGCAGGCTCTTACTTTGTCGGTGCGAGCTTCTGTATGTTCGTCCTTGGTTTCTACTCAAAACACATTACGGAAAAAGGCTTGTTAATTGGCGTTGCTGCTAGCTTCTTGGTGATCTGGTATGTAGCCGTTGCGACCGATATTGCGTGGCCTTGGTATTGCGTGATTGGCGTCCTTGTGAATGCCGTTGTCGCTTACATTGCTAGCCTTCTCCTGACGGGTAAACAAGATGAAATGCATCTTTACACAGTGAAAGGCCAGCAAGCGGAATATGCTCGTCTAAATAAACCAATCAAGGAAGATGGTTGGTATGTCGTTCCCGGCAAAATCGATGCTCCATGTTATGGCTTACTAGTGATGTTTGTATTCTCGATCGTGATGCTTTGGGGGATCAACGCGTTTACCGACAACGCTCCTATGCTGATTAACTTTATGCGTGGCTGCTCTATTCTTGTCGCTACCGCTTGCATCGGATACATGGGGTATTCACTCCTCTCCCCGAAACGTAAAGTTGCAGTCAAACAAGCAAATTAATGTTCTTTACGTAGATACTGTACGTCCAACAAACGGACAGTATCTACGCTCTAGATCTAGTGCTAGCTCAAAGCAAATCGAATGGGTTAACCCACATTTTGCTTTTTAACACTCCAAAGCCATTATTCTACTTAGGATACCCCGTCAGAACATTTATGAATACGTACCTATTTATGCTAGTCTTATGACCTCAATTACTGGCAACTAAGTTTTATTCATGAAATCAATTAAACACGTAGTCACATCAAAAGATGTGGCAAAGATGGCAGGCGTCTCTCAATCTACTGTATCGCGCGTGTTTGTTCCGGGTAGCTCAGTATCCGAAAAGACCAAGCAAAAAGTCTTTGAAGCGGCTAAAGCCCTTAACTACCGCCCTAACGCCTTTGCACGTAGCCTGACCACAAACGAATCGAAATTGATAGGTTTGGTGTTTCCTGATGCGGATTACCCTATCCATATGAAAACACTGCAGTTAATTTCCAGTGAGTTACAGAAAAAAGGTTATTCTGCCGTATTGATTCCATGGCAAGTGGATGAAGAAGAGGGCCACTCAATCCCAAATATCTTCCAGTATCGCGTCGATGGTGTCATTGCTGCTTCCGCAACCTTCAATAAGTCCCTTTATGAAGAATGTGAAGAGTTTAATATCCCAATTGTTCAATACGCACGAGTTGTTGAAGGTACTAGGAGTAGCTACGTTATCAGTGACAACTACGAAGCAGGCCAACAAGCCGCGCAACTTCTGCACAAAAGTGGCGTGAAGAACGCGGTTTATTTGACGGGAGAAGTGCCAACCTTTACGAATGACGAACGCCAAAGCGGCTTCTGCTCTGAATTTGAAGACCTAACCGGCAAGACGCCACGCATCATTGAAGCCAGCTATGACTACGCGAGCTCACTTGATAAAGTCCGTGCCATACTGGCAGACAAAAATCGGCCTGAAGCAGTGTTCTGTGCAACCGATAACCTTGCGATGGCGGTCATGGATATCGCCCGTATAGAATGCGGGTTGAGGATTCCTCAGGACTTACAAGTCATTGGTTTTGATAATATTCCTCAGACAGAATGGTTAAGCTATCAATTAACCACGTTCCGCCAGGATTTCCGTCGCCTCGCTCGCGAGTGCGTGAAGATCATTGTTGATCAAATTAATACGAAAAACGGCAGCCTAGTAAAAATGATGGTGCCAGTGAAGTTAATCGAGCGCCAGACAACAAAAGCTTAAATAGCTATAGCCAGCCATTCGGTTGGCTTTTTTATTTGCCTCTGACTCCCAAATGGCTCATTTAGTGTTGTAAGCATTAATGAACCCATGTATATTTATGAGCTATTACACTATATGAACCAAACAAAAAAAGGCTCATAATCCTTATGACCACGTATCTTTACACTCGTTATTCGCCAAAAAATCGAGCTTACCAAGAGCACCTTAATACTCTAAAAGCTTTTGCTCCCGAAGCTCAGCATTTTGAGGATAAGGTTCGTGGTTGCATGCCTCCAACCGAGAGAGAGGCATTCTTACAACTGCTCGATTCCGTCAGAACTGGGGATACGATTGTGCTCTGGTGGCTGACCGCATTTGGTCGCGACTTTAGTCAAGCATTGAACACAATAAAAATGCTACTCGATAAAGGGGTAACATTGAAAACCGTATGTGAATCACTAACTTTTGAGCCAGGTTCTGTTCAAACTCAAACACTACTCACAGTGTTATCTGGATATGGGAAAGTGCAGACTGAACATCGCCTGTTTGCCGCAGAGCAAGGGCGACAGGCCATTAAAGAGCAGCCAGAATTATGGAAACAGAAGTTTCGCGGCCGCCCCGCAAACAAAACCAAACACCAACAGATCGCAACGTTGCTGCTAGAAGGCTACACATTGCAAAACGTAGCAGAGCAATGCGAAGTCAGTCTATCGACTGTGAAGCGGGTCAAAGCAAAGCTAAATGAAGTGGATGACGAAGGCGGCTTAAGATCACGACGCCAAAAAGGTTGTTTGAATGGAGACCAGTCATGAGTCGCCCAATCAACTCTCATACTATACTACTCGCCTGTCTTATTATTAGCGTTGGCCAGTTGAGCATGGGGCTAGTCATGCCCTCTTTGCCATGGATAGCAAAAGACTTTTCCATCTCCCTCGACCAAGCTCAACTACTTGTGAGTATTTATTTGCTCGGCTTTGGCCCCTCTCAATTTATCTACGGGCCAGTGTCAGATGCTTTAGGACGAAAAAGAGTATTACTTACCGGTTTACTCATCGCGATGTCTGGTCTGCTGATGATTATTTTCTTCAGTGACACATTTACAGGGATGGTGATGGGGCGCTTTTTACAAGGGTTAGGTACAGGATGCTGCGCGGTACTCGCGAGGGCGTCGACTCGAGATAGATTTAGCGGGGATGAACTCCCAGTGGCAATGTCTTACATCGCCATGGCGGCTTCAATCACGCCACTTATTGCACCTGTGATTGGCGGCTTTATCAACTTCCACTTCGGTTGGAGTATGGTGTTTATTTCTCTATTGGGCTATGTCTCGCTGGCCTGGGTAATCATCGCCTTTAAGTTCACAGAAACCATCACAAAACGTTCTGTCATTCCGTCACCCCGAAAAATGTTACTCCAATACAAGAGCTTACTTACGTCTCGTTACTTTATGAGTTTCGCCAGTATCAGTTGGTTAAACTTCAGCTTAATGATTACGACAGTCTCTGTGATGCCATTTATCATGCAAGATCAAATTGGCATGACCTCCGCTCAATACGCGATATGGGCGCTCATTCCCGCTTTGGGTATGTTATGTGGTACCACGATTTGTAACCGAGTAAGGCCAATTATTGGCAATAAAAAAATGCTGCTTTGCACCCCATTTCTTCACCTCGCTGCCGCAATATGGTTATTTTTCTGCCCTGTTGAGCCTCTATTTCTGATGCTAGGACAGCTATTAATGATCTTGGGTAATGGTATTGCCCTACCTTGTGCACAAGCGATGGTAATGCAACCTTATAAAAAGCAAGCAGGTGCCGCAGCGGCAATGTCTGGTGGTGGACAAATGGTCGTCTCCTCATTGGTCAGCTTAACTCTGGTGCAGCTTGGATTGAGTCAAGCATGGCATCTAGCGATCGTTATCGTAATATTTGCATCGCTTACCTTCACCAACATTCAACGTGGCTTTAGTGCAGAGCAACCTTCAGAACAATAACAACAAACATACTATTGTCCTTATAGCTACAACAAATCGTATAAATTTAAATTTAGGAAAAGTTGGCGGATACTAACATGATGTTGCATTTAAGAATGGGCGCCGTAACACTCGCCACATTGATATCCGCTGGTACTGATGCGAGCGCCAACGAGAACTGGCAGTTCGAGAGTGACAAGAATGGAATCACAATTTACTCCCGAGAACATAGTGACGGTTTAGTTGAGATCCGTGCCCGGATGTTCACACCCACCAGCTATGGTGCATTTTTAACGCTACTGGAAGACAGTGACAACATCCCGAACTGGATTGACAATGCCAGTCATAGCCGGGTTTTAAATCAGATATCGGCCACCGAGAACATCGTTTACACCCAGTTTAAAGCACCATGGCCTGCCAAAAATCGGGATATGGTCACCTACTCAAAGTACTGGGTCGATGAGCTGGGATTCACCGTAGAAATCAAAAGCGCACCTGACTCATATCTTGCTGAACAAAATGGTTATGTTCGAATTCGCTCGGTTGATGCGACTTGGGAGTTACAAAAACTCACAAACGATACAACACTCGTGGAATACAAGGCGTTTGCTGATCCCGGAGGTCTATTGCCAAACTGGCTGATCAACAAACTTTCAAAAGAAAGTGCATGGGCGACATTTGGTAACTTAAGAAAAGAGTTACCTGAATATCAGCAATACTCTCATCCTCAAATAGATGAGTAAGCGTCGCTCTTCCCACTCGCTTTTTAATGCGGTACATAATAACAAAAGGCGGCATATGCCGCCTTTTTCTACTCAATGTGTTACTGTTGTGCAACCGTTACAGGTTTAGTTGCACCACGGTAATCAAACTCAAAACCAATACCTTGGTCTGTCACGTCCATCGTCATACCACCAACAAGCTCGCCTTGTAAGCTTTTGACAACATCATCCGGAACCGGCTCCCCAGTGATTGACGACGCACTCTCTAACACTTCCAAAATACGCTCTGAATCAAAACCAAAGCTGAACAAGCCATTTGGAGAAAGTGATTGCGCCATCACTTCTTTGCTTGCTTCCGCAGCACTATCACCACTGTAAAGGGTGAAATGGTTTTCGTTTAGACGAGCAAACACGTCCACCTTCATGCCAGTATGCATTTCTAATAGGTCACTGACATTAACAGGTTGGTTATCCGGTTGAATTTGCAATTGAGCAAGTTCAGGAACGAACATTTGCGCAGTTTGAATAAGCATCATTGGATCATTGGCAGAAAGAGACAACATACCATCTAGCTGGCTAAATACTTCACCATGCTGAGCATTAGTATCTACTTTGATATCAAACATTTGCAGGCTTAAGCCTTTGAGGCCGTTAACCATGCCTGACCCCATGCTTACAGCGGCTGCTGGATTCTGGCCGCCCATCTCTTGCTGCATTTGTGTCAATAAAGAGCATTGATATTGAGGCTGGGTCAAGTCAGCCCAAATCTGACCAATCGATGGCGCTAGCGTATTAATGTCTAAACCAAGCGCCATACTAAAGAAACTCTTATCACTTTTAGACTCTGCCAATACACCACGAATCGACTTGAGCGCATCTAGAATCACTTTATTGTTGGACTCAACAACAAAAGAACCTTTAATGAACGCCTGATCGCCTTTCATCTTGTATTCTGCAAACGCGACGGACTGAGGCCAGTTTTCTGCAACTTGAGTAAGCTCAGTATGGCAGGCTGGTGAACGCATTTCCTCAATAGTTGGTTCAGGATCTATTGCATCCAACGTGCTGATTTGACGAGCAAACATATTGCCATCTTTCGTCGTCAAACCTTTAATCACTTCGCGATGATCAAAGTAACCAAAAGAGTTGTTGTTTTCACCGTATTTGGCTTGCAACGCCTCAAGGCGTCCACTGTCAGCAATATTTTGACTTGGTGCTTCAAGCCCTAATGCCATTTTAATCGGGTTTTGAACGCCCAGTTGCGGAACATCAACCGTTAACGTAAGCACGTTATCAACCACGGCTACAACCAAGCCAATACCGTCCTGCGGGTCAATTGAATCAGTCATCTCGTAACGACGATACTCGACTTCACCAAGCTTAACCAACTCATGCTTAGCGCCGCTCATCTGCTCTTCATGATCCAGTGTTTTCCATAACGCGGCAGGGTCTTCAATATCCACTTTGTACACCGGTACCATACCAATTGTGTACAACACAGGATTAATGTTTTCCCCGGTGCCCAAATAAGCTTTTAATGTTTCTGGCGACGCAGCACTCTCTAGGTATCCATCGAATAAGTTAACTGCAAACTGCTGTTGTGGAGACAGTGGTTCATCGGCAAAAAGTTCTGCAATCGAGCCTTGATTCGCCGTACCGAATGCGTTCATGTATTTATAATGGTTAAAAGGTTCAGTCTGATACGTCACCATAAGTGAATCTGCAGGAACTTGCGTTAACAGTGAGCCTGCATCACTCGCGGTAGTATTGTTTTGGTACAGGTAGCCAGCGCCCCCTGCTGCTGCGACCACTGCTGTAGCCAATAGTAGTTTTTTCACGACCAACTCCGTTGTCATAGTTATGTGTTCCTAAACGAAATGTAACGCTTAGGTTTAAAGCCAATGAATAGTGCTTTATATCAACCGCTATCATAAACAAGTTATCGATGTAATGAATGTCGGTTTGATAAATTATCCAACATTTATAAGGCAAACCGTGAAGTAAGTTGAATTGCGTGCGGATGCTATTGGCAATATTCACAATCCAATTTCTCGGATAACCGCCTTAAAAATCATAATATTCAGTTAAATGAAGCGATTTGGAGTAATTACGACCAAAATCAGCAGAATATTAAATCTTTATTGAGTCTTTTATCTAATATCTGAAAACGCCTCACGACCTGACACTTCTTTCCAATTTGCCTCTGGCAGTCCCTACTCGTTTTCCTTACATTCCTACTAACTCAGTGACGAGACGTATACCAAATACGAGCAATAGAAGACGATGAAAGACCAGTTGACGATCTCTATATCAACTATCAATGGCTCAAGACATTGGTACTTCAGTAAAAGGATGCAACGCAACATAAAAACGTTTTTCGTTTTTTTTGTTGTTGCTCTGGCCGCGACCGTAATCTTAATTCATCACTTGTACACTCGCGTTGATAATGCAGCGTTAAAACAAGCTGAATTGACAGAGCATTCACGCACCATGGGTGAAGAGCTCAGCACACTGAAAACACTTAAATCAGAGCTAGAAAATGACCTTTCAGAACGGGAAGAACGGGTACAACTTGTTTCGGAACGTTTGGGTGAATTAGAGAAAGTGCTTGGGGTTGGAGAACATACCTCGACAAATAACTTGGATGCTAGGCTCGATGCAGCGGCGATAACCTCAAACGTTCGCATGGTGTTATTAAACCAAATACCAAGTGGCTCTCCAGTCGGCAACGTACGGCTATCTTCCGGATTCGGTAAGCGTATCCATCCGGTGACAAAAGTTGCCAAAATGCATCGTGGGCTCGATTTTGCCGTAAATATCGGTACCAAAATTTATGCCCCTGCCGATGGGGTAGTGGAAGTTACCCGCCGCAGTAATAAAGGCTCTGGTAACTTCCTCAGGCTACAACATTCTTTCGGTTTTTCGAGTTCTTATTCGCACTTGAAAGCGTTCAAAGTAAAAAGTGGTCAGTTCGTCAAAAAAGGGCAGCTGATTGCAATTTCCGGCAACAGTGGGCTCTCTTCTGGCCCTCACCTGCATTACGAGGTGCGATTTGTTGGGCGAGCACTGAATCCGAAACCATTTGTCGATTGGAGCCTTAATGATTTCGAAGACATTTTTACTAAGGAGCGAAGAATACGATGGGAATCTTTAATCAAAACAGTGGAACAACGAGTAGCTCAGCAGCTTCAACTCTCATCGCCAAAGGCTGTTCTCTTAGCGGAGAACTCAAAGTAGAAAACGATGTCCAGATTGATGGCATCGTCGATGGTCAAATTAACGTGGAAGGCACTCTCGTTGTCGCAGAAAGCGGGCGAGTAAACGGTGAAATCTACGCTAAACAGCTGATCATTAATGGCATGATGGACGGAAACTGTCACGCAGAACACATTCAAGTGCTTGCCAAGGGACGCGTAAGCGGTAGGATCTGGAGCAATAACCTCAGCATTGAACCTGGTGGCAAATTCTTTGGTGAAGCAGCCGAATTACCTGAAAAGGAAGTGGTAACGTTAAAGGGTAAGGCTCAAGACAGTGCGATCACAAAAGAAAATAACACCAACAATGAAAAGCGACTTTCGCGTAAATCAGCATAAAAGCTTTGATTAAAGTGCTTAAAAAAGACGGCTTTCACGCCGTCTTTTTTATTACTATTGCCACGATTTTCGTCAGAAACTACGTGATTATTCGGCCGGATTTAAAACCATTACCGAGCGTTTTGCTTGTGGACCAAAAGCTGATTTTGCATGCGCTTTCACTTCATCTAACGTCACACTCTTAGCCACTTTCTCAACGTCAAGCAACACATCGACGCCGTAATCATGCACCAAATAACGAGTATATGCCCATGATCTCTGTGCTGGGTTGTCATCCAATCCTTGCATCGCGACTGCCAGTTGTTTCGCGGCCGTATCCACTTCTTTTTGGGTAATATTTGACGCTAAACCATCAAACACTTTGCCCAGTTTACTCTCTAAAAGTGCCACGTCTTCGGGCTCAACTTGAGACTCCAAGAGCCAATCAGAGATGGGTTCGCGATCTTGTGTCATGGTGTAAATGCTCGGGCTGTAATCAAGGCTAGACTCTTCTCGCACAATATCCAAAACACGTGCATTACTAATACGTTGCAAAATATCTTCGATAACCGTGTCTCTTGCCGTACGTTGGTAATCGCTCGTATTAGTCAAACGCATTACATACAACGATGAAGGTTCATGCCCATCCGCAATCACAGTTCGCTCCGGCACTTCCGGGTTAAACGCAACGTGATAATCAATCGAACGACTCGGTTTCATTTCGATAGAGGCCACATACTTACGCAAAAGTGGTGTAATTTCTTCCGGCTCTACGTTTGCAACAATAACCATCTTAAAACCATCATTGGTTTTGAAAAGTTGCTCATGCACCGCTAGTATCTGCTCGGAAGTCACTTGTTCAACATCATCACTGGACACTATACGATGACGACTACCCGGCAAATAAGAATTGCCGTTTGCTTTTTGAATCAGTTTTCCCATCGGTGATTCAAAAAAAGCGCCGCTCTGCTGTTTAAACTCTTGCTTCGCTGCTTCCATCTGGCGCTCGTCGACTTTAATCTCCGTCGCTAGGTTGTATAGTCCATTCAAAGCATCAGTTAGGTGCGTATTTGGCGCCGTAATTTGAGCTCCGTGACTGGTCGCATCAAGCATCGCGCCAAGCGCAATGTTGTTTTTGCGTAAGTAGCTATCTAGCTCTGAACCAGAAAATGTCCCTAACCCACTGCGTATTGCCGTTGTTGCTGCGATTTCATAAGCGGCATACAACGTCGGATCAACAGCGGCTTTACCACCTTGGCTCGCATAGTAAATATACGCTCGACCACCCGCTTTAGTATCTTTTTGGAACCACACTTCGATACCGTTTGATAGCGTATAGACTTGAAAACCACCCGCTTCCTGACGCATGCTCGTGATGCTGCCTTCCTGGGTAGGCTTTAAGAATCCATCCACTTTGTCATACATCTCTAACGGTTTTTCGCCAGTTTGAAGATAGGCACTGTTTAGAGCGGCAAATACACCATTGAACTGTTCTGACGTTTCGCTTTTCCCCAAACCAATAAAAAAGCTTGGCTGCTGAGATAACAAAGCCGTCAATTGTGTGTTAATGCTCTCTAAATTCTCGTTGTTGATGAATTCTGCCAAACTCTGGGCATAATTCTCTTTTGATTGGCTGACACTGTCTTGTCCAATTTGAAAAACACGTGCTTCTGCGTAACTGTTTGGCTTACGCTGACTCCAATCTGAATCAATATTTGCAAGTTCACCTTGCCAATTTGACATAACGCTATCTAACTCGGATTGAGTCGCACCATAATCTCTTAACGACGCCAAGGTACGAATGAAAGTCTGGTGCATTTGTTCGCGGCGATCTGGTGCAAACGAAATCCCTGCCGACATCATACGCTGATAGTTAGAGTAATAGGGCTCTGCATAAGCGTATTGAAAAGGTTCAGCGGCATCACTGAGTACACGGATCAAACGCTGTTGAATGAGTTGTGTTGCGACTTCATCACGCCACACTTCATGTTGTTGCTCAATCGTCGCGCTGCCACTTAGACCACGCTCAATCACTAAATGAAGACTTGGTGATTCCATCGTGTTACTTGGCAAGATTCTGTTTTCGTTGTTCACTCGAATATCACGGCGCTTCTCTATTACCGTATCCGAGGTACTTTCCCAGTTCGAGAACTTGCTTTTGATAATCTTGGACAGTGAATCTACGTCGATATTACCAGTCACAATCAACTCGGCATTTTGTGGCTGGTACCACTTGTCGTAAAACGCCTTTAACTTACTTGAGGAAGCATTTTGAATCGCTTCGCGAGTACCAATTGGGTCATGCTCACCATACATAGTGCCTTCAATCGAGGCTTGGTAAGCATGCATAGAAAAGGACTTATCATCTGGATTAGCACGTCGCCATTCCCCGAGAATCACCCCTTTTTCTTTCTCTACTTGCTCAGGAGCAAACTCAAGTCCGTTACCGATATCTCTCATCCACTTCAGGGCATCTTCTAGCTTCGTATTATTCGCAAGGTCAAGTTGGTAAGACGTTTGCTGATAACTGGTAAAAGCGTTGATATCAGCGCCAAAGCTACCACCAGATTGCTCAAAAAGTTTGACAACGTCGTTACCGGTAAAATGCTCACTACCATTAAACGCCATATGCTCAACAAAGTGAGCGTAACCCTTTTGAGAAGATGTTTCTTGGAATGAGCCGATATTCATCACCAAACGGACCGAGACTTCTTGGTCTTCTGTTGGATAGAGATGGTATTTCATACCGTTCGATAACTGGTCCACGTGCCAGTTGGCGTCAGGTTGAATCGGCGTCGACTGTTGTATCAGAGCACACCCTGACACTAATAACGCGGGGACTAACAATATACTGCGCATAACGATTGCCCATAACAATGATTAAGCTAATCAATATATATCCGGTGCTATAACCTTCACATTTTTAATGGATTATCAGACACGCAAATGTGATAAAGATCACCATTTATTGAAATCAATTCTCATTTACAAAAATCGACAAATCCTTACTTTACAAATACATAAATAATATCGTTCCAAATCCTTTTGCTTATTTGGTGTAAAACTCAAATTCGCGACATGGAGTCAGTATTTATTTTGAGCAATAAAATATAATTATTGAACAGATTCGAATCTGACTTTCTGCTGCATATTCAACAGCGCAGAGAGCACTGATGAGAATAAAAACACAACAACTATTATTCAAAGATCTATTATTCGCTTTATGTTCAAAAATCTATCATTAAAAAACAAACTGGCAATCTCTGCCAGTGCCGCCATCATTCTAGGGGGAGTGCTGGTAGAGGGGCTGTCTTTTCGAGATTCATTAAATAGGCTCGATGTCGAAGTCGCACAGCGACTAGAAAGCACTAGCGCATCTTACAATCAATACGTAAAGGACTGGCTACTCTCTAAAGAGCGCGCACTGACTTCACTCTCTTCTGATTCAGAGAAACGTTCTCTGGTTACGCATTTGAAACAAGTCCGAGACTCTGGCGCGTTCGATAACGTTTTCCTCGCTTACCCGGACGGGTCACAAGACAACGCTAATGGGGTGGTTTTGCCACCAGGTAATAACGATCCTCGTAAGTGGGGCTGGTACACCAATGCAATCGCCAACCCATCGAAAGTCTTTATGGATAACCCGACCGTCGCAGCTGCCACGGGGGCTAACGTCGTGTCGCTCGGTAAAGCCCTGCAATTGCATGGTCAAACCGTCGTTCTGGGTGCTGACGTAGAGATCGGTGATATCCTGAACAGTCTCAACCAAGTGATCCTACCGGGTGAAGGTTATATGTTTATTGCCAATGAACAGGGCAATATTTTCACTCATAACAACGGTAAACTGCTGAATCAACCGGTTAGCAAGCTGGGCCTCAACAACAACGACATTACGTCTGCCGCACGTTCAGGTACAGAGCGTCGCGTCTCTATTAACGGCACCGAATATGTGATTTACGCGCGCCACATAGAGGGTACCAAACTCACAACGGTCACAGTGTTAGATCAAAACTCGTTGGTTGCCCCACTTTACGATGCAGTTTGGGATCAAATCATCGCAACCACTATCGTCGTCGTTATCTGTGTGGCTTTGTTTAACCTGCTATGTAACATCTTGTTCCGTCCGCTCTACAATGTTTCGAATGCGCTTGCGCAAATCGCCAACGGTAGCGGCGATCTGACTCAACGCATCAAAGTAGAAAACCGTGACGAAGTTGGTGAGCTGGCTGAAAACTTCAACCAGTTCGTTGAAAGTTTGCAGCAACTTATTGGTCACATTCGTCACCAAGCGGAAGAACTGAGCCAACAATCGGAGCTGAGCACGACTCGCGCGAATCAATCGGTTTCCGATCTGAACCATCAGCAACAAGAAATCACTATGGTGGCGACCGCTGTGACTGAAATGGCATCAGCAACGCAAGAGATTGCAGCACATGCAGAGCAGACGGCTAAAGCCGCTCAAGACTCTTCAGCAAGCACACAAAACGGTCATGAGTTGGTGATCAATTCCAAATCGTCCATCAATAATTTGTCTTCTGAAGTCAACCAAGCGAGCGTTGTCATCGGTGAGCTCAACCAGCACGCGCAAGACATCTCAACCGTGCTATCAACGATTCGAGACATCGCAGAGCAAACCAACTTACTGGCTCTGAATGCGGCGATTGAAGCGGCGCGTGCAGGTGAACAAGGTCGCGGTTTTGCCGTTGTTGCAGACGAGGTTCGCGTGCTATCACAACGCACACACACCTCAACCGAAGAGATTCGCTCGACGATCGAGACCTTGCAGCAAACCACACAACGCGCAGTGGCCATCATGGATACAAGCTCTCAGCTCGCGCAAGGTTCGGTGGAAGATGCTGATCGCGCAGCACTGGCTCTGGATGAAATCAACGCGGCCGTTGCGCTGATCAGCGATATGGCAACGCAAATCGCGACCGCCGCCGAAGAGCAAACGCACGTAACCAATGAAATCACGCAAAACGTCACGTCCATTAAAGATGTGACCGATCACTTGGTAGTTGGTGCCGAAGAATCGATGAATCAATCTGCTGAGCTGAAATCGCAAGCTGAGGATCTCAACTCGAAAGTAGCAACATTTAAACTGGCTTAAACGCCACATTAAGGACGCTCTTAAAAACAACAAACCCCGCTAGCGACTTTGTTACTAGCGGGGTTTGTTTTTATGGATCGACGTTTTTATTGCAGATAGCTTTCGAAAGACGTAAACCTACACGGCCACACACATCGGCGTGCCTGAGATTGGGTCGTTAAATACTCTCGCTTGTAAATCAAACACCGATGCCAACATACCTTCTGTCAGTACCTCTTGCGGTGTTCCCTGCGTGACTAACTGACCTTTTTCCAACACCACCAAATGATCGCAGTAACGGCACGCTTGGTTTAGATCGTGCAGCACTACGACCACTGTTTTGCCTTTGTCGTTCATCTGCCTCATGAGTTTCATCAGCTCAACTTGGTGAGAGAGATCCAAGTAAGTGGTTGGCTCATCAAGCATCACTACGTCGGTATCTTGCGCCATTACCATCGCAATCCACGCCCTTTGCCTTTGACCGCCAGACAGCGATTCAACTGGCTTGTCAGCAAACTCAATCACGCCAGTATCTTGCATTGCTTGCTCGACTAAGGTCTTGTCTTGTTGACTTAACCGGCCCCAATGAGAGAGATAAGGCGAGCGGCCATATTCGACCAGTTTTCTGACGGTAATACCTTCAGGACTGACAAGAATCTGCGGCAGCAAAGACAACGAACGCGCCAAGCGTTTATCACCGTAGCTGCTTAGTGGTTTGTCGTCATACAACACTTGGCCAGAAGCGGGTTTATTGATGCGTACCAAGGTTTTTAATAGTGTCGATTTACCGCAACCATTTGGACCAACTAGTGCGGTAATTTTACCTTGAGGAATCGACAAAGAGAGATCTGGAATGATGGTCTGTTTGCCGTACGCGACGGATAAGTTCTGCGTTCGTAACATGCTTACCAACCTCTATAACGATACAAAAGAAAAATGAAATATGGTGCGCCAATAACAGATGTCAGCACTCCCGCTGGTAGCTCAATTGGTGGCTGTAAGCCTCTCGCTAAACCATCGGCGCAAATCACCAACAAAGCGCCAAGGGTTGCAGCGGCTGGAATCAACAACTTGTGGTTGTGGCCAAACAGCAAACGCGCAAGATGCGGCGCAAGCAGGCCAACAAAGCTGATCGTGCCTGCCACAGACACACTGATACTCGCCAATAGCACGGCAGCAATCAACGCAATAATTTGGATCTGTCTTGGTTTCGTGCCAAGTGTAGTGGCGCTTTCTTCTCCCAGTCCCATAACATCTAGCCGCCAAGCCAGCCAAAACGCCAATGGTAGTAGCAGCAATAAAGCACTCCAAATAAACGGCACTTGTTGCCAGTTTCGTCCCCACAAACTGCCGGTTAGCCATACCATCGCCGTGTTGATTTCAATAGGGTGCACAATCAGAAGAAAATCGATACCGCTAGCTAAAAATGCGCTGACAGCAACACCAATCAGCGCCAAACGTGCTGGTGTTGGTTTCGACCAGTAAGCCAGCACAGCAATAAAGCCAGCAGCAAGCAAGCCTCCCGCCATGGCGACCATCGGCAACATTGCCACTGGCGCATTCGGATACAGCACCAAACAAGCGGTAGCCGCCAGTCCTGCTCCGGCGCTTATCCCCATTAAATCTGGTGAGGCAAGTGGATTACGGATGACACCTTGAACTAAAACGCCTGACAGCCCCAACCCAGCGCCCACGCCAATGGCGAGCAACATTCTCGGTAATCGATATTGGTGAATCACAAAGTCCGAGTCAGAGAAAGAAAACAGTAATGCAAAAACCTGTTGAGCCGACATGTTCGCCGCACCAACAAACAGCGTGAGAGAAGACGCAATCAGCAACAATCCAACTAATGCAAACAGTTTGGTTTGATTCATCATGATGATTTCCTCATTGCAATCGCGATAAAGCAAGGTGTGCCCAACAGCGCGGTAATCACGCCCACTGGCGTTTCAGCCGGAAAAGCAATCGCTCGTGATAAAGCATCTGACCACGTCACCAATGCCGCGCCACACAAGGCGGAAACCGGAATGAGAATGTGATAGTTGTGACCAACAATCGGGCGTACCAAGTGCGGCACTAACAACCCGACAAAGCCAATTGGCCCTGCAATAGCTACGCTAGTACCTGCCAACAGCACAACCGCTAAACCACTGATTAATCGCGTAAGACGAATGTTACCACCTAGCCCAACAGCGACTTCGTCCCCCAACGCGAGTAAATTTAAGTTTCGCGCTAAGCCCATGGCGAGCACCAAACCTAAAGTCGCAAAAGGCCACAGTTGCTGCCACTGCTCAGAATCTACCGCAGAGAGTGAACCCGTTAACCAATGCAACACGCTGTAAGCCATGTCATCCGCCAAAATTACCGACGCACGAGTTAACCCTATCAGCAGTGCACTGATGGCAATGCCCGCTAGCACTAAACGCAATGGGTGAGAACGCGCGGAGAAAAAACCGCCCAACAACATGACCGCACCACCACTTAGTAGCGCGCCGAGTACTGCGTTGATGATTGGGTTCAATTGACTAAAGAATGGTACGCCGATGGACGCCAAGGCCATAAAACACGCCGCACCGGCATTAATGCCGAGAATGGATGGCGACGCCAAAGGGTTACGAGTTAATCCTTGCATCAGCACTCCGGATACCGCAAGCGAAGCGCCAATTAATAACCCAGCATAGGCACGAGGCGCACGCAACGTCGCGAGGATTTGATGCAGCATATTGCCCTCATCAAACGCAAACCAATAGCTTGTCAGGTCATTAACGCTCAAAGAAAAGTTAGACCAGCCAATCATTGAGGCGGTATAGCCTGACAGCGTACACAACGCCATAGCACAGACAAACAAGCTCGCTTTCCAATGCGGTTTTCTAACCGAAGTCGGGCTTTCTGAGATTATCGACGCACTCATGAGCGCTCCAATAACGCTTCAAGATTACGGGCAATTTCTTCCGCAGCCAACATGCCGCGATTTAACGACCACAGCTCAGGAGAGACCTCAACAAGTTGCTGTTTTTTCGCAGCGGTTAGCAGCTTAAATAATGGGGTTTTGCGCCACTCATCCACAATATTTGGTTGAGAGTAAAGTCCAACTAACAACCAATCAGGGTTGGTTTTTAGTAAAAGTTCGAAACTGGTTGGGATATACGCTTTTTGCTCAGATGGAGCCAGCGGGCTTTGGATGCCCAGCGTACTCAAAACGCCCCCAGCGTAAGAAACCGGGCTATGCAGCCACATCCCTTTGTCAGAAACCACACCAAACTGAATGGTTTCTTGTGTCGCAAAATGCTGTTTGAACTCCGCCATTGTCTGTTTGTGCTGCTCAATTCGTTGTGTCATTTTCGCTTGTTTGCCAATTGCCACGCCGATTTTGTGTGCGGATTCGAGATTTTCTTGATATGTCTCACCACGGCTTTTTAGCAGCAAGGTTGGCGCAATTCGCTGCAAATCTTGATAAATCGCACGATGACGTTCTGCATCAGCAATGATCAAATCCGGCTTGAGCACCGCAATCGCCTCTAAACTCGGTTGTGAGCGCATGCCGACCGATTGCCAAGGTTCAATCTTGGCTCGAACAGCAGGGATAACTCGTGTGGCATCGTTGTCATCGGCAACGCCTACCGGTGAGACATCGACTGCCGCTAATGCATCGACAAACGAAAATTCTAAAACCACAATACGTTGAGGTATCGCTTCTAGCTCAAAAGTGCCTTGCTCATCTTGCACGCTACGCACCTGAGCACTTGCGGAAAATGACATAAAAACTGAGCTCAACAGCATCAGCAAAACGGTTGAAAAGTGTTTGATCGTAAATTGTTTTTTATTTTTCATCTTGCTTTTTTCCAGTGCTAAGTGTTTTCCAGTACCTAAGATCGGCAAAGTCGCCAAGGTAAATTGGCGACTTTTCTTTTCAAACTCGGTGAACGAAACGCTTAAAACTGATAGTTCAGATCCAGTGTGTAAGAGCGTCCCGGAGCTGGGTACCGACCAACTGGGCTTGTATCAATCCCGCGGAAGTAATACTCCTCGTCAAACAAGTTGTTCACCGCAACATTCATGCGTAACTTGCCTTTGTCGTCTTTGTATAAATCCGTCCCCAAATTGAAATTCCACACCATGTAAGATGGTACTTTACCCGTTGCGCCTGTTGCATCTTCGGCACTGGTGTTGGCGTTATCGGTATACGAGTCACTGAAGTAGAAGCCCGATAGCGTGGTGTCCATGCCGTAAAATGCGTAGGTTGCATCCCAACCAAGCTGATGCTTAGAGGTGTAAGGCAGTTGATTACCTTTATTCGCGCCTTCTTCTTCAAGCGTAGCGTCTAGATAGTTGTAGCTTGCGCCTAAACTCAGTGCAGGTAGTGCTTCAGGCACGTAACGAGCAGAAAGCTCTATGCCTTGGTGAAGTGTTTTTCCGATGTTATCGAAGGTCTGCGTTGAACTTTGCCATTGCAATTGATCCTCAAAGTCGATGCGATAAAGTGCAGCGTTAAAGCTGGTCGCATCTTGGGTGTAACGCGCGCCGACTTCGTAGTTCCAAGCCAGTTCGCTACCTTCTTCACCCAAACCTCGGATGTAGGCAATTTGTGGCGCACGAAGTGATTTTTGCGCGTTCGCATACGTCACCCACTGGTCAGTTAAGTTGTATGCCACCGTCAAACCTGGCAACCATTCCGTCACGGTGTTGTCTGCCGTTTGTTTTTTACCACGATCGGTAAACGTCATTCGAACCGACTCAACACGCAACCCAGGCGTTACCTTCAATGTATCATTGAACAAACCAATTTCGTTGCTAACGTATCCAGCAAACGCGTCCGTATCTAAATGCCAATCACGCGGAACGCTGGTTGCACCACCGGCGATTGGAGTCTGAGTGAGTTTGTAGTCGATGTCTTCGTTAACATAACGGGTACCCACGATCCAGTTTTGAGTAACGGATTTACCTTCGCCAAAGTACATCGCCATTTTTGGCTCTATACCATACACGGTAAATTCACGTGGTGAGGTACGAACGTCCGTCGCTGGCAGAGCCGGATCCGCCCAATGGCCACCCGCGCTGTTAAAGCCCCACTTGAAAAGACGCTCTGACTTATGGCCAAACGTTAGCACTTCTAGCTCGGCACTGTCGGCAAATGGCAAATCGTGGATGTACTTAACACTCCAGCGCGTCGACTTACCTTCATAATCATCGTAAGGACGTTTCGATTGGTGACGATCTTGTTCGTAGTCTTGTGGCGAAAGTGCGCCCGGCATTTGCGTTTCAGCATCGTAACGTTGCAGGAATGCTTGAATCTCTTGAGTGTCACTCAATAGCCACTGTGCTTTAGCTTGAAAGTTCTTCACGTCCGTATCGGAATGTTCACGGAAGCTTTCACCTTTTAGGAAGTTACCTTCCAACTGCAGTGCAAACGTGTCGCTTAACCAGCCGCCCGTGCGCAGGTAAAAATCATTCAGCGGCGCATCACCGCCATCAAACACGGTAAGGCGGTTACTGATTTCAGTTTGCCACGTGTGTGGAATCGGTTTGGTCACTAAGTTGATCACACCACCGACGTTGTTTGGGCCGTACTGTACTGCGGCACCACCGCGTACAATGTCAATACGATCAAGCATCGACAGTGTTGCTGGGAAGATAGACTGACCAGTGTGACCATATGGCGCAAGTGTTAGCGGTACACCATCCATCAAAAACTGAGCATGACCACTACGGCTTGCTTTCAAACCACGTACGGAAATGTTAGGCAATACGCCCGTTCCGCTTTCATCCTGAACTTTAATACCCGGCACGCGCTGTAGCGCGTTATCAATCGAGCCTGCGGCGGTTTTCTCGATTTGATCGCGGGTAATGACGGTACGAGCACCTGGGTACTCTTTGACGTCTTCAATTTCAGAGTTACCAATCACACTACCAGTGACAACGACAGTTTCCATCGCGGTAGTTTGTCCTTTTTTAGCAGGAGCGGCAACCGCGCTCATGGATGTGGCAGAAGCGATTGCAATCGCAAGCACACTGTAAGTGGTAGACAAACCAGCACGTACACGCACTTTACCATCCAAATTCTGGTAAGACATTAAGATCTCCTTTGCGAGAAATTGAGCCTCGGGCAGAATACATCCCGTAGGCTCTCGGGGCTAAACATCCTCAATATGAGGAAAAAATCGGCTAACAGGCGCTAACTACGCACAAAAAGCCTAGAACTGATATCCGTAGCTGAGCATGAACTCGGCTGGTGCGCCGTAGCCAATCTGGTTTAAGCCAGACGTGCCGTTTGTTGCGCCAAGAATGTATTTCTCATCCAAAATGTTGTAAGCGTTCGCTTGGATTTTGTGACGACCAGTGGTGTACGCCGCCATCAAATCCACCGTTGTGTAATCGCCAAGTGCGACGGCTTCGTCGTTACCTGCGTAACGGTCGCCCACGTACTTCACACCACCGCCTAAACGCCAGTTGTCATCCAATTGGTAAGTGCTCCAAAGAGAGAACAAGTGGTCTGATACATCGTTAGGCTTTTTGCCTGTGGCTTTGTCTTCCGCATCTAAGTAGCTGTAACCAACAGAGATGTCCCACTGTTTGGTGATTTGACCGCGAGCCTCTAATTCAATACCTTGGTGACGCACTTCAATTTTATCGATCACATCGCCGTCCACGTTAGTTTGTGGTTGCTCTTGATCAATCTGGAACAGTGCCGCATTCAACATTAATGCGTTATCCAGCAGGTACGCTTTCGCACCCACCTCTTTTAAGTCGGTGTGGAAGAATTCCGCCAATTTTGGATTGATGTAGATACCAGCGTACGGTAACTGCCAAGAGCGCGCTAAACTGGCGTATACGGATGTGTCGGAATTGATGCGGTATACCAAACCAGCACGGTAGCTGACTTTGTCATCATCCAATTTTTCCTTATCTGAGCCCGCTTTTTGTTGTTCGAGTTCCATCGAGTCGTAACGCACGTTACCGATCAAAGAAAGGTCACCCCACGTATAGACGTCTTGCACATACAAACCTGTCGTGGTGGTGGTATTGTCACGAAATGGCTTAAAGCCCGGATCAGGCGTTGGACCAACGACTGGGTCGTAGATATTTTGCGGAGGAAGCGTTTTGTCACTTGCCAACGTTAGGTCGATATCGATCTGGTTGAAATCTGCACCCACCATCAATTGATTGTCCCTGGTTTCCCAAACCAACTCAGATTGTAAAGTGGTCGTAGTACGTGGATCGTAACCAAAGTTGTTGACGGTTTGAGACACTTCATTACCCGCCACTTTGCCCTGACGCGTGCCTTTTTGCTCAAGTTCGATATGGTTGAACGCCGCTCGGTTGTTCCATACCCATTGATCATTCAGACGCCATTCGTAATCCACCGCAATACGGAGACTGTCTGACTCCTGATAGTCGTTTGTGCCGCCAAAGTAAGTGCTTACTGGCAAATCAACTGGCTTGCCATTTTTTGATGGCACACCACGATATGGCACTAATTCTTGATGGGCGTATTCCACGTCAACATCAATGGTGTGACCATCCGCTGGTAACACACGAATGGTCGGTGCAATGAAGAAATCGTTTGAATCAACATGATCAACGTACGAGTCGGCTTGACGGTATTCCAAGTTAATACGCCCGTTGACCTTATCTGTAAACGCCATTGAGCTGTCGACCTGACCAACATATTGGTTGTTGCTGCCTACACTACCGTTTACGTGAGTAAAATTCTCACCGTTAGCGCGTTTCGTCACCAAGTTGATGATGCCCCCAGCCGAACCACGGCCATACAAAGCACCCGCAGGGCCTTTCACAATTTCAACGCGTTCAACGTTCGCTAAGCTGCGGTAAGACTGCAACGTACCGTCATCTCGCAAGCCATCACGGTACATATCGTTGAGTGAATCAAAACCACGGATCATGAACTGATCGCGGCTGCCTTCACCCAAGGTGTTATTGACCCCGGCTACCCCATCTAGCGCATCCACTAAACGCACCGCGCCTCGGTCTTGCATTTCTGTTTTCGTTACTACGGATACCGCTTGTGGCACATCAAGCCATTCCACATCGGTTTTGGTGCCTGATTGAGGCATGTGTTCAGCATAACCTTCGTACTGATGACCGAAGACTTGAATCGTTTCAGTTGCTGATGGGGTTGAGTTCGTCTCTTCTGAAGCCACTGCGCTTGGTGCTACTAATGAAGAACCAATCGCGACCGCCAAGGGGGTCAGGGTCAATAATTTATTCATTCCATAATTCCGTTTAGTTGTTATAAAGCCAACGGATGGAAATAAGAACAAATATTATTTCTATTTGCAATATTAATTTTATGCTCTATATTTATTTACCCTAAAAACACAACTAACAACAAAAAAAACCAAATATCATAACAATAAATACTAAAACTTCTGCCCTCCGTCTCGAGAGAGGCACATTGGAAGACGACCGTGAGCGACTTTATCAACGTTAGAAGAAAATGTTAGAAAATTAGGAAAGCTCATGAAATCTACGATGATTATCGTAAGTCATGTCGTTAACGATGCAGTCACTCACGGCTTTGTGCCTGCAGCTAAAGCGATGGACCTTCACGTCGTTCTTATCACCGACCATAAGCTCAGCCATTTAGAGTTGGCGAGTCATGATAGTCACTTTAATCCGGATACCATTCTAGAATGTGATGTCTTCAACCCATTAGAACTCATCGAAACCATCACGGAGCATGAATTAAAGCCAGACGCTATTTTCAGCAATAGTGATCACTTACAAACTTCCACCGCCATCTGCGCGCAATTTTTTGGCCTCCCATCCAAAGATTGGTCTGTCACGTTAAAGGCCAAAAACAAACACTTAACTCGACAAGTGTTAAATGAAAAATCCTTACCCAACACACAAAGCTGTTTGCTGCATCGCCATTCGAATGTGGCATTAGGCATGGCCTTCCCTGTCGTAGCAAAACCCAAAGAAGGCGTGGCAAGTTTAGATGTACAGCGCTGTGACTCCCAAAGCGAGCTCGATGCTTACTGCGAGGCGTTTTGGCAAAAGCACCCAAACGCCGCCATTCTGGTGGAGCAGTTTCTTCAAGGACCGTTGGTTACGCTCGAAACTTTAGGAGACGGTAACCAACTTATCGCCGTGGGCGGTTTTGATGTGTCGCTCTCTGAGCCGCCTTACTTTATCGAAACCGCCGCAGACTGGAACGGACCAAACGGCATTGCTCACCGAGAAGCTTGCTTGGCTCAACTGAAAGCGTTCGGCGTTGGTTTTGGAGTTTGCCACAGCGAATTTATTATTACGGAAAATGGCCCGGTTCTGGTGGAAATTAACTACCGCAGTATTGGAGATGGCCGCGAATTCTTGCTCAACAATCTCGCTCCCTTCGGTTGGTTTAGCACGATTTTGGGTCTGCATCTGGGTCGAAGATTGGACGGCGATTACCAAATTCATGGGTCAGCGCACGTGCACTACGTAGTTGCGGAACACAGTGGTGTGATTGACGGAGGTTCGACGTCGTTCATCCAACACGATGACGATATCATCACCCAGCAACAGGTACTAAAAACCGCTGGAGAACACTTCCAACAGAGTTATTCCAATAAGGATTATCTCGCCCGAATTTCGATTGTCTCACCATCAGGGCGAAACCTCGACCAAGCGCTGCAGAACGCGCTTAGCAATTTCGATCTAGCTCCGACTCGTGAGGTGGCAGCATGAATGACAACGCTTTGTATCTAACGCAACGATTGATCGACACTTGCTTGCGCGAAGACATGTTTGGCATTTTGTCGAAGGCCAAGTTCAGTAGAGACGCGCCAAAAGGGGTAATTGTTCCTCAAGACGAGCAAGTCTGGCTGATATTTGCCAACTCTGATTTCACGTTGTATTTACCTGTTGCGCCAACGTATTACATGCAGCACTGGCGCTACGGTCACGCCAATGACGAAACACCACCAGGTTGGTGGGTGGAGAAAAATGGCCAAGTCGAGCATCAACAGCATTACAAAGAGTGGATTGCGCTACTAACGACACTGGCGCACGAGAGCTCTCACGAGTTGCTGGCGGGATACCTTCAAGAACTGGAATGTGCAGAGAAACACAAAGCGCTGTGTGACCAAGCGTTTCATCATCATGCAGACCACATTTCTCAACCAATATCCGAGCTTGGTTCTTGGCATCAAAAACTGCTGCTAGCCGACCAGATCGCTTCTTACCTTGACCATCCGTACTATCCAACTGCGCGGGCGAAGTTTGGCCTGAGCGATGAAGACCTTGCTAAGTACGCGCCCGAGTTCGCACAAAGCTTTGCTCTGCATTGGATTGCGATTGAAAAATCACTGGTAACATTAACCAGCGGACAACCTGATTGCTGGCCAACCATGGAGCAAGTGGGGCTTCCTGCTGATTTTGCACTGAGCCACGTTCTGTTCCCTGCACATCCGCTCACCCTGCGATCTTTAGAAGCCTTACCCGAAGGTGTGATAGAAGCGCCTTTAACGTATCTAGACGTGACGCCGACGCTTTCCGTTCGTACTGTGGTCGTCAACGAGGCACCGCACATTCACATCAAGGTTCCGCTGATCATGCGATCGCTAGGCACGAAAAATATTCGCTTAATCAAGCCTTCAACACTGTATGACGGCCACTGGTTTGAACGCCTACTCAGCCACCTTGAACAAACGGACGCCGATTTAAACAGTCGCTTGTTCCATTGCAACGAAAAACACGGTGGACACATCGGCGAGGATAAAACCTTCGCGTACATCGTACGTGAGTACCCACTTACTCATTGCGAAGACAAAGCGTTAGTTCCGGTTGCAGCACTAGCAAGCCCAATGCCTGACGACCGCTTGTTCTTAGAACATTTGGCAGAACATTACTATCAACAAGATACGCTGGCGTGGTTCCAAGATTACGTCGATCTATTATTCCAAGTGCACCTCACCTTGTGGCTTCGTTATGGCATCGCATTGGAGTCCAACCAGCAAAACGCCATCATTGCATTTGATCAACAGGGCAAAATGACGCTCGCGATGAAAGACAACGACGCGGCGCGAATTTGGCCAGAGCGCTTCCACTTTGCAACAGAGCATGCAGCCCAAAAACACGGCGCAAAACTACTTCCAGTGGATTGCGATGAACTGCTCGACCAACGCATCAAAGTCGACAATGAATTGGCGCTCGGTCAGATGTTTACCACCATCACACTGCAACTGGATATCGCAGTGATTGTAGAATCTATGGCAGCGAAGGGCATTGCCTCTTCAGCATCGCTTTACGCCATCGTGGCCAAAAGCATTGCAGAGCAACTCAACCGATTGGAAGGCGAAGGGTTAGAGACAAAACTGGCACGCGAGTTACTGCAAGAGGCGCCTGATTTGTACGCCAAGTACTTGTTGAGCTCTGGCAGTTTGCTCTCGAAAGAAGCCTCCGGCGCGAGTGACATCAATAAGTTCTATGGTTTGTCGGCTCCGAACTTCTTGCTGCTTTCTAACGAAGAAGCGCAACGCGCCTACTTAGAAGCCATCAAAAAAAGCGTACGTTAAACGATTATGACCAAACTCATCTACAGTGTGTTGTTGTGCCACTTTATCGCTGCGTTTGCCGCGTTAGGTATGCCGCTATTTCTACCCGTCGTGTTGCCAACGTTAGGCGCAAGCATTGATGCGGACTGGGCAGGGGTATTGTTTATCCTACCTACGTTTTGTACTGCGTTGGCGGCGCGATTTTGGGGCAACTTTGCCGATCGCTACGGTCGCCGCCTCTCACTCTTGCGTGCGCAACTTGGCCTTGCAGCAGGGTTTGCGCTGTGCGGCTTGGCAGACAACCTCGCCATGTTTGTGTTTGGTCTTATTGTTCAAGGAACCTTTGGCGGCACCATGGCCGCCTCGAACAGCTACTTATCTAGTCAAATTAAAGAAGCCAAAACACTCGGCAAGTCACTCAATAAAACCCAACTATCTGCTCGCTTGGCGCTGATCGTTGCGCCCATTGGGCTCGGCTGGAGCTTGTCAGAGACCAACCCGCTCAACGCGTACCTGTGGTTATGCGTTTTGCCTTTAATTGCTATGGGCATCACGCTAACACTGCCAGCGGATAAACCCGCCGACCAAAACCTCGAAAAGCCAAACTCAGAACCTCAGCAAGAAAAACCGGTTGCACAGAAAAACGCAATGCATGCCATTCGTTGGATCTTCTTTGCTCAATTCGGGTTTGCGTTTTCTATGGTGGTGACCTTTCCTTACTTCTCGCCGTTTGTGCAGCAATATGGCATCACTAACCACGCATGGATCGGTTTTTTGTACGCACTGCCGCATGGCGTCTATCTGTTGCTGGCAGGAAAAATTCACGTGTTGTCAGATGGGTTGAATCGCCATCAACCGCTGCGCACGTTGTGGCTTGGGTTTGCATTGCTTGCCGTGAGCTCTGCCTTGCATTTGATTGCGTCCGAAACCGCACTCATTGCTGCGAGAATTATCTTCGGCATCGCGATGGTGTGTTGTTATCACGGATTGCATCAGCATCTTGCGAGCAATCTGGATCGCAAACTCAGTGGCAAAGTATTTTCTCGCTTTGATGCCATGTCCAAATGGGGTGGCGTGGCAGCGGGATTTTGCGCTTCTTTCATTTCTAGCTTGGGGCTACTTGAGGTTCCTTTCCTACTTTCTGCGATAGTCAGCGTAATCACCTTGATCGCGCTGGTTCTCCACTCAAAATTTGGAAATCAACATGTTACAAACTCAATCCTCTCAGACTAGCGAGTTGCGCGCACATGAGGTGCAGCTCAACCGTGAGAAAGCCCAACTCAACACGATAATGGGTGTTCTTAATTGTTACTTACGTGAATTTGCGCTACCGAATCAACAAGTGGAATGGCACTACCAATCGACATCGCTACCCCAAACGTTAAAACGCAACTATCCCGCTAAACAGCGGATAGCCGTTCATCTTTCTCAACAAAATGGCGTGCTGGTTTTGCCGATTCACTACGCGAGCAAACTGGGCAAAATCAAATTGGCAGAACTGCCTTGGGCGAAAATGCCGGGATCTGGTTGGGCGAAATTGGATGCCACGCAAACTCTTACGCTTTTGCTTAACTATCTCAAGCAGGTATTGGCGATCCCGTTTAACCATGAGCTGATCGAACAACTAGAAAATAGCGTGCTGGTTACCGAGCAGTTTCTCAACGTCGCGCCCAAATCGCATCACAACGAATTTATCGCTTCGGAACAATCTCTGATTTGGGGGCATACTTTCCATCCGACCCCGAAAAGTCGTTCGGGCGTCACCATGGATGATCTCTTGGCGTTTTCTCCAGAAGTCGGCGCGCAAGTCCCGTTGTACTGGTTTGAAGTGGATACGTCCTTACTTGATGTGCTGAGTTCCGACGGAGAAGCTAACCCTGCGCAGCGCATGCTACAACGGCTCGCGCCACAACACGCCACCAGCAATGGGAAGACCCTCTACCCTTGTCATCCTTGGGAAAGCTACACCATTTTGAGTAACCCAAGCGTGAAGCGCGCCATTGAACAAGGCAAGATCACGCCACTGGGTTTAGGTGGTGAAAAGATGCAGCCGACCTCTTCAGTTCGTACCCTCTACCACCCTGACATGGACTGGTTTGCGAAATTCTCCATCAACGTACGATTAACCAATTGCGTGCGCAAAAACGCGTGGTACGAACTCGACAGCGCCGTGCAACTCACGTCGATTCTCAAACCAATTAGAGAAAACGAACAGCTGCACAACCCCGTATTTAAAGTGATGACAGAGCCTTACGCCACCACGTTGAATCTAGAAAGTGTCGCTGAGCACAACTGGGACGACAACACCAAAGCACGCGAATCGTTTGGGATTTTGTATCGCGAAAATTTCTCGCTGAGCGAAGTCGACATCTTGAAACCAACCCTCGCTGGCGCTCTGTTTGCTTACGATAATAACGGCAACAGTCGCATTGCTCAACGCCTTAAAAACAAAGCGCGTACTACGCAAAATCGCTATTCCGACATCGCGACACTTTGGTTTGAACGCTATTTGCATTGCCTGATCCCGGGCGTATTTAATTACTACTTCAAACACGGGGTGGCGTTTGAGCCGCATTTGCAAAACACCCTGATTGGCTTTGAGCAAGAGATGCCGTGTTGTGTTTGGATTCGTGATTTGGAAGGCACTAAATTACTGCCGGAGTTCTGGCCAGCAGAAACATTAACTGACTTGTCTGAACGCGCACGACAATCGGTTTACTACAGTCGCGAACAAGGCTGGAATCGCATCGGATACTGCACCTTTATCAACAACATCAGCGAAGCGATTTTCTTCATCGCAGAAGGTGATGAGCCACTAGAGCAAACGCTGTGGAATGCGGTGCAAAGTGCCATTGTGCATTGGCAATCAGTGAATGGAAAACAACCGGAACTAGAAACGTTGCTAAATGGCGGTCACTTCCCAAGCAAAAATAATTTCACCACGCGTTTGATGCAAAAAGCCGATAAGGAGTCGGGCTATACCCAAGTCGCCGCGCCTTGGCAGCAACACGAAAAAGGATCGCAACATGTCTAATTCACTCTCTCTACCGACACACGTTTGCCAACAAGTTCACACGCTCGCACGGCAGCAAAGTCAACCCTTGTGCGCGTACGTGTATGACCTAAGCGCCTTAGAAGAACACATCAAACAAATGCGCCACGTTTTGCCGAAAAATGTCGAGCTATTTTACGCAGCCAAAGCCAATCCATCAGGCCCGATTCTTAAAACGCTCGCACCGTATGTCGATGGTTTTGAAGCGGCATCTGGTGGGGAGTTGGCACACCTCCACCAGCAACAACTCGATAAGCCGTTGATCTTCGGTGGCCCAGGAAAAATGCCAAGTGAATTGCAACAAGCGATTGAACTTGATGTCGATGCGATTCACGTCGAAAGCCTCACTGAGCTGCAACGCATTGGTGCGCTAACCGAGCGCCTCAACCGCCCTGCTTCGATCTTTTTGCGTATGAACATCGATATTGGCGACATCACGCTCAGCAAGTTGGCAATGGGCGGCAAGCCGACTCCGTTTGGCTTGGACGAGTCCGAACTGAGCAATGCTTTGATGTTGCTGCGCGATTTCCCGCAAGTGTCACTCAAAGGCTTCCATTTTCACTTGATGTCGCATCAGCTCGATGTTGAACGTCACTTAGCGTTAATGCAGCGCTATTTCCAAGTCGTGAAAGCGTGGCAACAAGAGTTTGAACTCGGTGAGCTGATGATCAACTTGGGCGGCGGCATGGGGATTAACTACCAAAACCCTGAGCAACACTTTCCGTGGATGGAGTTTTGCGACAAGTTGGAATTCCTCATCGCCAAAGAGCAAGTGCAAGACTGGACACTGCGTTTTGAATGCGGACGTTTCATCACGGCGGCATGCGGTTATTACGTGATGGAAGTACTGGATATTAAGCAAAATCTTGGCGAAAACTTTGTCATCGCACGCGGGGGAACTCACCACTTCCGCACGCCAGCGGCACAGAGCCATGATCATCCATTCGTCATCCTGAAAAGCGAGCAACACCATGAGGTTTCTCATCCAATTCAGCATGCACAAGCGACCTTTGTCGGCCAACTTTGTACGCCCAAAGATGTGCTGGCACGCAATCAACACGTCGCCCACGTCGATATTGGTGATTATGTTGTGTTTACCTTAGCGGGCGCCTATGCGTGGAACATCTCCCATCAAAATTTCTTGATGCATGAACCGCCGATCTTCTACTATTTTTAAACGGCATACTTCGCTTCATTCAAGCCCCAATCATTGGGGCTTTTTTATTCCACTCGGCACAAATTAATTGCCATTAACCGCTTTGCGAAATAGCAATAACGCGTTTAATCAGCTCGTCGGGTTCCATCTTGGGATTGCGGTAAAAACGGAAGATTTCCGAGTTTATCGCTTACTGAGCAACCGGATTGACCGCCATCGAATCAATCATACTCGGCACAGCGAGGTTGTGTTTAACGCCGTAGTGAAAGTCTTGATATGACTGGACCTGACACGGATTAAAATCGCTGATGTCGATATCGGTGCGTACCGGAATCGAGCCTTTTACCTTATTGAACTTAGCTTGAAACTCGACATCTGCCAGCGCGCTTGCGGTTTGCTGAGCAGCCTCGGCAGAAAACGACTTGCTCGACATAAACACCAAGCTGTCCATGTTGTAGAGGAATACACCATCGCTGTCCGGCGTTGGGTAACAGCCGACCTCTTGCGGAACCGAGACTTGATTGGCGAGCAGCTCACCTAAAATCCAATCTCCACCGATTTGAAACAGCGCTTGACCGTCGGCTAGCGCTTGGGTTGCCGTATCCCATTTACTGTCGGGTAATTGGTTGTCGATCAACAAACTTAGGCGACGAAATTGCGTCAGCGCTTGGCGCAGGGTATCGCTGTCGATGCTGTCTCGCTCTAGTTTAACCATTGCATTGGTGTAGAACTCAACGCCGCCAGTGGAGATCACTAAGTTCTCGAAAAGTTGGGCGACTTGCCACGGCTGCTCACCGACCGCGATCGGCACGATGCCATTTTGCTTAGCAAGCTCCATGGCGGCGAACATCTCTTGCCAGTTTTTCGGCGCGGACAGATTCAGTTGTTTAAGCAGCTTGTGGTTGACCCATAGCCAGTTTAAGCGGTGCAGCGTGAGTGGCAGGGCGATGTAGCCGTTTTGTGTTTTGTTGATTTCGATAGACAGTGGGTAGAGCACCTCGTCCCAGCGCTGCTCATCGGCAACCGCGTTGACGTTGTGCAAAATACCGATGGCATCCCACGCCTTAATACTTGGCCCTTCGATTTGCGCGAAGCTCGGTGGATTGCCCGCCAGCGCGCGAGCTTGCAGTACCGTCATCGCGCTGTCACCACCACCGCCTAACACCGGGCTTTGCAGCAGCTCAATATCGTGCCGTTTTAGCTGAGCTTTAAGTGTTTGCAGCGCTTGCTGCTCGCCGTCAGAAGTCCACCAATGTAAAAACTCTACCCCTTGTGGCGACTCAGCGTGAGCGACGCAAGGGGCGAGCAACAGTGGGAACAAGAATGCCAGTTTGTTCATAGTCAGTCTCTCGGGAAAGTCAGTGTGGCGCAGAGGCCGCCAAACTGAGAATGGCTCAGCAACAAGTTGCCGCCATGAGCCTTTGCAATACTCTGTGAAATGGTTAACCCCAGCCCACTGCCTTCTTTATCGTTGCTAGCGCGGAAGTATGGCTGGCAGAGCTTTTCAAGTAATAAATCGTCAACGCCGCCACCGTGATCTTCAATTTCAATCTGGATCGACTCTGGGCTTTCACTCAGCGTAATGTCCGCTTGATGGCCGTATTTGAGCGCGTTATCGACCAGATTCTGAATGCAGCGCTTAATCGCTAACGGTTTACCAGCAAAGTGGGTGCGGATTTCACCGTGGATGCGAATTGTGTCCGGCGCATCGGCGATATTGGAGGAAATGTGCTGAATCAGTTGGGTGAAATTGATCGGCTCGATTTCCTCGTGGATATCGGTCTCTTTAATGCATTGCAATGCGCCTTTGACCATCAAATCTAGGTCGTTACTCAGGCGGATAAAGCGTTCTCGGTCGGCGTCGTCATCCAGCATTTCCGCTCGCAGTTTTAGGCAGGCAATCGGCGTTTTCAGATCGTGGGAGATGGCGCTGAACAACATTTCACGGTCTTTAATATGGCTGTCGATGCGTCGATTCATCTTGTTAAACGCACGTACCGCCGCTTTCAGTTCGTTACTGCCTCGCTCAGAGACTTCGGGCACGTCTAGTCGGCTCGACATCAGGGTTGCGGCTTTTGCCAGCTCTCGAATTGGTTGAATTTCTTTGCGAACGATAAACCAGGTACACAGCAACAGCATTAGCGCGGACACCAATAGCGTCAGCCATTGGCGCAGCTCAAAATAGTTAGTCTCTAGGTTGATGTAAGGCGCAGGCAGGACCGCCGCGAGATAAAACCATTCGTTCTGCGCGACTTCGACCTGCATCACCAGAATCGGTGGATTGAGGTCACCAAACGAAAGCGAATAATGCGCCCACAATAGCGGCAGTTCATCGATAGGTAGCTCGTTGTTGAATACTTTGAGTTTGTCGCGCTGGGTGAACTCCACCTCGATATTAGGAATGCCGCTCAGCTCGCTTTCTAATACTTCACGAACTTGGTTGATGACCAACGTTTTGCGCTCGCTCTCTGGCAGCGGGTCGACGTCAATCTGGTGATTGTTGAGTGAGACGAAAAAGCGCGTACCACCCATGTTGCGTAGTTGATTGAGCACCAAGTGGCGATATTCCGAAGGGAGGGTTTGAAAGAAGGCGATGGTAGAAGAAGCACTCAGTGCTAAGCTTTTAACTGTGGTGGTCAGGCCTTCTTTATCGCGTTCGCTGGCGTGTTGATACCAGATAATCCCGGATAATACTTGCGCTAGAATGATCACCAGCAACAAGAACACACTGGTGCGAACAACCAGTGACCCCGTCCAGCGTTTAATTCTCATAGTGCACGTCCGTGGTCAGCATGTAGCCTTTATTACGCACCGTTAAGATCAGAGAGCGGTCTTTATCTTCAAGGTGATGACGCAAGCGGCTGATCTGCACGTCAATGCCGCGTTCAAACGGGTCGGCATCGCGTCCCCAGATCTCGCGCGCAATATCATCGCGCGACAATATTGATTGCGCGTGGTTGACGAACAAACCGAGCAGCGACAAATCCGCGCCACTCAGTTGCTTGACCTCGCGGCTAGCAACGTGGGTCAGTTGCCGGGTTACGGTATCTAATAACCAATCGTCAAAACGCACTTTACGCGTCAGTTTGCTATTGGCGGTCGATTGGCTGCGTCTCAGAATCGTTTTGATGCGCGCGAGCAGTTCTCGAGGACTGAATGACTTGGTGATGTAGTCATCAGCGCCCATTTCTAGCCCTGCGACTCGGTCGGCTTCTTCGGTGACGGCGGTCAGCATGATGATCGGAACATCGGAGTTTTTGCGCAGTTTCTGACACAGGGTAAAGCCGTCTTCACCGGGCATCATAATATCGAGGATGATTAAATCAGGATGGTGATCGTTAAGCAGTTGCCACATCACGTCGCCATTTTCTGCGCAAAGCACCTCAAATCCAGCTCGACCAAGGTAATCCGACAACGCTTCGCGAAGGTCGAGGTTGTCATCGACGACCAGTATCTGCTTGTTTTCCATCCTACTTTCCCTGTGTCCGTCCCTGTGCCTGCCCCTGAGTTTGGCGCTGGTCAATATGATGCATTCTTAAACGCTCATGCACAATCGAGCCGATTACAATTTTCACTTCTCGGTGTAAGAGATTTGTAAGCGGCCACTTACAAACTGATTGCCTTTTGTAACCTTAGGCGCCGCCTTGCTCGCTATGATCATCCTGACCTTACGTGAAACAGCATGACCTGAAGGAATCAGGTCCTACAACACTGACATTCGTCAGGAGGAAACCATGTTTGCAAGTATATTTGGACAACTACAAAAAATAGGGCGGTCGTTGATGCTGCCTGTGGCGGTGTTACCGGTGGCTGGCTTGATGCTGGGTATTGGTAACGCGGGGTTTGCGTTTATTCCAGACGCGGTCAACAAAGTGATGCTCGCCGCCGGTGAGGGCGTGTTCGGCAACATGCAGTTGATGTTTGCGGTCGGTGTAGCGCTCGGGTTATCAAAAGGCAATGACGGTGCCGCTGCGCTCGCAGGCTTAGTTGGCCTAATTATTATGAACGCATCGCTCGGTATCGTGACTGGCCTACGCGGCCTAGAAACTGACGCCACCATCATGGGCGTTGAGACGCTGCAAACTGGGGTGTTTGGCGGCATCTTTATTGGTGCGGTCGCGGCAATCATGTACAACCGCTTCTACAACATCAAACTGCCAGAGTACTTGGGCTTTTTCGCGGGTAAGCGATTTGTGCCCATTGTCACCGGTTTATCGGCGATCGTCGTTGGTGCGATTCTCGCGTTTGCATGGCCACCTGTCGGACAACTTCTTGATGCATTCTCTCATTGGGCAGCGTACCAAAACCCTGTACTCGCGTGGGCGGTTTACGGCGCGGGCGAACGTTCTTTACTCCCGGTTGGTTTGCACCACATCTGGAATGCGCCGTTCTTCTTTGAAGTCGGCAGCTATGTAGACCCAGAAACCGGCAAAGAGTTTACTGGTGAGCTCACTCGCTTCTTCGCGGGCGATAAAACCGCAGGTTATCTGTCTGGTGGCTTTATGTACTCCATGTGGGCGCTACCAGCAGCGGCACTGGCGATTTACCACTGCGCGTCTCCTGAGCGTAAGAAAATCGTCGGCGGTTTGATGATGTTTGCGGCGTTGACCTCTTGGTTAACTGGTATCACAGAGCCAATCGAATTTACCTTCCTATTCGTCGCGCCAGTGCTGTACGTAATCCATATTTTCCTAACTGGTATTGCGTTTGCGATCACCGCATTTTTGGAAATCAAACACAGTACTGACTTTGCGCACGGCGCGATCCAGTTCTTCCTTTACTACCCAATGTCGAGCAACGCGTGGATGTTCATCATCATCGGTCCAATCTGGGCGACGCTGTACTACGGCTTGTTCCGCTTCCTAATTGTGAAGTTGGATCTGAAAACGCCGGGCCGTGAAACCGACATTGCAGAAGTGAAGATTGCCGGACAACCTGATGAAATTGCGGTGGATGTAGTCGCTGCATTGGGCGGCAAAGCCAATATCAAGTCAGTCGATGCGTGTATCACCCGTCTGCGTGTCTCGGTGAAAGACATTGCCAACGTTGATGTTGCTAAGCTAAAAGCACTCGGCGCGCGAGATGTTTTAGTGATTGGCGACAGTTTACAAGCGATTTTTGGTACGCAGTCTGACTCAATTAAGTCAGAAGTGCACAGCGTACTCGCCACCTCCTGATCTTACCTCCCCCAATCTAGGTAAGATTTGCCAACCTCCTTGTGAGGTTGGCTTTTTCGTTTTCGGAGTAAAAAAAGCGAAGCCAATAACCAGCCCTACTTCGCCGCCGCGTGGGTTAAATTGCCCAGCACGCCGCTGATTTTGTTCAATACCTCGTCACAGCCTTCAATATGATGGCGCTGCTTTAAATACATCGGATCGTTGTAAGCTAACCACGTTTTGCCTTCAGCATCTTCATACACCAACACTTTTTGGGGTAAATCGAGCGCCACCTCCTGCGCACAGATCATCAGTGGTGTGCCCACTTTAGGGTTTCCAAACACGATAACTTCAGTTGGTCGCAACGTCATATCGACTTTCGTGGCATTCTCTTGATGGTTAATGCGCGCAAAGACGTTCAACCCTTTTTCTTGCGCGATAGCGACAAATTTATCCGCCGTATCTTTTGCTGAATGTGTGCTCGCAACGGTTACCACGCCCTCACCAGCCAACGCACTCAATGACGTCAACGCCACGACCAACCCGATGATTACTTTTTTCATTTGTCGTCCCTTCCTCTCTCTGAGTCGAAAACTAGATATAGAAAAACCAAGTGTAGGAAAACTATAGAAGTCAGATTCCGCTATCGCGAATTGCACTCTACCCACTCAAGAGTCGACCGTGTAACACGGATAAATTGATTCAGATTAATAAAGCATTAACTAGCCGAGCATCAAAAGCGTGAAATACGTAACATTTGCAGCCTATTTTAGTAAGAAAGAGAAAAGTAGTGACACGCGATCAATTTGAGTTATTAGCACCCGGTGGTGATTTAGATTCCATCAAAGCCGCCATTGCCGCTGGCGCCGATGCAATTTACTGTGGGCTCGACCGCTTCAATGCTCGTAACCGAGCGACCAACCTCACCTTAGATAACTTAAATGGCGTGTTAACGTTAGCCCATCAGCACAGCTGTAAGATTTTCCTAACGTTGAATGTGCTGATTTTAGAAAGTGAAATTCCAGCGATTGTTCGCTTGCTCAGCCAACTGAACACCACCAAAATCGATGGCGTGATCGTACAAGATCTCGGTCTGGCCTACATTCTCAAACATCACTTTCCCGATTTGGATGTGCACGCTTCAACGCAACTGAACACGCATAACGAAGGCCAAATCCTCTTTCTCAACCAGCTCACCGCAAGCCGAGTAAACTTATCTCGCGAACTTAACATCAGTGAGATAAAACATCTGGCGCAATTTGGTCGCGAGCACAACGTAATGATGGAAGTGTTTGTCCACGGCTCATACTGCATCGGATTCTCCGGAATTTGCTACATCAGTTCCGCTCGCAATGGCGCATCAGGTAACCGTGGACGCTGTAGCCAACCTTGTCGCGAACAGTACGAAACGACCAAAACAGGCAACAACTACCCACTCAATATGAAAGACAACTCCGCCTTTGGTGACTTGGAAGCGCTTGCCGATGCTGGCGTGTATTCATTAAAAGTGGAAGGGCGAATCAAGAAATCGCACTACGTCTATACCGTGGTCGACAATTGGCGCCAGCAAATCGATCGCTTGTGCGAGGGTTTGGAACTCTCTGAAGACACCACAGAGTTATACACGGTGTTCAACCGTGATTTCTCCAACGCATTTTTGCAAGGTGATTTCGGCAAGGCGATGTACATCGACAACCCGCGCGACCATGCTGTAAAGCATTTTTCGAAGGTTTACCAATGCCAGTCTGCTGATGATGTACAAGCGGTGAAAAAGAAACTCTACGATGACAAAACCGCGATCATTGAGAAAGTGGCAGAGCAAACTAAGTCGTTCGATGTCACTTCAACACAAGTATCCGGCAGCAGCTTGAAAGGGTCGATTGATGTGCCAACTCTGCCAACGTTACCTCAACCAGAACCTCGCCAAGGTGCGCCAAAATTATCGGTTCTGATCTCGTCAGCACAAGAAGCCATGCTGTGCGAATACCACGACGTTGATGTTTACTATCAATTGCCAATGGGATTGTCTGGTGAACTGAGCGCGATGATTGAATTGTTCCAAGCCAACCCAATGCTCAAACCTTGGTTCCCAGCCATTTTGATTGGCGAAGACTACCACGCCGCGCGCGTATTTTTGGAAACCATCCAACCTGAGTTGTTGATCACCAACCACTCAGGTGTCGGCATGATCGCAAAAGAGCTCGGCTTAGGCTGGGTGGCAGGCCCACAACTGAACACGGTGAACTCATACGCGTTTAAATGCCTTCAAGACGAGTTCGCGGCAAGTGGCGCGTTTGTTTCTAACGAGCTGAATATGAAGCAGGTGCGTCACATAAAGCGTCCGAAAAACATGCGCAGCTTCTACAGCATTTATCACCCGAACACTCTACTCACGAGCCGCCAATGTTTGTTTCAACAAACCGAAGGATGCCGTAAGGTGAAGGTCAACAAAAGTTGTTTGAAACGCTGTGACAAACGCACGTCTATCATCAACTTAAAAGACAATCCTTACTTGGTGCAAAAACAAAAAGGCAGCCACAATTCAATCTACAGCGAGCACAACATCTTAAACCTGCAAGTGCTGCACGATCTGCCGCAATTGTTTACCGATGTGTTGATCGATCTGCGTGATATCCAGACCGAAACGAAAGTCTCAGCAAGCAAACCTGAGTTGATTGACGCGTTCTTAGCTCTACTTGAAGAACACAGCGAACAAACCGTCCAAACGCTGAATGCCATGATTCAACCAACAGCCAACGCGCAGTATTTAAAGGGGTTGTAGGAGTTACTTGAAAGTTAAACAACGCATCGACTCTCAACATATCTTGAACACACACAGTGCACTGACTACAATAGCGCACTTTTTACGGAATTTAGGTCACACAAAATGACAGACACAGCTAAACCAGCTCTACCAGATCGCCTAGCGGGTAACCCACGTAGCCCATTCTTCATCAAAGAATGCTTCGAGCACCAAATCGGTATTCGTATCAACGGCCAAGAGCGTACTGACGTAGAAGAATACTGCATCAGCGAAGGTTGGGTAAAAATTGCTTCTCCTAAAGCAAAAGACCGTTTCGGTAACCCAATGCTAATCAAACTTAAAGGCGAAGTTGAAGCGTACTACGTGTAAGCTGACCACGCTGAATGTATTTGAAAGCTCGAGTTTGACTCGGGCTTTTTTAATGCCTGTCATATCCCTCCTCATTTAATCTCTTCCCTCTTCTTTTCAGTACAAGTTATTAAGAAATCGATGTAAATCGCTGTTTTTATCTGATTGTTGTCTAAAGTTTCTAAAGAACGAACAGCAATAAGCATTGCCAAAAGAAACGACACCTTTTGAATACAGGGAGAGGAAATGGAAAGCCCACTTGTCACACTCAAACACGCCAGCAAAAGCTTTGTCGATGGCAAAGAGACACATCGCGTGTTGGAAGGCGTCGACTTCACGTTGAACACAGGAGCGAGTGTTGCGCTGACGGGCGCAAGTGGCAGCGGCAAAAGTACTTTGCTCAATGTCATCGCTGGCTTTGAGCCGCTTTCCGATGGTGAGTTGTGGTTAGATGGCGATAACACGGCGGCTTGGAAAGACCCACAATGGAGCCGATTTCGACATCAAAAACTCGGTGTTATCTTCCAGCAATTCAATCTATTAACGCCGCTCAACGTGCAGCAAAACATCGCCTTCCCTCTGCATTTGAATCAACAGAAATGGAACGACTGGTGCGATTATTTGGTCGAGACTCTAGGTATCAGCCAACTTCTCGACAGGCATGTTTCTGCCCTTTCCGGAGGTCAACAACAACGAGTCGCGATTGCGCGCGCATTGGCACACAAACCTAAGCTTCTACTCGCCGATGAACCCACAGGTAACCTCGACCAAAAAGCAGGCTTGGAAGTGATGAAACTACTCAGTGAAATCACCACCCAAGGCAATACCGCCGTGCTCTTGGTGACCCACAGCCATGAATGCGCTGAATTTATGAAAGCACGGCTGCGATTGGATAACAGTCAGCTACAGAACAGCCATCAAGTAAACAAACATGAGCTTCACCATGAAGCAAACTAAGCCATCAAACAACAGATTCACTCATACTCGACTCGCCCTGAATCTGTTTGCAGCGCACTATCGGCAGGCGCCACTGCAAGCCGCCGCGATTCTGATCGGTATCGTGTTGGCTGTGACCTTATTCGTTGCGGTGCAAGCCATCAACCTCAATGCCAAACGAAGTTATGCGGAATCTACCGAGCAGCTTAGCGCACAAGCTCAGAACTTAATTATTCCACCAGCAGGGCAAAACTATCTGCCCGAGTCTCTTTATTTCACCCTTAGACAAAACGGGCTCAGTGCAGCACTACCTGTAATCGAAGGGCGAGTGAGAGACGAACAAGGGCGTCGCTGGTCAGTGCAAGGTAGTGAGTTGATTGCCGCAATTTCCTCACGTTCGCGCTATTCGTCAGAAAACCAACAAAACGTGTCTTTGTTCGACAGTGCTTTACCTTTACCTGAGCTTTTGGCCGGTAAGCCGATCGTGATGATGAGCCAATCTCAACATCAAAACTTAGGGGAAGTAGAAACCCTAACTCTGGATGACATTCCAACCCAAGTGGTGGTGCTACCAGACGAATGGCAGTTAGGTAGCCGAATGTTGATGGACATTGGCTTTGCCCAGCAACTGCTCAATAAACAAGGGCAGCTCAGTTACATTGCAGTTTTCCATTCGGGTGATAAAGGGGATAAAGACACGCAGGCAAATTGGCAGAAGCTGATTAGCGATCAAGGGCAATGGATTTCCAATAACCAAAGTACAGACCTTGGTTCGCTGACCGACAGCTTTCACCTCAACCTCACCGCAATGAGCTTACTCGCGTTTTTAGTCGGGCTGTTCATCGCTTACAACGGCGTAAAGTACAGCTTGCTGAAACGCAATCGGCTGTTAGTGCAAATTCAACAAGCGGGTGTTGCGCCGAGCATTGTGTTCTCTGCGCTGTTAGTTGAGCTCACTCTTCTCGTTACCATCGGCGCTTCCCTCGGTTTTGTATTGGGCATGCAGCTTAGCCACTGGTTACATCCGACCGTGGCACTGACTCTAAAGCAACTTTATGGCGCGACACTGCTGCCCGGAACTTGGCAGTGGCAATGGTGGGCACAAGCATTGCTACTCACGTTAGTCGCCACCCTGTTGGCATGTTGGCAGCACTTTAAACAGCGAGTGCGCCAGCCGCTTTCCTCTCATGGCGGATTTTATCAAGCGCCGGAAGCCTCTAACGAAAACCAATTGTTCGTGATAGGTGCTTCGTTGACGGCTCTCGCACTCGCAGGGTTATGGTTGAGTGAGCATCACCGCTTCACCATGGCGTGGCTCGGCGTGCTTGTGGTGTCGATTCCTTTATATCTACCCAAAACACTCAGCGTCTTAGCCAATTGGTGTGAAAAACGCACCAATTCCGGTTTGATGCAGTATCTTTTTGCTGAGTTGCGCGAGCTGATTTCTCCGCTTTCTCTCGCCATGATGGCACTGCTACTCGCCGTTACAGCCAATATGGGGATGAATACGTTAGTGGGCAGTTTTGAATCCACCTTAAAACAGTGGTTAGAACAAAGGCTACACGCCGATATTTACGTCAGCCCTGCCCAAGGAGAAATCGCTGATGTAGAGCGCGCGTTAGGGCAGTTCAATAATGTTGAGACCGTCTACAAGCAATACTACGTCGACGATAACCTGCAAGGCTTACCGATTTTGCTTGGTACCAAAGACAAAGACACCTTAGAACAAACCATGGTGTTCAAATCGCATTTGGAGAACTTCTGGTCACGCTTTTACCAAGGTGAGTTGGTCGCTATCAGTGAACCAACCGCGGTCAAACTGGGTTTATCACTGGGTAGCGCGCTCACGCTTGATGCCGTTCCAAATAAGAACCTGCTTGTGGGTGCGGTATTCCACGATTACGGCTCACCCAACGGTGAAGTGTTATTGGCACCCAAATTATGGCAAGAGAGTGGCTTTACCGACCTGCCAACAAGCCTTGGCATTAAAGTATCAGGAGACCCACAAATCGTATACGAGCAACTGCGCGAGCAATTGAATCTGCATCCAAGTCAGCTCTACGATCAGGCGCAAATCAAATCCATCGCGTTGGATATTTTCTCGCAGACCTTCGCCATTACACGCGCACTCAACGGCGTGACGTTGATGGTCGCGGTGATTGGTTTGTTCAGTGCTTGTTTTATGTTGCTCGACGCGCGCAAAGCCGCCATTGCAAGGCTGTATGCACTTGGCGTCAGCCGTCGTAAATTAATGACCATGGTGGTCGGGCAGATCGTCGCTTTGGTCAGTTTTACGCTGGTCATTGCCCTGCCCCTCGGTGCGATGGTGGGTTATGTACTGACAGACATCGTCACCTTACGAGCTTTTGGTTGGAGCTTAAATTATCTGTGGAATTGGAGTGATGCGCTGAGCATTGCGGCAATCACCATCTTGGTGGCAGTGATCGCAACCTTGATTCCGCTGTGGCGATTGGTCAGTAAGCCTGTCGTCTCCAGTTTGCAAAGCGAGGTCTTGTGATGGTTCGATTGGCAAGCAAGCTTACTCTACTCATAAGCAGCTTATTCCTATTCGGTTGTGAAGATGCGCAGCAACAAAATATGGGAACTTTTCTGGGCAGTGGAGATATGCAAAGCGAAAGCAACCTATTCACACCCGTAGAAAAAGGGGTTGAACTCACCTTTCCTACCGTTCATCAAGCGCACCCAAACTTTCGTCATGAATGGTGGTACTTAACCGCTAACTTAATTGATGAAGAAGGCAACCCACTTGGCGTTCAATGGACACAATTTCGCTTTGCTGCTGCGCCGCCAACGGGCGAAGATGACGTGAAGAAAACCGAGTGGCAAACTCAGCAAATCTACATGGCGCACAGCGCAGTCACGACAACCGACAAACACTATGCAGATGAAAAATGGTCACGCGCTCAAGCGTCCTTAGCCGGCGTCGATAGCTCTCCATTTCGTGTTTACCTCGATGATTGGCAGTGGACCTCTTCAACCAACGACCTCTTCCCTGCCACGCTAAATGCCAATTCAGAGCAGTTTGGCTACTCACTAAAACTGACCAGCAGCGCACCTTATCAAAAGCAAGGCGAGCAAGGTTACAGCACCAAAAGTGCCGATGGTCAGGTGGCTTCGTATTACTACAGCCAACCGTTTATTGATGTCTCCGGTGAAGTCACCATCGACGGCGAAACTCATCAAGTGTCGGGTGAAGGCTGGATAGATCGAGAGTGGAGCTCGCAATTCTTACTCGACTCACAACAAGGCTGGGACTGGTTTGCTCTGAGGTTGAGTGACAAAACCAGCTTGGTGGTGTTCCAGTTGCGGGATTCCAAAACCGGACAAGCTAGTTACGCCAGCGCAAAGCTGATGCAGCAAGATGGCTCTGGCATCGCCATTTCTCAAAAAGACATTCGCTTAATAGCAACCAAGCAAACAGAAATCCAAGGGCGAAAGTATCCAACCCAGTGGCAAGTGTCGATTCCAAATCAGCAAATTGAGCTTACCGTTTCTGCTCTCAACCCGAACGCGAAAATGCCGCTTTCGGTACCTTATTGGGAAGGCCCAGTACGTATTGAGGGCTCTCATTCTGGGACTGGTTACATGGAGCTAACGGGGTATTGAAATGTTGAGCGGGAGCCCCAATTATTCTACTAGAACAAATACTGGCAACCAAGTCATACACTGATTGAAAGGAAATATGATGAACCCAATTATCGCCTTGCTGAAAGAGAACAACATCAGCGATGAGCAAATCAACGAGATTTTTCAGACTCTGACGCAAAACCCTCTAGCGGCAATGGCAACAATCAGCCAACTAGGTTTGCCACAAGACAAGCTACAAATGCTGATGGCGCAAGTGATGCAAAACCCTGCGCTAATCAAAGAAGCCGTAGACGAGTTGGGATTGGATTTCTCAAAGGTTGAAGAAGCAAAAGAGAAGCTTCAAAGCCAAAACCAAGGCAACTAAGTCTTAGCCATTTAGCGCTGAATATAGAAAAGGCCGTTAACCCGAGCATGTGGGTTAACGGCCTTTTTTGTTCGCTACGTTGTTGTTAGCTACTTTTTTGTCGGCTAATTATTAGCGATTTAAAGACGCGAATTGCTCTGCGGTCATACCGTAGTAGAGCTTGTCGTCAAAGCCTTGCTCTAGTTTATAGTAGTCTTTCTGACGGCCTTCTTGAGTAAAACCATTTTTCTCTAACGTCTTGTAAGAACCAGCATTAGAAGCGTAGCAATCGGCACTGACTTTATGGGCGTTTAACTCAGTAAATCCAATCTCGGTCATCATTTGGCAAGCGCGAGTCGCGACGCCTTTGCCCCATGCGCAAGTAGGTAACTGATAACCCACTTCGTAGTTGCCAGTTAAGAACATCACTGCGGTCACCGCACACATTCCCATGTACTGACCTTGCTGGTCACGAATCACGAACGTTGGGCTATCTGACCAAACACCGTCTTTAATCGCTTGTGCCGTATTTTCAATAATAGGGCCAAAGAAGCCTTCATACAGGTTGTTATCAGCAGGTGCGAAGAACAGATACTGATTGACCTTATCGTCGTTCAGCATCTCGATAATATCTTGTAGATCAGAGCCTTGAATCAGTTGGATAGTCAACGATTCATTAAATGGAATGGCTTCGCCTTGTTTTAGTTTTTGATATGACATGTGTTACCTCGTTATCTGCTGAAAATAGTAGCCCAGCGGATAAGAGAAAAATTGGATTTTTGCGACAACTTTCGGGCTGATTAGCAATGTATTACGACTCAAAATCGCCATAGATATCGATGGTTAAGTCACGTTTTTTCAGGTATTTGCTCGGCGTTTTTCTTAGCTGATGTTTGAGGGTACGAATCAAATGCGATTGGTCACTGAAACCAAATTGTTGTGAGAAACTCGCCCAATCAATCGCTTCTTGTTGCTTGTAGAGAGTCAAAATCATCTGCTCCAGACGCGCCATTTGTTGATACTGCTTAACGCTCAACCCCACCACTTGTTTGAAACTGCGCTCAAGCGTTCTGCGAGAACAGGCGCACTGTTTGGCTATCTCATCAATATCCATCGCTAACTCAGGTGAACGTAGCGCTTGAGCGTCCATCACGGATACCGCTTTTTGTGACGCCAAAAACGGTTTGGTACGGCAAGGTTCGATATCTAACGCATCTAAATGTTGTTTGATGTAGTTCAGCAAACATTGCGATGAACCTTGCAACTCTAACTGCCATAAGCCTTGTTGAAAGCGCTCATCAAACGCCGCGTTAAGCCAATCAAACCATTCGCATTGGTTAATTGCACTAACTTGGGATGCATCACTAAACCGTGATTCAATGGCATAAAAACCCTCTGGGCGAAAGGTGATACCAATACGCTTGATGGGAGCCGTATCTTCCAACAACAGTAAATGTTCGTTAGCCATTAACAAGTGGCAGCCTTTGCCAGCAAGCTTTGTGTGTCCCGTGTCGTAGCTGTAGCCTTGCTCTGGTGGCGTAAAGAGTAAATGAGCACGCGGGTTTGGGATAAGGTGCGGCTTGGGGTCAATGACTTCACCCTCTGGCACTTCCAAGTACCAAACTTGATGAATGAGCCATTCGTACTCTGGCGGAGACTGTTTCCAAGCTATCATGATTGTCCTAGCGGTTAGTAAAGATAATGGGCGCAACGTTTTTGCTTAAACATCTGCTCGTTGAGTGTGACTGATTGACGCTCATCTCGCCACGCATTTCTCACGCTGCTCCCTTGCAAGCTTGTTGGATTGCGGTAGGCTTTGAGCAGAGAAAACAAGCTGAACAGAACAAGGAAATCCCCCGATGCGCGTCGACTACCACAAACGACTGGTTCCTGTGATTCGTTATTTAGAACAACACTTTAATGAACCACTCAATCTGCCAGAAGTGGCCGCGCTGGCGAACCTTTCTCCTTATCACTTTCATCGCACCTTCAAAGCCGTGCAAGGCGAGACATTAGCTGATTTCATTCGACGTTTGCGTCTAGAAGCCGCCGCCGATGACTTATTCAAATCCAAGCAACCGGTATTAAACATTGCCCTAGAGTACGGATTTTCTAGCTCACAGAGCTTAGCCAAAGCCTTCAAACAACATTATGGCGTTACACCTACGGCCTTTCGCGACTGCGAAAACTACCAGCAGTTTTCTGAATTAGCACGAAACAGCAAGATTGGACACACGTTGCGCAAGAATGGAAACGAAGTAACACCAAGCGATTCATATACTGGCTCTGAACTCACCAAATGGAGCATGACAATGGAAACGCAAAACTTTGAAAAAGCAAAACTGGCTTACATTCGCGTAAACGGCCCTTACGGCCAAGGCTATGAGGAGCCATCAGGTCGCTTGTATCAATGGGCAGGAATGAAAGGTTTGGCAGACAATACCTGCATCTTCATCTACCATGACAATCCAGAAATCACGCCAGACGAGAAGTGTCGCACTGATATCTGCTTGATGGTGCCAGAAGATACGGAAGTTCCAAAAGGCATTGAGCTGCAAGACTTCCCCGGTGGTCAATATGCGGTGATGCGCCAGCACATTACTGACCCGAGCCAATACTCAAAAGCATGGGATGATGTCATGAGCAAGGTAATTGAATCCGGTATTGAGAACGACGACCGTCCTTGCTTTGAGCTTTACCACAGCTTTGACCCACAAACGCACCATGCAGACGTTAGCTTCTGCACTGCCATCAAATAAACCAAAAGCCTGCATCGTTGCAGGCTTTTTCATTTCTTACTCTGGTTGCTTAAATTCGTTCTTCCAAACGCTGTTTATCTTTTAATCCAATTACTTAGAACACGAACGAATACCTCAATATTTTCGTGATCCTACTTCGCGTTTTGACCACGCGCGTTCATTCGCTCGGCTGAGTTGGGATTCATTTCACAGATTATTCATGAAGCGAACCTAGACTGAAAAAATTCTATCGACCCCGTTCGACCTACAACGCTAGGCACAATAAAAACTAGGTACTACAGCACCTCTAGGACATTCCATGAAGAAGAACTTACTTGCCATTGCTCTTGGTAGCGTGATTGCGCTGACTGCTGCCCCATACTCTATCGCGGCTAACGATGCTGCCGTCCAATCTTCCGCCGATTACTCACAGATCGTCACCAAACGTCAGGTTGTCGACCAACTTCTCAACGACGCGGTACAGGCATTCAAATCCCCTGCGCGTATCTCGCATGCGGGTTTTACCGCCAAAATGCCGAGCAACATGGAGATTGTTACCGACCGCTTACTAGAGGCCTACAAACTTGAGCCGTACCGCACTGACCTGCTGATTTCTGCGGCAAATGCGCAGATCTACAACAAGAATGCAGACCGCGCGATTGAACTGTTCGAACAAGCCCTTTCGGTCGCACCAGACGATGTGGATTTGCACGCTTACTTAGCGGTATGGCAACGCTTTGAGGGCAACCAAGCGGAATCAGCGAAACACATGGCGACGCTCACGAAGCTCAATGCAGGTAAAGCGGCAGACATCCAACGCATCTTCGACACCGTAGACCGCGTACTTGCAACGCCACTAAAAGAGAAAGCCGACAAAGGCAAACTGGATGACAAAGGCGCAATCGTCACGTTGGGATACGCGCTAAACCCAGATGGTTCGATGCATCAAATCTTGGTTGAGCGTTTGGAAACCACGCTAGCCATGGCGAAAGCAAACCCTGACGCGTTGATCGTATTGACGGGTGGCGTACCGAAGAACCACAAAACGGAAGGCAAGTTAATGGCAGATTGGCTGATTGAAAAAGGCATCAGCAAAGATCGCATCATTGAAGAAAACTACGCCACCAGCACGGTAGGTAACGCCCTATTCAGCAGCTACGCATTGGCGCGTCATAACATCAAACACGCGACCATCATAAGCTCAGCGAGCCACGTGCGCCGTGGTCAAACATTGTTTAAAATCGCAAGCTGGCAAACTGGCCCGCAAGGCATCACTTTCGACACCGTAAGCTACCCAGACAAGCCACTGAAAGACTTAGCCAAAGCCAGCGATGGCGAATTGCTTGGTATCTACCGCGATGCACTGCGTACTTACGGCATGTGGAGCTACCGCTCTTACCCGCTCGAGTCGCGTTAATACACCAGAGCCAGAAAGCAAAAGAGACCGCGTTAATGCGGTCTCTCATAGAATCATTTGAACATGATGCAGTGGTCAATCAATGCGTTTTGTAGGTTTTGTTTGTCGCTCAGAATCACTAGAGCATAGATAGTATTTTTGTCACCAATTCGGTAAAGCAGCTTGAATCCATCAAAGCTGAATTGCCGGATGTCGTAAACACCGATGGTTGTCAGTTCATAACAAGGCGGATAGATAGACGGGTTATTCAAAACGTTGTGTTCAAACCTCTGCTGAACCGCAATTAATCTATCAATCACATCGTTGCGAGCGCTCCAGTTCGATAAATAGTTAATACTCTGAATAGCCGTATTTTCAAAGGTTTGTGTATAGAGAACTTTTGCTTCCATGCTCGTATCAAACTCAATCTTTGAGTGCTGCTAACGTGCTCTTCATATCTTCTGATGACTTTACACGTTCATTCGCAACATCATTTTGAGCAAAGCTAACAAACTTCATTAAAGCAATGGCTTCATCACGCTTCTGACGTTCTTCATAAGACTCAACGACATAAATAGGCTTACCATTTTGCGTAATCGTCATTGGCTCATCCAGTTCAAGCTTCGCAGCATTCTTTTTTAGATAACTTACCGTTTCAGTGCTCATCACATGACTCCTATCGGCAACCCCGCTGGTGTAACAACAAGCGAAACCAGCCGAGCTATACTGCAGGTTTGACCGAAATATTTGAATCAATAGAAAGTGCTAATCACATTCTATTTTTCGTTTAGATTTTGACCTAATCTTGCCAACTATACCTGTGCATTTCGAACAAACCAAATTAAGTTTAAATTTAGACTCCTACTTCAAATATAGAAAAAGCCTGCGTACTTGCAGGCTTTCTTGTCTTTGTGCAGTGATAAGAACCGCTTAAATTGCTTCGCCGTTTACCGTTACTGCCACATCAATGTTGCCACGAACTGCGTTTGAGTATGGGCAAACTTGGTGTGCAATGCGCGTTAGCTCTAGCGCTTGTTCTTGTGGCATGTCTAGCTCTACCGCTAGGCTCACTGTTAGTGCAAAGCCACCGTTATCGTTCGGACCAATGCCTACTTCCGCTGTTACGGGTGCACTTTTCAGGTTTACTTTACCTTCACGTGCTACGTGCAAAATCGCGTTAGAAAAACACGCTGAATAACCCGCAGCAAAAAGCTGTTCTGGGTTAGTTGCTGCGCCTGTGCCGCCCATTTCCTTCGGGTATGACAGCTCTAGATCGAGAAGACCGTCATCAGTTTTTACTTGACCATTACGACCAGCCAAAGCGGTAGCTTGAGTTTTGTATAGAGTAGTCATGCGAGTGTCCTTCTTCATTTAAGTTGTGCGCAATTTAATTGCTTGCAATCTTATATCGAAGTAAAGATGGTTTGCAACTATATTGTGCACAATTTATTTTATAACTCTCTTTCTCTGTAAGCAGGTAGGCAACGCCAATGAGCCAGTGTTACACCGACAACACCATGACCGACGACGATAAACTCTTACTCGAAAACCAAGTTTGCTTCCCGCTCTACAGCGCAGCAAATGCGGTGATCCGAGCTTACCGCCCGTTGCTGGACGAGCTTGATCTGACTTATTCGCAGTACTTAGTGATGATGGTGCTGTGGGAAAAAGACGGTGCCAGCGTAAAAGAATTGGGGTCTCAACTGCATTTGGACTCAGGCACACTCACGCCACTACTTAAACGCTTAGAAGCAAAAGGCTATGTAGAGCGTGGGCGCAGTGAAACCGATGAACGCGTTCGCGTACTCAACCTAACAGAACAAGGTCGTGACCTTAAAGAACAAGCTAAGTCTGTGCCAAACGCCATGATGTGCAAAATCACCTTAGAGCTGGATGAAATGATCATGCTGAAGAAGCTATGTGGCAAAGTGCTCGACAATCTGAGCTAACAAAATAGAAGCATTCGCTTCCCCACTTCCTATTAGAAAGAGCCTGCCGAGATGCAGGCTCTTTCGATCTTATTCAGATCATCCACTTAAGGTCCTCATCAGTATTCTCTATTGTTACTCTGCCTTCATCTTCAATAAAACCTATCAATGCAAACCCACTTACATCGGATTTCCCTATCAAGTGAAATAGGAAATGGCTATCAATAGGATAGTTACAAGCGATTTTCCTTAAACACACTCCGATGAGAATATACTTTCCGAAAGCAACAACAGCTCAGCTTAAAACATTCAAAGGAAAGTAAATTATGATTAATACTCAAATCAAACCATTTGCAGCTACAGCGTACAAAAACGGTGAATTCGTTGAAGTAACAGAACAAGACGTTCTAGGTAAATGGGCAGTATTCTTCTTCTACCCAGCAGACTTTACGTTTGTATGTCCAACAGAACTGGGCGACCTAGCAGACCACTACGAAGAGCTACAAAAACGTGGCGTAGAAGTTTACTCAGTATCAACTGACACACACTTCACTCACAAAGCATGGCACGACAGCTCAGACACAATCGGTAAGATTCAGTACTACATGCTTGGCGACCAAACAGGCAACATCACAAACAACTTCGGTGTGATGCGTGAAGGTCAAGGTCTTGCAGACCGTGCAACGTTCCTAATCGACCCAGAAGGTACTATCCAAGCAATGGAAATCACTGCTGAAGGTATCGGTCGTGACGCAGAAGACCTACTACGCAAAGTGAAAGCAGCTCAATACGTAGCAGCGCACCCAGGCGAAGTTTGCCCAGCTAAATGGAAAGAAGGTGAAGAGACACTAGCTCCATCACTAGACCTAGTTGGCAAAATCTAAGCCACTGAAATTTAAGTTCTAATCAGTTCCGATTTCCTTTTTCTGATTAGAACTGAATTAGAGAGCACTTCAGGTTAGATACCTTGACGACCTTCTGCCTGATTTGCTCTCTCCCCTTCAGGTTTTATCTACAGTAACCACTTTTTAGTTTTAATTAAGGTAGTAACAACTATGTTAGACCAAGCGATCCAACAACAACTCAAACAATATCTGGCTAATGTAAAAGAAGAAGTTCGTTTAGTGGTTAGTCTAGATGAAAGCAAAGCATCGAATGACATTTTGTCTCTAGCGAACCAAATCGCAGAGATGAGCGACCTAATCACCGTTGAACGTGACGACAACGCAAGCGCACGTAAACCAGTGATGGCGGTAACTAACCCAGCAAAAGGCACAGCACTACGCTTTGCAGGCTTGCCAATGGGTCACGAATTTACCTCTCTAGTATTGGCACTGCTTCACTCTGGCGGTCACCCAATCAAACTAGAACCGGAAGTGATTGAGCAAATCGCAGCACTAGACAAAGATCTAGACGTAGAAATCTTCATTTCACTGTCGTGTCAAAACTGTCCGGACGTGGTTCAAGCGTTCAACATGATGGCGGCGATCAACTCGAAAGTAAAAGCAACCATGATCGACGGTGGCTTGTTCCAAGATGAAGTGAAACAACGCGACATCATGGCCGTACCAAGTGTATTCGTGAACGGTGAGCTATTCGGTCAAGGTCGTATGTCTCTGACTGAAATCCTAAACAAAGTGGATGACGGCGCGAGCGAGAAAGCGGCGAAAGCACTAAGCGAAAAAGATCCATACGACGTACTTGTTGTCGGCGGTGGTCCTGGTGGTAGCGCAGCTGCTCTATACGCCGCTCGTAAAGGTATTCGTACTGGTGTTGTTGCTAAGCGTTTTGGTGGTCAAGTTATGGACACCATGGCAATCGAGAACTTCATTTCGGTAAAACGCACTGAAGGTCCAAAACTGGCAACTGACCTAGCAGAACACCTAAAAGAATACGATGTAGACGTCGTGACTGAGCAACAAGCTGAGAAGCTAATGGGCGCAGCACACACAGAAGATGGTTTGATTCACATCCAGCTTGAAAGTGGCGCAACGCTGAAAAGTAAGAGTGTCATCCTAAGCCCTGGTGCTCGCTGGCGTGAAATGAACGTTCCGGGTGAGCAAGAGTACCGCAACAAAGGGGTCGCGTACTGCCCACACTGTGACGGTCCACTGTTCAAAGGCAAGAAAACTGCGGTTATCGGTGGTGGTAACTCAGGCATCGAAGCAGCTATCGACCTTGCTGGTATCGTAGAACACGTAACGGTTCTTGAATTCGCAGACGTACTTCGCGCAGACCAAGTACTTATCGACAAAGCGAACTCACTACCAAACGTAGACATCATCACGATGGCGCAAACAACAGAAGTAGTGGGCGACGGTACTCGCGTAACAAGCTTGAAGTACAAAGACCGCAACACAGATGAAATCAAAGAGATTGAACTGTCAGGTATCTTTGTTCAAATCGGCCTAGTACCAAACACAGAGTGGCTAAAAGATTCAGAAGTAGCCCTATCTGAGCGCGGTGAGATTGAAGTCGGTAGCCGTGGCGATACTAGCCTAGAAGGTGTCTTCGCAGCTGGTGACGCAACAACCGTTCCTTACAAACAGATCATCATTGCGATGGGTGAAGGTGCAAAAGCAAGCTTAGGTGCATTTGACTACCTAATCCGTAAGCAAGGTTAATCTCCAATTTCTTGAGCACAAAGCGCACGGTGCTGTGTTTTCTTCCCCGGAAAACCAATCGGGGCACCCTGACAGCGATGAGTAACAAGAAATAAAATCAAAAAACCTAGAAGCCCAAAGACTTTGCCAGCAGGTATTAACTGCTGGCTTTTTTGGTTTTTGGGGAGAGGTGTAAGCAAATCTCTCAGCGCTCCGAGTTCAAACTGGAGGGAATGGCTCTACAATCACGGATAATTCAGTTCACTCCACCAGCATCACAACGCGCTGCGAATAGATTCTGAATACTCGCTTAGGCTCCTTCAGAATGACGCTGTTCGTTTAGCTTTCTCTTCCCGTCATTCCCGCGAACCTAGGTGAGACTGGGAATCTACTCACCGTAAACTCGATCGAAAATGAGTAGCACGAACAAACAAAAGGTGAAACAAGGTTGCAAGCACCTTACCCAACATTCAACCAGCAACCCCACCTAACCTCCCCTTGTATCAAACTCCGAAGCTCTCAACACGCAGAGCTCAAAAGGGAGGAACTGGTTCTGTGCTCGCGGATAATTCAATTCACAACGCAACATAACAACACACTGAAAGTAGATTCTGAATACTCGCATAGGCTCCTTCAGAATGACGCTGTCCGTTTAGCGTTCTCTTCCCGTCATTCCCGCGAACCTAGGTGAGACTCGGAATCTACTCACCGTAAACTCGATCGAAAATGAGTAGCACGAACAAACAAAAGTTGAAACAAGGTTGCAAGCACCTTACCCAACATTCAACCAGCAACCCCACCTAACCTCCCCTTGTATCAAACTCCGAAGCTCTCAACACACAGAGCTCAAAAGGGAGGAACTGGTTCTGTGCTCGCGGATAGTTCAATTCACAACGCAACATAACAACACACTGAAAGTAGATTCTGAATACTCGCTTAGGCTCTTTCAGAATGACGCTCTTCGTTTAGCACTCTCTTTCCGTCATTCCCGCGAACCTAGGTGAGACTGGGAATCTACTCACCACAAACTCGATCGAAAATGCTTAGCAAGAACACGAACAAACAAAAGGTGAAACAAGGTTGCAAGCCCCTAACCCAGCTCTCAGATTCAAAGCACCAAACCCACCGAATCTCTCAATGTATCCAGATCCAAAGATATCAACCCTAAAAAATTTTAAAAAAGCCCTTTACCTCAACTTAACTTGAGGTATTAGCATATTCATCGTTGGCTAGAAAATGACAAAAAGGAGCACATCATGATCCAACTAGAACATATTAACTTAGTCGTGAAAGATATCCCTGAAATGCTGAAGTTTTACCAAACTGCATTTCCACATTGGTACGTGCGTGATGAAGGTAAAGGCGAATGGAGTGGCAAACCAAGAAACTGGCTACATTTTGGCGACGAGTATCAATACATAGCCATGAGTGACCATGGCGAAGAAGAAAACCGCGAGTTGAGCGGGCACCAAGTTGGGCTAGCGCATTTTGCTTATGTGACCAACAACGTCGATGCAATCATCAAAAGACTAACCGATGCAGGTTATCCGATTGCCCAACCTGGTGCTGATGAACCATATCGCAAAAATGTGTATTTTGTTGACCCTGCAGGTTTTGAGATTGAATTTGTTGAATACCTGGCGGATGACCCAAAACTTCGTAACCTGACAAGCTAAAAGAGATGTAAATAATAAAACGCCAGCAGATAGTGACTGCTGGCGTTTTATTTTTTATCTATCGGGCTTCTTTATCGCATTAGCGCTGTTTGGCAAAAACCTGAGTCCAGTAATACCCGTAACGTGCAGAGTGATTTTCGACAAGCGACGCGCCCATCTGATCAAAATCCGCACTCATGATATTAAGGCAGTGACCTTCACTCGATAACCAAGCATTCACGACGGCGTTAATGGTGCTTTGCCCTACGGCGACATTCTCACCAATGGCGCTCCAAGCATAACCCGTTGCGTTAACTCGATCTGACATTTTGCTGCCATCAGAGCCTGTGTGGCTCATGAAATCGCTGTTCGCCATATCGCTTGAATGTCGATAAGCGGCGCTTTCCAAATCGTAGCTCCAAGTCAGGGCCCCAACAGGTGGCATGGTGGTTGCGCCACACTGTTGTGTAGTAGAGCGAGCGCTGTTGACCGCTGCAAGCATCTGCTCGGCAAATGTGCCTTGTGACGATGTGGAACCTGTGTTTTGTGAGCCGCTTTCTGCTGGGGCTGACGACTCCCCATCGCCACCACATGCGCTGAGAAGTAGGGCCAAAGCAGGCACTAAGATCTTAGTTGGCATTGTCTTTCCTTTATGAGTGACGAAGAGCAAACTGCGCTTTTCGATAATAACGCCCAATAAACTAACAAAAACCAATAAAAGCGCCATATAGCTTAGGGGGTTTTAACCAAAGACTCACATGAAGTTTTCAATCGCCTTGGTTCGGTCGATAAATCGGCAACGTTTCAGCCCAAGTATGGAATGGCGTTTCATCCATATCCTGTATTGCTTGAGTGATAAAATCGATGAACACCCTAACTCGTGCAGGCACATATTCCCGGTTGGCATAGAGAAGATACACGCCATTTCCTGCTTGGCGCATGCTCGGAAATATCGGCACTAAACGCCCCGCTTTAAGCCAGTCTCTCGCGATAAAATGAGGGATCTGAGTTAATCCTAAGCCTTCTGCGCAAAGCTCTGCCATGGATTCACCGTCATTTACAATGTAGTTTCTTTCGGGGTCATATTCACTCGCACCGTCTGGTTCTGGCATCCGAATCGGCAACAGTTTCCCCGTTTGTTTAAAACGAAAACGAACCCAAGAATGGTCATTGAATACATCCGGGCCACTCGGAACACCATGGCGCGCTAAGTAATCCTGACTGGCACAAATGATAAAATCGATAGGGCTGAGCTGACGCACAATCAATTGACTATCGTGAACGACACCAGAGCGAATCGACACATCAATACCTTGCTCAATAATATCAACGTAGGCATCATCGTAATGAATATCGATAGTGATGTTAGGGTAGCGGCGACAAAACTCTTTTAATAAAGGACGAATATAGAGGCGACCGTACGAGACTGGCACATTAATCTTAAGCTGCCCTGAAAGCGCATCATTGTGACTTTTTAATGAATCCTCACATGCCGCCAGCTCCTCCAGTACAAACCTAGCAGTATTTGCGTACCTACGACCAGCTTCTGTCAGGCGGCTCTGTCGCGTAGAACGTTGAAAAAGCTGTATACCCAAATCGCTTTCAAGACGATGTATGGCTTTACTCACGGTCGAAGGGTCAGTGCCATACACTTTGGCAGCCGCAGCAAAACTACCGCCATCTAAAGTGGCAATAAAAAATCGTAGGGACCGTATCTTATCCATATAACCAATGAACTCTATTCATGAATTTTATTCACTTTAGTAAAGACAAAGTGGCTCTTCAATCACTAATTAGCCTAAATATAATGAACCTCAATAACTTGATGCTCTGTTAACGAGGAAAAAACCATGGGTAAAAACGGATTGAAGAATGCACTACAACTATTGATAGCGACACTAGTCCTATTCTTTGGGATGCTTCAAACAGCACATGCCGCAGATAAACGAATTGGTATTCTGGTTTACGATGGCGTACTGACCTCTGATGTTACTGCTCCTTTAGAGGTTTTTGGCGTCGCAAGTCGTCTCACTTGGTTTAGTGATTATGACGTGCTCACCATTTCCGTCTCAGATCAGAAAACCATCACCACTGAAGAAGGATTAAAAATTGGTGTGGATGCTTGGATTGGTGATCTGCCGGAACTCGACGTATTGGTTTTAACATCCAGCTATGACATGGATGCACTAATCGAAAATAAAGATCTCATTCACTTTGTTAAAACTACCTCAAAGGCGGCAGATTGGATGGCAAGTAATTGCTCTGGCGCGTATTTGTTAGCCGAAGCTGGCCTTTTAAACGGCAAAAAAGCAACAACTTGGGCCGGAGGTGAAAACGGCTTTCAAAGAGATTACCCAGCAGTCAAAGTACAAGTCGACCAGAATTTTGTCATTGATGATGGCGTTATCACTTCGAACGGTAGCCTAGTTAGCTATCAAGCTGCTCTTAAGCTACTTCACCTTATGACTTCAGAGTCTAAAGCTCAGGAAGTCGCAGATGCCATCCAGTACTCACGCTTTTCCAACCAACCATTTTAAGCGTGTAAGAAAGAAATCAGAGTCACCCTTCGATATTTGGAAGGTTAACTCTTCGAATTTGTCTTCCTAATCGAACAACCCTTTTTATCACTGTAAAAGCGATAAAAAGGGTTGTCGTTCATCTGGCAGACACAACGTGCTCTCCAAACTTTTTATCTTAATGCTATGGAAAAACATAAACGTTACGAAGCACTGACGAAAGATCGATACCAAGAGATTTACCGTCTCGCGTATTGGTTATGCAAAGATCACCACCTTGCTCAAGATTTAGCGCAAGAAACCTTTCTGAAAGCGTGGCGATTCTTTGATAAATTAAATGACCCCAACGCCGCGAAGTCTTGGCTCATTACTATTTTGCGTCGTGAGAATGCTCGGCGCTTTGATAGAAAACAGTACGATTTTGTCGACATTGATGAGTGTGCAATACAGACAAAAACCTACCCTGGCAGTGACTACGACATGGCCCAAGATTGGCTTCAAAAACAAATGATGATTCTCGAACCCAAATACCGAGAGCCGTTGCTCTTGAGCTTAGTGGCTGGGTTGAATCATGATGAAATTGCCCAAGCCTTGAGGCTCAACCACAACACAGTGGCGACTCGATTATTCAGAGCGCGTAATCAGATCATCGCACAGAAGGAGAGTCATTAAGACACAAAAAGTAGTCAATCATGTAAACTAACTGGCTATGCTCCGGTCTATTTCATAAGTCGTTACACAACTCGACGCTTTAACGCTTTACATCAAGCGCGACTAGATGAACACTTCTTGTCAAAGTACAATAACAGCCGACATAGAGTAGAGTCAGTAAAACATTATGAGTAACACGACGGCGAAAAAGCCGAATCCCTTATTTGAAATCCTTTTCAACGTATTTATCCCTTCCTTCATTTTGATGAAGTTTAGTGGCGATGAGCATCTAGGGACAGCAATGGCGCTGGTTGTCGCTTTGCTATTTCCTATCATTTATGGCGGTATGGACCTTGTCCGTAACAAGAAATTTAACTTTATTTCTGCTCTGGGCTTTATCAGTGTTCTACTAACTGGTGGCATCGGCTTGTTAGAGCTTGATACACGCTGGTTAGCACTAAAAGAAGCCCTGATTCCTGGCCTGATCGGTTTAGCGGTTTTGGGTTCAACGTTTACCCGCTACCCGCTGATGCAGAAGTTAGTACTGAATGACACTGTGTTGAACCTCGCGTTGATTAACCAACGTTTAAAAGAAAATGGTAAAACCGATGCGTTCGAACGTTGCCTTATGTCTTCTAACTACCTGTTTGCAAGTACTTTTGCGTTCTCATCTGCAATGAACTACTTCCTTGCGACTTGGATTGTGACTAGCCCTTCTGGTACTGCTGCCTTTAACGAAGAGTTAGGAAAAATGACGCTGTACAGTTACCCAATGATTGCCATCCCAAGTATGTTGATGATGTTCGGTATTTTTTATTACATTTGGCGTCAAGTACGTGCGATGACATCGCTCGAAACAGAGCAAATCTTCCATCTAAAATAGCCCAATCATTACAAGTAAACCCATAAAAAAGGGAGGATTTTATCCTCCCTTTTCTCAACAGGCTCACTGTAATTCACAGCGTCAAAATGATTTTTCCTGACACTGCTGACGAGCGTCGCTCAACCATTTCAATCGCTGTTTGAAAGTCCTCTAACGGCAGATCATATGCAACGTTTAACTTTATGTCGCTGCTAATAAAGTGTTCTAACATTTCAGCAAACACCGTCTTTCTCCCGCCTTTACCTACCGATTCTTCCCAATACCGCAAAAAGAATGTACTAAAGTCGATGTTGTTGGCCTTCATCGATTCAAAAAACTCAGGCGTATAAGGCGTTAACGACAATGTTCCGTAGTTGATGTATTGGCCGTTTTCTTTCAAGGTACGAATGAGATCCGTGCCAGCCTCACCACCTATCGCGTCCAGAGCGACCGTTGGTTGTGGCAGTTGGCGCGTTTGCAGCTGCGCTTGTAGTTCTTTCTTCGCGTCCAACACTGGAATCGTATCGTACGGATACTCGTCTCGCTTTGAGGTCACAGCAATCAGTGCAAAACCCAGTGAATGGGCGAGCTGGGCAAATATCTTACCGATCGCTGACCCAGCTGCATTGATGATCACCACATCGTCTTTGTTCAACTTAGCTACTTTAGTGGTGATCACCCACGCGGTTAACGCGTTGATGTACAACTGACAGGCATAGCCGTTCTCCAAACTCTCAGGTAGTGGAAAAAGATTCTCAGGCGAGGCATCTATATAGTATTGCCAAGTACCACTCATCGCCACCAACACCTTTTGCCCAACTTGAAGGTCAGTTTGACCAACTGCACTGACTTCCACCACACGCCCAACCGCTTCAAATCCCGGCACGCGAGGTGGTACGTGAACGCGGCGGTATTGCCCAACACCATGAATGGAAAGCAAGTCACTTGGGTTAATATTGGTGGCTTCCAGTCGCACCCGAACCTTGCCCTGAGCAAGCGGTTTGAGGGGCTCTTTTTCCAACGACAGCGACGTTTTGGGTTGACCAAAACAGAATTGATTCACTCGAGTATTTATCGTTGGTGCCATTGCTATTCATACCATGTAATTGAAATTCAAGAAGGAAGTTTCGTAACTTCTACTCAAAAGCATTAAGTGAAGTCGAAACTCTGTACTTCTACCTGCGCGATGCGCCGTTCACTCTAAACTGTTGTGGCGTCATATCAAAATAGGCTTTAAATGCTTTGATGTAGGATGAGTCGTTTTGATAACCCACTAGGTCTGCAATGGCTTGGATTGACAACGATTCATCTAACAAAGAAAGCGAGTAAATTAGCCGAATTTGTTGCCGCCAAAGTAGAAATGAAGTGTTGAATTCCTTGGCGAACAGCCGTGATAAAGTACGCTCAGACGCCCCAATTTTCTCCCCCCACTCTTTTAGCGAACAGCTCAACGCTGGCTCGTCAGTCAGTCGCTCGAAAATCAGTTTTAGTCGTCTGTCTTGTGGCAGCAATAACTGAAATGTCTGCACGTTGCGTTTCAAAATTTGATCATGCAGCACCGCCAGCAAATGCAGCACTTCTTCGTGGCTTGTCTCACCTTCACACTGTCTGCGGATCTCTTGTAAAAGCTCATTTAAAAACGACGTTAAAGCAATGGTTCTCACTTGTGGCTCGTACGTTGCGCCAAACTCAGGGTTGAGGTAAATACCAACAAATATCGTGTTGCTTAGAGCAATCGACTCGTGTTGAACACCCGCAGGAACAAATAACGCAGAGGTGTGCGGAACCAAATGCTGATAATGCTCCGTTTGTGTTTGCAATAACCCTTTGATAGGAAAGATGATTTGATGCCAAGTGTGTTGATGCAGCGCATCAATGTAACCTTTTGGCATGTCGATGGTTTTCACCAAAACAGGAGAATGGGGATTCGCGTCCATCATCTTATTGGAGGTGACGACGCCTGACTTCGAATCAATTTGGCGAGTTAGCATTGTTAGTTGTCTTTTCATCCCTACACCGACACAAGTTTACTAGGCTATCATGCTCCGCATCGCGAATGAAGGTAAACACTTTATCTCTCATTCAAATAATAAGGAGGTTACATGAAGAAAATCGGCGTCGTAAAAGCAGTGCTAGCAGGGAAAACCGTCCCTTATGCTCATGGTGCGCAAAGCGCAATCAACAAACAAGTGCTGCCTGAGCGCCAGCATGCAACAGAGCTCGGTTTTATCAGTGATGAGCAAGGTGATCCGCGCTTTCATGGTGGCATTCAAAAAGCGCTTCATATTTACCCAAGCGAACACTACCCAATCTGGCAACAAGAATTAGGCGAAAGACCAATTTTCCAATCCGCCGGCGGCTTTGGCGAAAACATCAGCTCCGAAAGCGTCACCGAATCCACGATTTGCTTGAAAGATAAAATTCGCATCGGCTCAACACTACTGGAAGTGTCGCAAGGTCGCATGCCTTGTTGGAAACTTAACGTACGCTTTGACCAACACGACATGGCGAGAAGACTGCAAGATACGCTTCGAACAGGCTGGTATTTCCGAGTGCTGGAAGAAGGCGATATCGGTGCAGGTGACGAGATTATTCTGTGCGAAAGACCTTATCCAGAATGGCCATTGGCTCGTATCATGGGTGCGGTTTTCACTGGCTGTTTAGATAGAAAAGAACTCACTAAGCTGTCTGAGCTGCCGTTAGTCGAGTCTTGGGGCAAGCTGGTCGAGCGCCGTCTAGAAACTGGTGAAGTCGAAGATTGGGAAATGCGCTTGATTGTCCCAACTGCCGTTAATACTCAAAAGTAAAATTTGTAAGCCATGCTCTGAACCGACTATGCCGTCAAGAGCGTGTTTTTTTGGTTTACTTCGCACTCGGGGCTGGGCGTTTCGACTTACCTTGGAACTGCTTAATGCTCTTCTTAGCATGAGTTCGGCGGTTGGCTTTTTTATCGCGTGGCGCGCGTTTGCTCTCGCCAGTTGATGGCTTATCCGTTACTGGAAAACCAACCAGATCTTGCACTAGCAATGCACGTTGAGTCAGGTGACGAATCGCGTTTAGTGCGTCCATTTCACCATGACAAACCAATGACACCGCCACACCTTGTTGGCCTGCGCGAGCGGTACGTCCTACTCGGTGAACGTAAGTTTCTGCATGCATTGGCAGTTCAAAGTTGATCACTACAGGTAATTGCTCAATGTGAATGCCACGCGCTAGTAGTTCGGTGGCAATCAACACCTGAATTTGCCCAGATTTAAACTGCGCCAGTGCTTCTTCTCGCTCATCTTGACTCTTATTGCCATGCAGCGCATTGGTTGAGATGCCCGCTTTATTCAGCTTCTTCGCTAAGCCATCGGCGTTCTCTTTCGCACCAATAAAGACTAATGCCTGAGCCCACGCGTTTTTTTGAATCAGTTCAATCAATGCCTTGGTTTTACTGCCTTTGTTGACGAGGTACAGCGTTTCAGCAATATCTTGGTTGGTGCTGTTTTCTTGATGCGCTGCAACTTGCTTTGGTGCCTGCATAAGCAGCTTCGCTTTACCCTTCAACTCATCTGAAAACGTTGCCGAGAACATCGCGGTTTGACGCTGATTGAAGGTTTGCATCGAAATCTTTTGTACGTCAGGCCAAAAGCCCATATCCAACAAACGATCCGCTTCATCCAATACTAGATAATGAACATTGCTCAAATCCAGGCCATTGTTTGCTAGGTCAACCAAACGACCTGTCGTCGCGACAAGGATATGAGGATTTGTCGCTAGCGCCTGCTGTTGTTGCTCTTTATCAACGCCGCCACACAAGCACACTGTTTTAATGCCAATAACTTGACCAACTTGGTTAACTGCTTCACTCACTTGCATTGCCAGCTCACGCGTTGGCACAAGAATCAGCGCCTTTTGCTCTGGATTGACACCCAGCTTTTCCAACAAAGGCAAACCATAAGCAAGGGTTTTGCCGCTGCCTGTATTTGCCAAAGCCAATAGATCTTGACCAGCCAACAGCTCAGGAATGGCCAACGCTTGAATATCGGTCGGTTTCTTGAAGTCTTTTGGCAGTGCGTGAATCAGCTCAGAACTCAATGAGAGAGTAGAAAATGGCATTAGCGAAACCTTGTACTTTTGGTTGAAGAAGCAATAAAAACAATGAAGATGCGGTAAAACGCAGGCGCGGACTTTATCACAATCTGCTAGGTGAACCATCCTATTTTAGGCGCTTAAACCAAGCGTCGCCTACGCAAATCGTCAGAAAACTAAAAAGCGCAAAAAAGCCGTTAGTCTGTACTGCCACAGAGCTAACGGCTAAAAACCCTTGAAGAGAACGCTTCATCAGCCTTTCACTGCGGCTGAAAAGAAATGTGCAGTTTATTAAAGCACAGCTTTACGATTCGGTAAGAACACTTCACCCAACATGCAACGAACCGAACCACCACCAATAGATTCTATGGTAGAAACGTCGAATGGCAGCAATTTACCGTGCGTTGCCAATTGGTTTCTTTGTGCTGGTGAAAATGCATCGTACGCCGATTGCGACATCGCAATCACCTTATCGCCGTTGATCGTTTCCAGTTGCAGAATGTTACCGCAGAACTGGTTCATCTGCTCAAGCGAAATTGAGATGACTTGCTTGTCTTTGGCGAGTGACTTCATTACAAAACGACGCTCAAATTCTGGGATCACTTCGTCACAAATCACGCAAAACTGTTCGCCAACCGCCATCATCACATTGGTGTGATAAATCGGCGCACCAGACGGCAAACGAGTTTGGAAAGAAATCACTCGTTCATAGCCAATACGATCGGCGTAATCTTCTAAAACCAGACGATCACAACGTTGTGAGAGTGCGGCGTAGACCGTTTTATTTAGGTGGTCAAACACCATCACACCCGTGCTTTCTAAATACGCTTGCTCATCAAGATATTCAGTTAGACTGCTGCGTCGATGAACTTCTCGCCCAGCTTGCGCTAGTGCTGCCACAAGCGCATCGGGACGTACTTCTTTTTGACGGTTTTCACAGGCCATTGGAAAGGTGTACAACGTGCCATCTGGCGTAGTGCTAAACCAATTGTTTGGAAATACCGCGTCTGGCGTCGCAACATCTGAAGTTGGATAATCAAACTCAACAACTTGAACGCCCTCTTGACGCAGCGTTGCAACCATACTCGCGAACTCGGCCATTACTCGACGTGAGACTTCTTCTTGGCTGAGTGACACTTTATGTTGGAACTCATTATCTTGTGCGGTTTCTTCATTAAAACGAAACTCTTTCGGTGGCACCATCACTACGCAGTTTGCGGTTTGGCGCTGAGCACTTTGCGTGCTTTCTTCTTTCCCATTAGCAAATTGGGTCACTGATTCGTGTAATAGCATCCAATACATTCCTTATCACTAGAATGAGGAGATTGTAAATTTATTGTTAACTTCAGTTTTGCTGTTTTGACAATTAATTTAATTGCACAAAAGTAATTTTTGCTGCATTAAGTTCATTTTTCCTTAAATTTTATTGTCACTTTGCAGGTTTAAGCTTTTATGGCACCACGATGAACATGATAAGAATTCATCATAAGAATCAGAACCATAGACAATCACACTCATAACCAACTAGTTACATTTAAGACACAATCGGTTAGACTATTTTTTCGCCCCTCTCGTCAATCGGTCTGCTTTATCGAGGAGCAGGCAAAAAACTCTCATACACGCGGTTTCGTCCAAAGCAGCGTGAATCGATGGATTTAGCCACCCCAAATGGCACTGTTTTAACTTTAGGATGAGTTATGTTTAAACGATTTGAAGGCTTTACAGAGCCGTTCCCCAAATCTACACCGGATCAGCCTCCTTCAGGGATGTTCGCTTTTCTGCGTTATTACACTCGTGGTTATGAAAAGCCTTTGGTCATCATGTCTTTGATGGCCACAATTGTGGCTGTTGTTGAGGTAATGTTGTTTGGCGCGATGGGACAATTGGTTGATTGGTTGTCTACCAGCAATCCAGAAACGTTCTTACAAGACAACAAATCGGATTTGATTTTCTACGGAGCCTTATTGCTGGTTGTCATGCCTATATTGGTGATCTTGTACTCGTTGCTCGTTCATCAAACGTTATTGGGCAACTACCCAATGTCTATCCGCTGGCTTGCACACCGGTATTTGCTCAATCAAAGCTTGAACTTCTATCAAGATGATTTTGCAGGTCGAGTCGCAACGAAAGTCATGCAAACCTCATTAGCTGTGCGCGAAACCGTAATGAAAGCTATGGATGTATTTGTTTACGTTACGGTTTACTTCACCAGCATGATCATTATGTTAGCGACGGCAGACTGGCGTTTGATGATCCCAATGATCGTCTGGTTACTCGCTTACATCGCTATCCAAATCTATTTTGTCCCTAAGCTCAAAGACGTCGCTTCAGCGCAGGCCGATGCACGTTCGACAATGACAGGGCGCATCGTCGACAGTTATACCAATATTCAAACCGTCAAACTGTTTTCTCATAGCCAGCGCGAAACCCAATATGCCGAGCAAGGCATGAAAGGATTTTTGAATACGGTCTATCGTCAAATGCGCCTAGTGACCGGCTTCGACGTCGCTGTAGAGATCTCAAACTATATTTTGGTGTTTTCCGTTGCTGCTTTATCGATTTACCTGTGGTTGGATAGTGCCATTAGCGTTGGCGCGATTGCGATTGCTGTTAGTCTTGCATTGCGCGTAAACGGTATGTCGATGTGGATAATGTGGGAAGTTGGCGCCCTCTTTGAAAACATGGGAACCGTTGTCGATGGAATGAAAACGCTCTCTAAGCCTATTGATATTAAAGATAAACCAGGTGCAAAAGACTTAGTAGTCACTGAAGGTGGCATTCACTTTGATAACGTCAGCTTCCATTACGGTGAGAACAAAGGCGTAATTAGCCATCTCGATCTCAACATCAAACCAGGAGAGAAAGTAGGCTTGGTTGGGCGCTCCGGCGCCGGAAAATCGACTTTGGTGAACTTGTTACTTCGTTTCCACGATGTCGAAGACGGCAGCATTAAGATCGATGGACAGAACATCTCAGAAGTCACACAAGACTCTTTGCGTTCAAAGATCGGTATGGTGACCCAAGATACTTCTCTGCTACACCGTTCAATTCGAGACAATATTTTGTATGGCAATCCAGATGCGACAGAAGAAGATTTGCTGAAAGCCACTAAGCAAGCGCATGCCCATGAGTTTATCGAAACTCTGACCGACCCATTTGGTAATGCCGGATACGATGCGCAAGTTGGTGAACGTGGTGTAAAACTGTCTGGCGGCCAACGTCAGCGTATCGCAATATCTCGTGTGCTACTCAAAGACGCACCATTGCTGGTACTGGATGAAGCCACATCGGCTCTGGATTCAGAAGTCGAAGCAGCGATTCAGGAAAGCTTGAATGAATTAATGCAAGGGAAAACGGTTATTGCTATCGCTCACCGATTATCGACCATCGCACAAATGGATCGCCTCATCGTGCTAGATAAAGGCAGCATCGTTGAACAAGGTTCTCATCAAGAACTCATTGCGAATAACGGCATTTACGCCCAGCTTTGGGCGCATCAAACTGGCGGATTTATCGCTGAAGAACTAGACAATCAACACGCTTCTTAACGAGTGATAAGCTCAATAAAAACGGCGCTTTAAGCGCCGTTTTTTATTTAAATCCATGGCTAGATGCTCATATAGCCATTGTGGTTTCTCATATATGAAACACTCTCCATGATAAAGCTCACACTTTTTCTGCTAATATACCGCCTCGTTGCGTATCCATTGCAATGAACACAATACAGAGTATTGAGCCGTCTTCATTTGTCATTTCACTTTTTGAGAAACAGCTATACTCAATAGATGGCTTAGTTATTATATTAACAATAAGGTAATTAGCTTATGTGTAAATGTGGTTCAATGCAGATCGTACAACTCAAACCAAGTTGGGCTGACAAGCTATTTGGCTACTCAGAAAGATGGAAATGCCAACTTTGTTGTAAGATCTACCGCATCTAAAATTAAAAATAGAATCTTAGTTTTTCTAAGAAAAAGCAGTGGCCCGACAATGATTGTCGGGTTTTGTTTTTCCGAGCATTCATTTTTTTCCCTTCGCTACAAGACTACTCATCACGGCAAAACCTAGCATCTTAATGTGACTTAGGTATAGAATCAGGCCCACTTATTCTTTCCGATATTCATATATAACTGGTCACTATGAACAAAAGTTTGCTAACGAATGTCCTCGCTATCGCTTTGATGGCTGGAGGTCATCAATTACAAAACGACTATCTTTGGTATGCAGGGCTGTTTGCGTTCTCAGGCGCCATCACCAACTGGCTTGCCATCCATATGCTGTTTGAGAAAGTGCCTGGATTATACGGTTCTGGCGTGATCCCCGCGCGATTTGAAGAGTTTAAACTGGCTATCAAAAACCTGATGATGGAACAGTTTTTTACTGAAGCGAACATTGACCGATTCTTGAATAAAGAAATGGCGGGCGGTGTGAACATCGATCTTCAACCAGTAATTGAGAAAGTAGATTTAAATCCAGCATTTGATTCCCTAGTGGAAGTAATTGAAGGCTCTCAGTTTGGTGGCATGCTAGCGATGTTTGGCGGCTCGGAAGCGCTACAACCCATGCGCCAACCTTTCGTCGAAAAGATGCAAGAATCCATCATTGAGTTGAGCAAGAGCGATAACATCAAAGAAGCACTGAAAGAGCAATTCGAATCTCCTGCAATGATGGATGAGATAAAGCAGAACATTGAAGGTATCATCGATCAACGTTTAAGCGAATTAACACCGGCATTAGTTAAAGAAATGGTGCAAAAGATGATCAAAGAACACCTTGGCTGGCTAGTCGTTTGGGGCGGTGTTTTTGGTGGTTTAATTGGCGTTATCAGTACCTTTATCGGGGCATAATCGCTCACCGATTTATTAAAAAAGGAGCTTCGGCTCCTTTTTTAATCGAGAAAAAGTAATATACCAAGCCACGCTAAATAAGGAGGCTCAACACATGCCTCGCCTAACCAAGGAGCTCGGGATTAACACCAAATCCCGTTTTATGTTCTTCTATGACCACTTCACTACGAGTTTGAATCACGCCCGGAAGCGTGCCTAACTTACTCGACATAAACTCCTGATACGCTTTCATGCTCTTAACACGAACTTTTATCATGGTATCGAAATCTCCAGAGAGCGAGTAGCACTCTTCAATTTCAGGCATCAATTCCACCGCTTTCGCAAACTTTTCAAAAATAGAAAAACTGGTTTGGTCTAAACGAATATGGATGAATACTTGCACATCCAGCCCCAACTTTTCCGCATTCAACTCTGCATGGTAACCATTGATATACCCTTCTTTTTCTAGCCGCTTTACACGGTCAGAACATGGAGAAGTCGTTAAGTTAATCAGCTTTGCTAGTTCTACAACCGGAATTCTGCCTCTCGAATGAAGCACTCTCAAAATATGTAAATCAATCCGGTCCAATTGATAACTCATTAACCCGCTTCCTTGTAACCACTTAGAAAGCATCACATTAATCGTTGCTCAAACAATTGCAAACCATCAAATGCACAGCATGTGAAATTCAGCAGAGAATAACCAGAAAACAACGAAGGAGGGAAAGAGCTATGATTATTGCCGCTCACTTAGTAACCGTGATATGAAGAGAAAAAGCAACCTAGCGGCTCCCGCGGAGTCGCAAATTTGAAAGCGCATGACACGCCTGTATAGATATGTCGTTCGGGCAACACTGCCCTATTTAGCCATTAATCATGGCTATCACTCAGAATTAGAGTGCGGCCGATGTATGCCGTGTAGGATGTGGAACAACCTCTCCAATTGCACGATGATTACAACAACGGCAGTAGTATTGAGGCTCCATCTCGTAATAATGTTCACCTGATACAAATTTCGCCATCAGCTGTGTAAAACTCACCATTTTGCCTGTTAACGAGTCAACAGACTGAGGCTCGCAACGCTTCATAATCACTTTATGTTGCGTTGATTTTCTACAAGCTGCGCAATATATATCCGGCATTTCTCTTCTCCCTACTTTTTCGTCCTACTGACAATTGACATATTTTGTTCAAAATAATTCCACAATTAAAAAGCTCCTTTAATTTTTTGTGCCCTATCTTCAAAAAATTGAACGAAAGTATCAAAAAACTGAGACATTGGTCAGACCTCAACTTTTGTACCATCAATATGAGCAAACGTGCTTATGTGTGTAATAATACGACACATTACACATAAGCAATTGTTCGGGCTTATTATTTAGTAAGGCGCATGACAACTACACGCCTGGCTAGATCGAGCTTTCGAGACGCCTTGTTATCTCGATTTACCCCGCAAACCAGTTGCTAGCAGCTATAGCCGTCTCATCAAGGAAGAAATGCATGACGATACAACCGATTCTCACTACCGAAAGACTCGTCCTCCGGCCATTCAATATCGATGACTGCCAACAAGTGGCTTTACTCGCTGGAGATAAGCGAATTGCCGACATGACAGCAAACATCCCTCATCCTTATGAGCGACCGATGGCGCAAGCATGGATAGATAGGCACGATCCGATGTATCAGCAGCATCAAGGCGTGGCGTACGCTATTACCTTGCGAAACACTGGGGAGTTACTTGGTGCAGTGAGTTTACCGCGTATCGAAGAGGGCTACGGTACATTAGGCTACTGGGTTGGCGTGCCACATTGGGGGAAAGGCTATGCATTCGAGGCCTCCAAAGCCTTACTCGAATTTGCTCGAATGCACTTTGAGTTAAACGGAATAACCGTGATGCATTTGGTGGACAATCAGCGTTCTAAATCGGAGATCCAAAAACTAAATATCCCTTACATCGGTGACAAAACATTGCGCATGCAAGGCAAAGAACGAAAGGTTTGTGTCTACCAACTCACGTTCGTCGCTTCTGAATAAAGTCGAGGAATATGTCGGATGATCATCCATGAAACTTCACAAAATCTGTCCAAGAACAACCCTTTCTTGCTAGGAACTGTATTGTTGTCGCTGTTCTATTTTTCCTACCTAGCAGACAAGATCGTCGAGTTTGGACTCGTAGCACTCACAATAATAGGATTGAAACTGCTCTCAACGTACTTCACGCGCCGCGCGTTCAATCCTAAAACGCTAGATATCGATGCAAGCACCAACACCTTGAAGTACCGCCAGGGCTCAACGGTTTACTTCCGTCTACCTCTTGATGACATTGTCAAAGTCCAAATACAGAAAGAGCTCCTCTCTAGCAAAAGTTTGATGCTCTACACAGTCAACGACGCTTACCAAGTGCCGAATTCAGACAATTTCGATTCTCTACAGTTAAAGGATTTAATGAAACAACTTGAAGAGAGAATTGATGATCAATCTCGCTAAAACGAAAAGAGAAGACATTCTAGAATGTTGCCAATTTGGTCTCTAAATAGAAAGACAAAAAAGCCAGCAATAACGCTGGCTTTTCTCTGTATTAGTCTTGTGCGACTTTCACGCGAATTTTGCTTTTTTCTACGTTCGTCAAATTCAGTGCTTCAAGAGCAGAAATGGCTTCTGCTTCGTCCGGCATGATGACAAAACCGAAGCCTTTCGACAAACCCGTGTCTTGATCAAGCACTAGCGAACACAGTTCTACTTTGCCGTACGCTGAGAATAATTTGCGGATATCTTGCTCGGTCATGTGACGAGCCAAGTTTCTTACTAAAAGTTTCATAATGAACCTAGTTGGTTTGATAACGGTTCGATTCTCTCAGTTTCTCTCTGGCAAACCAAGTGAATAATATGACGGCGTTGACTAGATCATTCTAAGTACATCTGTTTAAATGATTTTCCGTTCATTTTTCACCCATAGGAGAGTCGGCATGGAAACGAAACGTCTCAAACTCATCCCTGCTTGTTTAGAACGAGCCGAAGAGGCGCATCAAGCTGTCGTTCGCAGCCAAAAGACTCTCGAAGTCTATCTGCCGTGGGTGCCTCATGTGCTGACATTAGAAGCGATGATAGAAGGGACAGAGAAAGCCATCGCAAACTTTGAAAACTTCGAAGAAGAGCTGCGTTACTACATCATTGAAAAGGAAAGCGATCGCTTACTGGGTGCGGTCGGCTTGATGATTCGAGATCCCGACGTACCATCCTTTGAGATAGGTTATTGGTTAGATGATGCTGCCGTTGGCAATGGTTATGTTGCCGAGGCTGTGCTCGAAGTTGAGCGCTATGCGTTTGATGACTTGGGTGCCAAGAGAATCGCAATTCATGCTGATAGCACCAACCAAAAGAGCCGGGCTGTAGCCGAGCGCTGTGGTTATGAGTTCGAAGGAGAGCTCAGAAACGAACGTCTTACCACATCGGGAGAGCTGAGTAACACCGTTATTTACGCCAAAATTCGTCGCGACTAACACTCCAATCTAACCGAGCAATGCTAAGCTTTGATCTCAAGCTACCACCATTAACGTTAATTAAGTTTCAGATAAAACAAAGCCCGCTAAAATAGCGGGCTTTGTGTTCATATACGGGAAGTTACTAGTCTAGTTCAACCAGTTTTTTCTCGAACGACTGGTGTTGGTCTAACACGTCTTGCGCAGCACCACCCGTTGCTTTACTTACCACAATGATGGCAAGCGTAGAGAAGATGATGCCCGGTACGATTTCGTACACATCAAACCAACCGCCAGTTAGCTGCTTCCAAACTACGATAGTGATACCACCAACAAGAATACCTGCTAACGCGCCGTTACGGTTCATACCGCTCCAGTAAAGGCTAAGTACAACCGCAGGACCAAATGCCGCACCAAAACCAGCCCAAGCGTAAGATACAAGACCAAGTACTGAGCTATCAGGCGTCATCGCTAGGAATAGCGCAACAAGCGAAATAACGATAACACCGATACGACCAATCATTACGATTTCTTCAGAAGACGCTTCTGGCTTGAATACTTGCTTGTAGAAATCTTCTGCAAGCGCTGAAGATGAAACAAGGAGCTGTGAGTCAGCGGTACTCATTACCGCCGCTAGGATTGCTGCTAACAACATACCCGCAACGACAGGGTGGAATACTGCGTTAACCAATAGCATGAAGATCTTCTCGCCGTCTTCTAGTTGAGTACCCGGATGACCCGTAACCCAAACCAGACCAACAAGACCAACAAGCATTGCACCAACCATAGATAGTGCCGTCCAAATCACTGCGATACGACGTGCAGTCGTTAGATCTTTGTTTGAACGAGACGCTTTAAAACGCGCTAGGATGTGTGGCTGACCAAAGTAACCAAGGCCCCACGCCGCTAGAGAGATAATGGCAATCGCAGACAATGGTTCGCCTTTCGCGTCATTCCATAGCGTTGCAAGTTCTGGGTTGATGTCATGTAGATCAGAACTTAGCTGACCTAAACCACCGTCCATTACCGCTATAGGAACAATCATTAGCGCAGCCGCCATTAGAAGACCTTGCACTAAGTCAGTCCAAGATACCGCTAGGAAACCACCGAATAGTGTGTAAGAAACGACACACACCGTGCCGATGATAACAGCGTAGGTATAATCTAGACCGAATACCGTCTCAAACAGTTTGCCCCCTGCGACCAAACCTGAGCTGGTGTAGAAAAGGAAAAATAGAAGAATGAAAAACGCAGAGATTGTCTGAATCAGTTTCGACTTATCGTTGAAGCGACGTGACAGGAACTCTGGCAACGTTAGCGCGTCAGTTTGGATACTGTAGGTACGAAGGCGTTTTGCACTGATGAGCCAGTTTGCCCATGTACCAAGAAGTAGACCGCCGGCTAACCAGAAGGCCTCGATACCCGCAGCGTACGCATAGCCAGGCAAGCCTAGCAGCAGCCAACCACTCATGTCTGAAGCACCTGCAGATAATGCAGCAGGCCACGGACCTAGGCTACGGCCACCTAGGAAGTAGTCAGATGAATTGGAAGTCCTCTTATACGCGTAAACGCCAATAGCAACCATAATCAGTAAATACGCCACAAAAGTGGACGTGATAGCAAAGCTATTTTCTATCATTAGATAGTCCTCGTTATAATTATTTCCTTCCTTGCCTGCCCTGATATTTTACCGTCTCAGCAATACATCAGAGTATAAAAAACCAATCTGGACCGGCTCTCAGTCCAGTTACTCCAGATTGGCATTACAAGTCAGGTTAGTGAGTTTCGTTCCCCAACTCGAGTAGAGTTGCGTTACCACCCACCGCGGTAATATTTATCGTTCGAGTGCGCTCAGTAATGAAGCGCAACGAGAGATGAGGATCATGAGCCAATTTCGGTGACTCTAAATCCGTTTCAGAAACTAAGCCGACGATTGCACCGTCACGCTTAGCTAGTTGAAGATTGAGCGCATGCTCAATCTGTGAACGCCCAACATAACCCACACTACGTACATCGCTCTCAAGCAACGGGGCAGACGCATCGTACGCAACAACCTGGACTAAGTTAGATGGGAAGTTTGCCAACGCTACAGCTTGCTTAACCAATTGGTTTAGCTCTGCATTGTCACTGCAAACGACCACACTGTTGCCTGCAATTAAGGCACAGGTGATCATCGCAAAAGCACTGTATAACGCATTATCAGCAGGCTCGATGTTGTTTTCACAAATCACCAAAGCCACACCGCGTCCTGCGGCATACAGTTCGTTAGTTTCCCCTGTAGGGCCAACTAACTGGTGAGTTTTTGCAAGAAGAGCTGATGCTTGTTGCAAGTGGTAAGAAACCACCTTGGCAACGGTAGACTGCTGCCCTTCTAGTGCAGATTTAAATGCCAGAACATGCTCGCATTTGTAATCAAAATCAGTCAGATTCCACTGCTCCCACGCAGAGAATGCATCTTTAAAATAGGTGATCTGATGAACCATAATGCGACTCCTTATGCGTTTTCTGCTTGAGCAAGAAGATGTTGAGTAAAGCGGAATAGGTAGTGTGGACCACCAGCTTTCGGGCCAGTACCCGACAAGCCTTGACCACCAAACGGCTGTACACCAACCACAGCGCCAACTTGGTCTCGGTTGATGTAGCAGTTACCTACTCGAGCATGTTTCTCAATCCAACGGTACGTGGTTTCGTTACGGCTATGGATACCCATCGTCAATCCAAAACCCGTTTTGTTGATCTGCGCAACCACGTTCGGTAATTCAGACGCTTTAAAGCGAACAATGTGCAAGATTGGACCAAATTGTTCTTCTTTCAGCACATCGATGCCCGAGATTTCAAACGCACTTGGTGAGACAAAGTCACCATGCTGGCACGATTCATCCAGCTGTAGCTGAGCGACTTTAGTCTGTGTTTTGCTCATTTGCTCAAGGTGAGCGAGGAGTTTTTGTTTTGCATTGCTGTCGATAACCGGACCAACATCTGTTTTGTGTAGGTAAGGTAAACCAACATGCAGTTCATTCATCGCACCCTGAATCAGGTTGATCATACGGTCTGCTACATCTTCTTGTACAAATAGAACACGAAGGGCAGAACAACGCTGACCAGCAGATGCAAACGCCGAACGAATCACATCACGCACCACTTGCTCTGGCAATGCAGTACTGTCCACAATCATTGCGTTTTGGCCACCTGTTTCCGCAATAAACGGAACTGGTTTCGCGCTGCGCTCCGCGAGCGTAACGTTAATGCGTTGCGCCGTTGCCGTTGAGCCAGTGAATGCCACACCAGCAATAGCATCATGAGAAGTCAGTGCATGACCGATCTCAGCGCCGCGACCAGTAAGTAACTGAATCACACCTGCAGGGAAGCCAGCATCAAGCATTAGTTCAATAGCGCGAGCGGCAATTAAGCTTGTTTGCTCAGCAGGTTTTGCAACCACTGTGTTACCCGCAATCAGTGCTGCCGTCACCTGACCAAGGAAGATAGCCAACGGGAAGTTCCAAGGGCTAATACACACAAACACACCAAGACCTTCACGGCTAGAAATGCGTTTCACACCATCAAAGCCTTCTAGCTCAAATGGCTGTAGGTTTTGCGCTTGTTTCGCGTAATAACGACAGAAATCCACCGCTTCACGAACTTCATCAATGCTATCGTGAATCGTTTTACCCGCTTCTTTGTGACAAATCGCCACCAGCTCAGCCAGGTTTTCTTCCATTAAGTCAGCAAGCTTTTCTAAACAAGCCGCTTTTTGCTCAACAGGAACGGTTTTCCAATCAGAGAAAGCAGTTTGCGCCGCATCAATTGCAGCGGAAACGTGATCAAGAGTTGCAAATGCCACTTTGCCGACTTCAATTCGGCGATCGTATGGTGCGGTGATGATCTCAGCCGCATTTTCCTTGATCATGCTTTCGGCAAAGCGTTCACCATTGATCATCGGGCCTGCAACCCACTGGTTGTCCATGAAGCTTTCGACCTGAGCTTCAAATGGCTTCGCTTCACTGTCGATGTCGATGTTGACGCCATATGAGTTCTTACGCTCAGGGAAAATGTCGGCAGGTAATGGGATCTTGTCGTTGTGTAGCGTGTCAAAACCCGTCAACACATCCACAGGGTGATGGGTCAACTCGTAAATTGGACAACGCGCATCAACTAGACGGTGTACAAACGAGCTGTTCGCACCATTTTCAAGCAGACGACGAACCAAGTACGGAAGAAGATCAGCATGACTACCGACAGGTGCATAAATACGTACTGGCTGACCGTACATTTTCATAACATGGTTATACAGTGAATCACCCATACCATGCAGGCGCTGGAACTCGTATTCTTTGTGCTCCGCCATGACAGCAATTGCCGTCACCGTGTGAGCATTGTGGCTTGCAAATTGTGGGTAGATATTACCGCGAACACCTTCGCTAAGTAGGAAACGAGCACAAGCTAGGTATGCAACGTCCGTCGCTTCTTTGCGAGTGTATACTGGGTAATTTGCATAACCCGCTTGTTGAGACCACTTGATTTCGCTGTCCCAGTACGCGCCTTTAACCAAACGCAGAGGAATAACGTCACCTTGTTCTTTTGCGAGTGCATTTAGCCACACCAAGACTGGTAGCGCACGTTTTGAGTAGGCTTGAATAACCAAACCAAACTTGCCCCAACCCTTCACAAGATCGCTACGGTATACTTTCTCAAATAGCTTCAGGGAAAGCTCAAGGCGATCCGCTTCTTCTGCATCGATTGTGATTGCAACGTCGACTTCAATAGCACGTTTTAGTAGTTGCATTAGTGAGTCATACAACTCTGTCATTACACGTTCTTCATTTGCGACTTCGTAGCGCGGGTGTAATGCAGAAAGCTTGATGGAAATCGAAGGCGCAGGGCTGGTGTCGTTACCGTAAGTCTCGCGACCCACCGCTTCGATCGCCATTAGGTAATCTTTGAAGTACTTGTTCGCGTCCGCTGTCGTTAACGCCGCCTCACCCAACATATCAAACGAGTAGGTGAAACCTTTGTCGCGCATTGGGCGACCGTTCTTCTGCGCTTCTTCTATCGTACGACCACGAACAAACTGGTGACCCATGATCTTCATTGCCTGATACATGGCTTTACGAATCACAGGCTCAGAGAATTTATTTACCAGACGGTTTACAGCCTGACCTGGGCTCTGGGTGCCTTGCTCACCAAGACCAACCACTTTACCTGTTAGCATGAGGCCCCATGTTGATGCGTTAACAAACACAGAGTCAGAGTTCTTCAGGTGAGATTTCCAGTCTGCGACACTCAACTTATCTTTAATCAAAGAATCTGCTGTCGCGGCATCTGGGATGCGCATTAATGCTTCTGCAAGACACATCAGCAAGATACCTTCTTGAGTATCTAAGCTGTATTCCAGCAATAAAGCATCAATCATCTGGATTGACTTCTTATCGGCACGAATGGCTTCGATAAGGTGGGTCGTTTGGGTAGTGATCGCCGATTTTTCATCCTCTGTCGGCGTCGCTAGTGGCAATAGTTGCTCTAGCCATTGAGACTCGTCCACCATATATAATGGCGAGATCAGTGACCACAACTTATCAAGCGGCTGCCCGATAAATTCCGGTGTCAACACGTTCGTAGCTGTAAACATGTGTGTTCCTCAATCTCACTCCTCGAAAACCGCTTCGAGGATTATCAATGGCTGGCAGTGTATTTTGAGGCCGATAAGAATACTTGTCAAAAACTACGACATTTTTGCCAAAAACTCGCTTTTATAACAAAACATCCACATAGTCACATTCAAATAGGTAATATTTTGTGTTGTAAATTTTAATTTTTTCATTGCATTCACAACAAAATATCAAGAATATCAATAAGATTTTTGTGAAGAGCTCGTTCTAAGAGAAAATGTAGGATCAAGTGGCATATCAACCACTGCAAAGAACAGAGAATTTAAAAAAACGAGAGATAGGTCACGTGAATAAAACATAAAAAAACCATGCATAGTGCATGGCTTCATTCTGATTGATGATTATTTGACCTAAAAAAACGCGTTGTTATCCAACTTGTTTTTTATAACGGGAAGGTGATATTCCCTGTAAGCGAGTAAAAGTATGAGTAAAAGTACTCTGGCTTGAGAAGCCAGTAAACTCGGCAATTTGCCCTAAAGAAAGGTGCCCTTGCTCGATTAATTCACGAGCCATGTCGATTCGCTTTCCGAGAACATATTGATGAGGTGTAATCCCCATCTGCTCTTTAAACAAGCAATGGAACTGACTTTCCCCAAGAAACACTCGCCCGGCCAATTGAGCCACACTAATCTTATGACTCAGGTGCTGCTCAATGTAACGATCAATCGCCTCCAAATCAAAGCGCGACTCTTTTCGACTGGTCTCAAATGCCGAGATATGGCGCTGCATTAACGCAATCACAGTGTCGTTACACGCACGACTTAACAGCAGGTCATCCGGATGGTTTCGCATTTCCTGAACCAACATCTGTATCAGCTTCTGAATTTGACTATCTAACTGGAAGTAGACATGGTCTCTCTCCAGGTTATTGATTTTTTGAAGCATTTCGGGATCATCATTTGTCGGTTTGGGCATATTCAGCACCAAAATATCCGATTGATTGATGACGCCACCGAAAGCATGATCAGAGCATGCGGTAACCACACAACCTTGACCAGGGCCGACAAGATTACCTCGCCCGCGCACTTCAAATTCGGCTTGCCCTTTTAAACCAATCACGATCTGCGTATAAGAATGATCGTGGCAATCCATATAAGACGGAAGTGTGATCAGCTCCGCCGGCTTTGGCAGCATAATCTCTTGATATGAAAGGATTTTTTGGTTATCTGAATCACTCATTTTAAACAGTCGTCTTTACACGGTCAGCTTACGTCTTCGCATCATATACCTTCTTTGTTGGGTTGCAACTTTTACCCAACTCAATCGACAAGATCAAATCAGCATGATCAATTTCATTTACATGATCATAGTTCCGGAACGATGATCATGCGAGGTTAATTTACGGTCAGTGAGCAACCAATTTTATTAACAAAAACGGATAGATAGGCAACACCTTACGTATACATAATCAATCAATGTAAAGATCCTTATTACCGAACAATCTGTTATTTTGTAAAACACCGTGCTCCATATTAGATAACTCGTCCCTGAAACGGATCGAAACCCACTCTTAAACTCAACATAGAGGGATTTCCCCCCTTACTAATATGCTTCTGATTCAATACATTAGTTATCGAGCTTTAAGATGCATACGATCTAAAGCTCTCGGTATCTCATTGATACCTCTAACTTACTTAGCAGACCCTCGCTAGGTAATTTAGAACCTCTTCTACACGTCGACAAGATTATATCTTGTGTTGCCAGCCCGTCTTCAGGCTGGCTTTTTTTTTCGCTTCTCAACAATGAAAACAATGGCATAAGCTGATATCATAGCGTTTGTCTCACTGTCCCTCTCATATGCTTAGGTGCTGCTCTTTCGCTCACAAGTGATATGAACGTCAACCACATTACAACTGAGTTGTAGGAAGCATGATCAAGGACGATACGAGTTGTAAGCCGAACATTGGCGGACATCCGTGAGCGCACATATCTGTAATGAAACAGACCATTTTCCCAATTAAACTCTTCGTTCCATTTCGTCGTTGTCTATGACTACCTGACGAAAACATCGAACACCACGAATTTAATTGGATTGAGCGCCAATCAACGAACGTGTTCTAGCAACGTAACTGCCTACTTGGCAACATCAATACGAGCCATGTAACACGGACGTCTCTGTATTGGTAAAAGCAGTATGTAGTGAGTCCTTTTGTGAATATTTCAGTCGATACCATAGAACAATCCCTCCTTAAACAGCTACCAGGTTGTTGGGGATGCAAAGATAAAGATTCGGTATTCCTATACGTAAACCAGGAATACGCAGAACTGTTAGGGCACACGTCGCCCGAGGAGTGCTTGGGTAAAACTGATTTTGATATGGCCAGCCCAACCACTGAATGCGCGCAAGAATTTCAACGCCAAGATAAACACGTTCTCGAAACTGGCGAGTCACTAAAAATTCTGGATATCCACCCTTATCCAGATGGCCGCTGGCGAGCACATATATTTACTAAAACACCGTGGCGAGATGACAAAGGCGACATCGTAGGCACCATTTTCTACGGAAGGGAACTCACCGACACCGCCGTGATTGAAGTCGGGTATTGGGTTTGTCGTGCAATCAGTACCAACCCAAATCAACAATCCATCTTTCGTTTTTCTGACTTACAACCAAAACCAGAGAAGCTCACATGCCGCGAGCAAGAAACGCTTTTCCTCTTGCTCTATGGCAAAAAGCCTCAATTTATCTCTCAGGTCATGGGCATATCAACAAAAACCGTTGAAGGTCACGTCGCACGCTTACGTAATAAGTTTGCAGCGAACAGCAAGAACGAACTAATAGATAAAGCAATGGAAGCAGGCTACGGCTCTGTTGTACCCAAAACGCTGCTTAAGCATCAATTATCGGTTGTGTTGAATGGAGAGCGATAATTCGCATCGCTTCTACCTACAAAAACACCGCCCCAATTCGGCGGTGTTTGTTTATTCATGAGGGACCATAAGCCTATGGCGCTAAACGATCAATGTCCCAACTTCCATCATGCTGGGAGAAAAGAAAACGATCGTGAAGGCGATGTTCGCCACCTTGCCAAAATTCGATGCTCTTTGGTTTTACGCGAAAGCCACCCCAAAAGGTTGGTACTGGTATTTCACCCTTAGCAAACTTTTGTTTTAGCTCTAAAAACTTACCTTCCAACACACCTCTGGCAGAAATACGGCTACTTTGTTTGCTCGCGATTGCGGCCAACTGGCTCTCTTTAGGACGAGAAGTAAAGTATTTCATATTCTCTACGGCGGTAAGCTTTTCAGCCACACCAGTAATATGAACTTGGCGCTCTAACGGATGCCAAGGGAAGTGCAAACTAATATTGCTGTTATGCTCTAGCTGCTGGGCCTTGCGACTGCCTAGGTTGGTGTAAAACACAAAACCATCTTTGTCGACGTTTTTCAATAGAACAATGCGTTGAAACGGCATGCCATTTTCATCAACCGTTGCAACTGTCATCGCAGTCGGGTCCGTTAAACCCGCTTCAACTGCTTGCTCTAGCCACAGATTAAATTGATCAATAGGATCAGCTTTCAAATCTTTACGACGCAGCCCACCTTTGGTGTACTCACGACGAATATCAGCAAGTTCCATCTTTACTCCTTCACTCGTTTTTGTCGATTGTGCTCCCGATACTGAGGAAATACAAGGACATCATTGTGCTTGTTATCGTTGCCGCTCACAGCATCACAGTGCGTCATTTGATACCATGACACAAAAAACCAGTGAGCCGATCGTGAACTTACTCAACCCCAAAGCCCTACGTCATTTTTTACTGCTACTGTGTGCCGTTGGCATTTCAGGGCTTGCGCTTACTCATCATTACGCAACTCAATACCAACATGATCAATGGCAACAAAAGCTAGAGAGACAAGCCGCGCAAGTATCACAAGAAGTGGACTACGAACTGGCAAAGTTTGAACAGATACCAAACCTATTAAGTCACGACCCAAGACTACTCAAAGCAGTCGAGCGCGGAACGCCCTCTCAAGAGCTCAACCTACTGTTATCAGATTGGTTGAAGCAAAGTTTGGCCGATACGATTTACGTTCATGACCGTACCGGGTTAGTCATAGCCTCAAGTAACTTTCAGCAAGAAGATACGTTTGTTGGCTCTAGCTTTAGCTATCGCCCCTATTTTAAAAATGCGCGACGCGGTGAGCCCGCTCAATACGTTGGATTAGGCGTACGCTCGAATAAACGTGGGTACTTCTTCTCATCTCCGCTGTGGGTAAATGAGGAAGTCGTTGGCGTGATCACAGTAAAAGTGAATTTGGAGCAATTAGAACAGCGCCTTTCGCAAACCACGACTGACGTACTCATTACAGATAAACACAATGTCGTGTTTATGAGCAATTTACCAGACTGGCGCTATCGTGCACTTTTCCCACTGTCATCGAGTGCAATAAATGAACTTACCGAAACGCGTCAATATGGCGATACCTTACCCGAATATTTTGGTGAGTTAACGGCACACAGTGGTGTCACAGAGTTTGATGACAATCAATTGCTTCTATCACCGAATTACCTCGCATACGCAACACACTTATTGGATAAAGGGTTTCGCGTCGTTGCCTTAATTAACCACAACAGCGTTCTTGCCGCCGTTTTACAGGCCGATATCGTCTTCCTGATCTTATATGCGCTCATTGCTCTAATTGCGTTAGCGTGGTTCCAAACCCTAGTTAACAAAGCACGCCTTGCCCATCTCAATGTGAGCCTAGAAGAAAAAGTAGTGCAACGGACACTAGTTCTGAGTGAAGCCAACCAAAAACTACAACAGACCATCCGCCAATATGAGCAAAGCCAACAAGAGCTTAAACAAACACAACAAGAACTGACACAAGCCGCGAAATTGGCACTGTTGGGCGAGCTATCAGCCAGTATTAACCATGAGATAAATCAGCCACTTTCCGCACTAAGAACCTATACCGAAAACTCGCAGCGTTTGTTGGCAATGGAAAAATACCCAATGGTCGCCGACAATTTGGGCAAAATGCTGACACTCAATGACACCATTTCGGAAGTCATTGCCCGCTTAAAAGTCTTTACTCGGAAAGCCACGCACGATTCACACAATGAAATCTCAGTACTGCACGACGCGGTACATACTGCCACCAGCATTTTGAGCAACAAGCTTATTAAGCAAGGAGTAACACTAAAAGTTCCGGCCATCGACTATGATGTGAAGCTGGCCATTCACAGCGTTGAATTAGAACAAGTGCTGATAAACCTCTTCCACAACGCCGCACAAGCGATGGAAAACCACTGTATCGATCCGCAAATATCCATTGCTGTTCAGTGTCATGATGACAGTTGCGACATTCTTGTTTCCGATAACGGACCAGGGATGTCAGACGAAGCCCTAGCAAAAGTGTTCGACCCATTTTTTACGACTAAGCCGGAGGGTCTTGGATTAGGTTTGACCATCTCCAAGCGGATTATAGAGAGCTATCACGGCTCCCTCTGTGCCTATAAACATCAGAACACAGAACAACAAGCAGGAGGGATGACCTTTATCGTGACGCTACCAATAGTCAATCAGAATAAACGTACCCCAGAAGTGGAAAACGACCATGAATAACCCAGTTTTCTTTGTTGATGACGAACCACACATTCGTGATGCCGTGTCTCAAGCCCTGCTGATTGAAGGGATAGACGTCACCTGCTTACCAAACGCAGTAGAAGCCTTACGCGTAATCGACTCAAATACGCCTGCGATTATCATTACCGATATCCATATGCCCGTGATGGATGGCTTGGAGTTTATGCGAACTTTGCGAAGCAAAAACGATCACTTTCAATTCATCGTACTTACTGGACATGGAGATGTGAAAACCGCGGTAGATGCGATGAAAAGCGGCGCGTACGACTTTCTAGAAAAACCGTTTTCAACGGAACAGCTCATGAAATCGCTCAACAATGCCAGCGATAAACTGAACTTGTTGCAAGAAAACATCTGGCTTAAGAAAGAGCTCGACATGCAAACTCATGTTGGTCCGAAAATGATTGGTCACAGTAAGGCCATGGTGAGCATTCGTCGCGCCTTGATCAGTGCGCCTACAAGCCAGCCGCTCATTTTTGTAGGTCAAGATGGTACAGGTCGCCGTCTCGCCGCACAATTTGCCCACGACATACATGCAACACCGGATAGTGAGCTAATCGCCGCTTCTGGTGAAGACCTCTATGAGCTTTCATTAGAAGCGCTCGACAAAGCCATACACCGCTTAAGTGAAGGAAAACGCCACTGCAGTTTGTACTTACATAGCGCAGAGCATGTATCATTTGAGCAATGGGAATACTTGTTCAAGCACCCAAAACTTGAACGTGTTTTTGGCGCGACCACCCAAGCCGAGCCGCCTCTAAAATCCCTGGCGACTCTAATTCACTTACCAACGCTCGATGAAAGAAAGGAAGATATAGGGCCTTTATACAAGCACTTTGTGCGCCACACCGCGAGCCGATATCAGTTACAGCCACCACATATCAGCCTAGAAGAAGTCAAACACCTCACCAGTCTCGAATGGCCAGAAAACGTTAAGCAGCTACGCCAATTTGCTGAACTTCGTGCCCTCAAGCCAGATACTTTTAGAATGGAAGATTGGAATAGTGAGAAAAGTCTTGAAATTCAGAGTATGACTCAGCGCACAGAATACTTTGAATATTGCTTGTTATTCGATGCATTGCAAAGACATCGCGGCAGACTCAAAGAGGTTCAACTAGAATTACAGGTATCACGCAAAACCTTGTACGACAAACTAAAAAAACATCAGTTGGATAAAGCCAAGTTCAAGGCGTAATAGCTATACTCCGGCGCTAATTATGCTTTTGTTTGATTTAGAAAGTGTAAGAAAGCTCATTTGAAGAGAGAATAACCCTCTTCTCATATTTTATTAGCCGAGCATGCTGACATGATCGGTTAATAATAATAAGATCAAAAAGATAATCCGTAATTATATAAGCAGGGACTGTGATGAGCCGAGATAACTACAACAAACTCAACGATGAAGAGTTGGATTTTGTTGATGACAAAACTGCAGCATTGCTCCTCAATACCCCCAACAGCGCGCGTTTTATGCTCTGGGTTATGGTGCTATTTTTCATTGCAGCAATAGGTTGGGCATCTTGGGCTGAAATCGACAAAGTCACGGTTGGTCAAGGCAAAGTGATTCCCTCCTCACAGATACAAGTAGTCCAAAACTTAGAAGGTGGCTTAGTCAAAGAAATCTTAGTCAAAGAAGGTCAGTTGGTTGAAAAAGGCCAACAGTTACTGCTTATCGATGACACCCGCTTTCGCTCAGATTTTCGTGAACGTGAGCAACAAGTTGCCAACCTTACCGCATCTGTGCTGCAACTATCCGCTTCTATTAACAGTGTTGCCGTTAATCGTGATTTTGAAACGGAAAACTGGCGTCAAAGTGTACTACTTGATTACGGTAAACTGACCTTCCCACCAACCTTGGAAGAGACTCGACCTCAACTCACACAGCGTCAAAAAGCAGAATATCGCGAAGATCTAGATAATTTACGCAACCAACTTTCTGTTATTGACCAACAAGTGCAGCAAAAGCAGCAGGACTTGGTAGAGATCCAAGCACGAGTAAGGAACTTGCGTCAAAGCTACCAATACGCGAAAAAAGAACTCGATATCACCAAACCTTTGGCAGACGAGGGCGTTGTTCCTCGTATTGAACTGCTCAAATTACAGCGCCAAGTCAACGATACCCGTCGTGAAATGACGTCCAGTGAGCTCAAAATTCCCGTATTGCAATCAGCGATTCGAGAATCCATGCTCAACCGTATTGATGTTGCACTCAAATTCCGCTCTGAACAGCAAGAGAAACTCAACAGCGCCCAAGACCAGTTATCTGCTTTGGTTGAATCAGCGGTGGGCTTGGAAGATAGAGTAAACCGAACGGTTGTGAATTCGCCAGTAACAGGCAAAATCAAAACACTGAACATCAATACTGTCGGTGGTGTTATCCAACCTGGTATGGATATCGTCGAGATCGTACCAACAGAAGACACACTATTGGTAGAGGCGAAAATTGCGCCAAAAGACATCGCATTTTTACGCCCAGATCTTCATGCTATCGTGAAGTTTACAGCTTACGACTTCACAAAGTACGGCGGTTTAGAGGGAGAGTTGGAACATATCAGCGCGGATACCACTCAAGATGAAGAAGGCAACAGCTTCTACATTGTTCGTGTACGCACCGAAAAAACAAACTTTGGTCAAGATGCAGATTTACCAATCATTCCAGGAATGACAGCATCGGTCGATATCATCACAGGGAAGCGAACCGTTTTGGAATATCTACTTAAACCGATTTTAAGTGCCAAAACGAACGCCTTGAAGGAGTAAACCACATTAAGATACTCGCGATAGGGAGTATTGAGCGATAAGCGATTAAATAAAAAGCACTTATTTCTCACTGACGAACTCTCTAGAAGAGTATACTTGTGATACGAGTCGAATATGCGATCCAATTTGCAGCGTAAAGTTACATTATTAATCAGCTTAAGTTGTTTGTCGTTCCAACTTGGTGCGCTGAACAGTAAAGAACAACGATGGGTCAATACGGTCACAGCGGTGTACGGCGAACGTGCGGGATTGCGCGTAAATACATGGCGAAAGAACCTCGACTTATTTAAACAATTAGAGACTCATGAACAGCTCGCTGGCGTTAACGACTTTTTTAATCAGCTGTATTTCGTTGACGACATAAAACTGTGGGGAAAGACAGATTATTGGGCTACGCCACTCGAATTTTTAGGGAGTAACGCAGGAGACTGTGAAGATTTCACTATTGCTAAGTACTTCTCTTTACTCGAGCTAGGAATACCAGATTCAAAGATGCGGTTAATATACGTAAAAGCCATCGAACTGAATCAGTTTCACATGGTATTAGCTTACTACCCTACCCCAAGTTCTGAGCCGCTCATTCTCGATAATATCAATCCTGACATTGTCCGAGCCTCTAAGCGTAGCGACTTGCTACCGATATACAGTTTTAATGGTACAAACCTGTGGTTGATGAAGTCATCTGCTAGCACTGGAGAGCTGGCAGGGAAAGCATCACGGTTGAGCCTTTGGAATGACTTACGCTCGCGCGAACGTAAGTTGCAGTTAAATAAACCTAAAATTAACTATGACGAGTGAGAAACATGACCCTATATAAGAAGCTTGTGGTGGGGATGGTTACGGTCTTTATACTCTTGTTGGCATCAGTATTCGTAATCCAATTCAACACGACTCGAGACAGCTTGGAGCAACAGCAACGTTCAGAGGTCAACAACACTATTAACACCGTAGGTTTGGCATTGGCTCCTTACCTAAAGGACAAAGATAAAGTCGCGGTTGAGTCCGTGATTAATGCTCTGTTTGACGGCAGCACCTACTCCGTTGTTCGTCTTACAGCATTAGATTCTGACTACCAGATCGTGCGTACTTACCCAGTTAAACCAAGTACGGTGCCACAATGGTTTATCGACATGAATCTATTTAAAGCGATTCACGATAAGCGTGTTGTGACCAGTGGTTGGATGCAGCTCGCCGAAGTAGAAATCATTAGCCACCCAGGCGCAGCTTACGAGCAGCTCTGGCAAGGTTTTATTGGCTTGCTGTCTGTATTCAGTGTCATTTTTCTAGCTGGTTTAGTGGCAATTTCATACATCCTACGTCGCTCGCTAAAACCATTAACGGCCATCGTGAATAAAATGCATGAAATCGCGAATAACCAATTTGGTGAACCGCTTGCTCGTCCAAGAACCAAGGATCTTATCGCGGTGGTAGATGGCATTAACATGATGTCTGCTCAAATCGAGCTATCATTCAAAGAGCAAGCCAAAGAGGCGCAACGTCTGCGTGCTCAAGCTTACCTCGATCCTATATCTAAATTGGGTAACCGCTCATTCTACATCAACCAAATTGACCAATGGCTTGCAGAGCAAACGCAAGGGGGTATCGCGCTACTCCATGCTGAATACATTGGGGACATTTACGAGACCAAAGATTACCAACGCGCAGATGCCCACGTTAAAGAACTGTCTCAACGTTTGAAAAACACCATTGATGTACCGGGTGCCACTATTGCTCGCTTGTCTAGTGATGAGTTCGGCTTGCTTTTCCCTCATATGGATGAGAGCGAGTTACGCATTTTATCGGACAGCATCGTCAATTGTGTGAACGGCCTAAATACTGACCCAACAGGCTTAGCAAAACCTAAAGCGTCACTAGGGGTTGCACACAGCAAAGATCAGAAAACGCGCTCTGAAATCCTCTCGATGGTGGACAACGCACTATCGAAAGCCAAAGCGCAACCAGACAAGCCATACGGCTTCATTGGCAGTGATACACCTTCTAGTTTGATGGGTAAACAGCAATGGAAAGCGTTGGTTGAAGAAGCCATTCATAGTGATTGGGTTAAATTCCGTTTCCAAGCTGCGAAAAACACATGGGGTAAAGTATTCCACAACGAAGTATTTTCAAGCATCGAAAAAGATGGTGAAACGTATCGTGCGAATCAATACCTATTCGCACTAGAACAGTTAGACGCCACCAACATCTTTGACCAGTATGTCATTGAATCAATGATTAAGATGCTAGAAAATGGTGAACTTAATGACCCAGTCGCGATTAACATCGCGCAAAGCAGCTTGTCTCAACCATCGTTTATTCGCTGGACAACGAGCATGCTAGAGAAACACGCCAAAGTGGCCTCTAAGCTACATTTTGAAATTCCAGAGGAATGCTTTATCGATCAGCCTCACCACACAGCACTGTTATGTAATGCCATTCGCCAATCAGGTGCTGAGTTCGGCGTAGATAACTACGGACGTAACTTCCAATCTTTGGAATACATCCAAGAGTTCCGCCCGAACTATGTGAAGCTCGATTACCTATTCACACACAACTTGCACGACGAAAAACAGAAATTCACGCTAACGTCGATCTCTCGTACTGCCCACAACCTTGGTATTACGACTATCGCATCGCGTATCGAAACTCAAATCCAGTTGGATTTCCTCACTGAACATTTTGTTGAGGTATTCCAAGGATTCATCGTCGACAAGGAATAAAAAGGTTTATCAACGATGAAAGACCCTTTACTGAATTCGCTCATCTACGTTAGCCGTTACTATGGGTTAGCTAACTCGCCAGAAGCGCTAGTCAACGGACTACCGCTATCTGACGGTAAACTGACCCCATTTTTGCTACCAAGAGCAGCGGAAAGGGCCGGATTGGTTGCCAAGGAAAACCGCGCAGAGCTGGAGAGCATCTCCAGCCTAATTCTGCCGGCAATCTTAGTTCTTAAAGGCGGTGACTCTTGCGTTCTCAACAGCATCAATATGGAGAAACGCGAGGCCGAAGTCACCACCCTAGAAAGTGGAATGGTGCCGATCTCTATTCCATTAGAAGACCTACTTGAGCAATACACTGGTCGGTACTTTTTAGTTAAAAAGCAATTCCGTTTCGATGAGCGCTCTCCCGAAGTGCTCAAAACCAACGAAGGCCACTGGTTCTGGTCCACCTTGTGGCAGTCAAAACGCATCTACCGTGATGTTTTAATCGCATCACTTCTCATCAACCTCTTTGCGGTTGCCGCTCCGCTATTCACTCGCTTGGTGTACGACAAAGTGGTTCCGAATCTTGCGTTTGAAACCCTATGGGTACTAGCAAGCGGCATCTTTGTCGTGTTCCTGTTCGACTTCATTCTCAAGTCGCTGAGAAATTACTTCATTGATGTGGCGGGCAAGAAGTCTGACATTCTGATTTCATCCAAACTGTTCAGCAAAGTGATGGGGATTAGAATGGAATCAAAGCCGCCTTCGGTCGGTGCCTTCGCTCGCCATTTACAAGAATTCGAATCTATTCGAGAGTTTTTTACTTCAGCGACCGTCAGTGCTCTCATTGATTTGCCTTTTGCCATTTTGTTCTTAGTGATTATATGGCTAATGGCTGGCGATCTTGTGTATGTACCGATGGTGGGCGTGGTCATTTTGATTATTCACTCGCTACTGATACAAGGGCCGCTGCGCCGCTCCATTGAGGAGGGTTCACGCCTAGCATCGCAAAAATATGCCAATTTGATAGAGAGCTTGGCTGGGTTAGAAACCGTAAAAATGCTCAGTGCGCAAAGCCAATTCCAATACCGCTGGGAAGAGGCAGTTGCGCACATGGCGAACTGGAATATAAAAAGCCGCCGAATTACGGATAGCATTCAAAACGCGGCAGGTTTTGTCCAGCAAAGTAGTAACGTAGGGATGATCATCCTAGGCGTTTACTTAATTGCAGAAGGCGACTTAACCATGGGTGGTTTGATTGCCGCAACCATGCTTAGCGGCCGCGCGATTGGTCCTTTGGTTCAGTTATCCTTACTCTCTACGCGCTACAACCAAGCGAAGTCTTCTATGACAATTATCAATCAAGTCATGGAAATGCCGGATGAACAAGAAGAAGGTAAACGTTACATTCACCGCCCAATAGTACAAGGCAAAATTGAACTTGAACGCGTGACCTTCCACTACCCAGATTCACCGGTGGCGTCGATTCGAGATTTGAGCTTGACCATTAACCCAGGCGAAAAAGTAGCGATCATAGGCCGTATCGGTTCGGGTAAAACCACGTTAGAACGTCTCATCATGGGCTTGTATCAGCCGACGGAAGGTCATGTTCGCATTGATGATACCGACATCGCACAGCTGCATCATGTCGACATTCGCCGTAATATTGGTTGTGTGCCGCAAGATTCGAATCTGTTCTTTGGTTCTATCCGCGACAACATTACGCTAGGTCGCCCATTAACCGATGACCGTGACGTACTAGACGCAGCGAATCGTGCCGGTGTTACTGCGTTTACGCAATCTGACCCTGCGGGCTTAGAACGCCAAGTTGGTGAAGGTGGTGCAATGCTTTCGGGTGGTCAACGTCAAGCAGTCACGATCGCTCGTGCATTTTTGGGTCGTCCTCCTGTTCTACTCATGGATGAACCAACCAGTGCAATGGATAACCGCTCAGAGATGCACATTAAGCATCAATTAGCACAGTTGAAACCTAGTGAAACGCTGATTCTGATTACGCATAAAACGTCTATGCTCGACATCGTTGATCGCGTAATTGTGATGGAGAAAGGCAGCATCATCGCAGATGGCCCTAAAGCGCAAGTGCTGAACGATTTGAAACAAGGCAAAGTGCGTGCGGTTAGCTAGCCTGAATTCACATTGATAAAAGACAAAGGCCCCGTTTAACTTGTGTTTAACGGGGCTTATTTTATTGGGAGTCCGAGATAATTAAGTTCTTCAAGCGCGACCCAAACGAGTACAAGGCCAACAATCACGAATAAAATCATAATCGCCTTTTCATCTTCTTCCATTTTTCAACGCCCTAAAAGCTATTTCAATTAATACATCTTAGGTTATCAGGACAAAAGTCATATTCAGCTCGTTTATACGGAACTAGCGTCATAGAATGTCGGATATGGGATACAGCTCAAAGATTGCTCTCTTCAAAATCACGTCAGCTTTGATTGAATATAAGTAATGAAGCCAAAGAGTTCGTAATACTCACTAAGTCTTTGATTAACTTATATAGTACTCTGTGGAACCTCAACACAGAGACAAATGGTGTAAAGAAAAATTGTGATTACTTACAGCAAAAAATCAGCTATAAAAGCCGCTTTCTAGATATCGTCGAGATGAAGAAATGAATGATTGGATCCAATTAGAGCAAGTGAGCCAGTATTTCACTACGGGCTCCCTCGGTTACAAACTATTGATGGGCATTTTTGTCCTGATCGCGTATCGCATCCTGAAGAGGATTGTAAATAGAGCCATCCTAAATTTGGCAACAACGAAAGGTGTAAAAAAGGCTCGTTTGAGTTTTATTCAGCGCTGTTTCAATGTCGCGCTGCTATTTTTGACCGCCTCTATTTTTGCCATTATCACAGGTATTGGCTATGGCGATGTGTCTTTGTTCCTATCGTCCATTTTTGCCGTATTAGGTGTGGCGTTTATTGCGCAGTGGTCAATTCTGAGCAACATCACTGCCAGCTTTTTGATCTTTTTTGTCTTCCCGTACCGAGTGGGTGACCGAATTAAAGTCGTAGACAAAGATGAAGACATCTGCGGTGAGATTCAAGAAATCAGCATGTTTCACGTGTTAATTAAGCACGACAACGGTAACTTAATCACTTACCCAAACAACCAGATTTTGCAAAAAGCAGTGCTAAAGCTGGCAAAAAACAAGCCAGAGCCAAGTAAAGCCAAATCTCGGATTTATACTCGCAGAAAGAAATAACCCACTAAAAAGCCGATGTATCTACATCGGCTTTTTAGTATCACTTGGTGGTCACAAATAACCCAAAGTTAATGGCGAAAAACAGTGAAGAGACAAAACGTATAAGCTGAAGGTCACCACTGTATTCTTTCATGATAAAAGCATGACACATCGCCGAAACCAAAAGCGCCACTTCAACCAAAGGAAGCTTCTTATTTACGAACCTTAAATAAATACAAAAAATAGAGATGGTGCAAGCAAAGAAAAAATCGTCACTAGTTCCATCTTCCTTAAAATACAAGGACATGGTTTTAGTTAAGCTTATATTTTTAGCTTCATTATGAGCCACCCACTAATATTTAGCGAGATAAGGGCATAAAAGAGGTAAAAAACAAGACTGACCGAAACAAAAAGTAGTGCATGCACTTTTTCTTCTAAGCTCTCTGGATGAACATTCATATCCACATCAAACACACCCGCTATAAAGTGTGCAAATACCGTGGAAGAGGCTGTAGAAAGGCCTCCTACCATAATGATAATAATCCCTCGCCTTAAGAAACGATGAAATGTACTTTTCCCGCCTTGGATCAGGTCTGAGTTTACATATTTTAATCTATTTTTCCGCCTATTACTCATCACTAGTATCGGTACCTTTATCATTGTTTCCAAGAGAGTTTTCTACATCTTTAAGATCTTCCTTTAACGCTTTTATACACGATATTCATCGTCGTTGCATTCACTGTAGTTATGCCGTCGACTTACCCTATAAGAAAGCTCTTTAGATACCAATTCGTACTTTATCTATCTCAAATCTCTTCTTGACCTCAACTTAGCTTGAGGTTTTAGCCTTAGTCGCACGATTAAAAATCAACAATGAAAAAAGGAACCATTGTGTCCAAAATTGCGATTATTTATTTCTCTAAAACCGACGTTACTGGTCAGCTTGCTCGCGCGATTGCCGCAGGCCTTGAACAACAAGGCATTAAGCAGCAAGATGAATGTGAAATCCTCTCTCACCGAATTGAAGGCAGTGAGATTATTGAGGGACGTTTTGTGAACTCTAAACTAATGGATGAACTTGCTGAGTGTGATGCGATTATCTTTGGCTCACCGACCTATATGGGCGGTGTAGCAGCGCAGTTTAAAGCATTTGCAGATGCAAGCAGTGAATCTTGGTATTACCAAAAATGGGCGAGCAAAATCGCGGCTGGCTTTACCAGTGGTGGGGCAATGAATGGCGACCAATCTTGCTCACTGCAATACCTTCAAACCTTCGCTTACCAGCACGGTATGATGTGGGTCGGATTGGATAAGATCAGCAATTCTGGGGAGCAAAACCTGAATCGTTATGGTGTACAAGGTGGTATTGTTGCACAAGGTGGTGAAGATGGTCAGTTGCATGCTTCTGATGTTGCAACAGCAGAGTATCTTGGCAAACGAGTCGCTATGCTCGTGAACAAGCTCTCCACTCGCTAACAATAAAAAGAAGCCCCGTAAGATACATCTTCGGGGCTTCATATTTATCGCTTGTTTTGAGCGCTACTTCTTGATGTAGAGGTCTTTCGAGTAGATACGACCTTCTACGTTGCTCTTGGCAAAACCGCCAACCGTAGGACGAACCAAACGCGCTTGCATGTAGTAGTAAATCGGTGCGATTGGCATATCCGCCGCCAACAATTGCTCGGCTTGCTCATAGAAACCTTGGCGCGCTTTCTCATCGGTTGCGGCCAATGCACTGTTCATCGCGTTGTCGTACGCTTCATTGCTGTAACGTGCAAAGTTACCCGAAGAACCTGAGCGAAGTAAGCTCAGGAAAGTAGACGCTTCATTGTAATCACCACACCAGGAAGCGCGCATCACATCGAAATTGCCTTGTTTACGCGCCACTAAGTACGACTTCCACTCTTGGTTTTCTAACTCCACGTTTGCACCGAGATTTTTTTGTAGCATCGACGCTATCGCAACCGCGATCGATTTGTTTGCCTCACTGGTGTTGTACAACAATTTAAAATCGAGCGGCTTGTCTTGGCTGTAACCCGCTTCTTTTAACAACTGACGCGCTTTCTCGTCACGTTGTTGCTGACTCCACTTACTGTATTCAGGCGGCGTCGCATCAAACCCTGCGGTGTACTGATGCGCAAAAGTATAAGCAGGAAGGTTGCCCACTTGCGTGACACCATTCGTAATCACATCGCGCATGATGGAGTACGACACCGCTTGACGCACTCGCACATCATCAAATGGCGGACGAGTGGTATTGAACGCGTAGTAATACGTGCACAATAATGGCACCACCGTGTAAGCCTGCTTGTAATCTTGTTTAAGTTTCTGCGCCATATGAGTCGGCACATCTGACGTGATATCCAGCTCTCCTGCCGCATAACGATTGATCGACGCGTTTTGGTTTTCAAACGGAATGTAAGTCACTCTGTTTAGATGCGTATCTGCGCTGTCCCAGTAACTTGGACTCTTAACCAGTTCAATGCGCTCATTCACGGCCCACTTATCCAATGTGAATGCACCGTTACTAACAAATTGGTCTGGTTCGCTCCACGGCTTGTCGCGGTTTTCCACTGTCGCTTGATGCACTGGCATCATGGACGTGTGCCCAGTCATAGCAACAAAGTACGGCACTTGACTGTCCAACTCAAAACGTAGGGTGTATTTATCCACTGCCTTGATACCGAGATCGTCCAAAGGCTTTTTGCCCTCTGCTACATCGGTGATGTTTTTGATCTTGGTGAGTTTGAGATACCAAACATTTGGAGAAGCGGTTTTCGGATCTACCGCTCGGCGCAGTGAATAGACAAAATCATCCGCTGTCACAGGCTCGCCATTCGACCATTTCGCGTCTTTGCGCAAGTGAAAAGTAAAGGTTTGGTTGTCGTTGGTTTCCCATGATTCTGCCACACCGGGAATAATGTTTCCGTCACGATCTTGAATCACAAGCCCTTCAAATAAGTCACGAATCACATGCATTTCTGGCAGACCTTCGGCTTTCGCTGGGTCAAGCGTCGCCGCCTCTGCGTCATTCGCACGTACTACATGCTGTTCTGCGGCAAGTTGAATGCCTTTAGGTAAGGTCTCCGCAGCAACTGATGTAGCAAGAAAAGGGGTGAATAAAGAGGAAATCAGCAACGCCGTTGAATGTTTTTTAAAATCCATATCGTTTTTCGTTCTCCTAACGCGTCTTGTGAAGCAAGTGCCACAATTAACATTTCAACCGTTGACGAGTTTAAACGGTTCAGTTTAGCTAGGTGTAATTAGCTTAGATATTGATACTACTTCATCAATCAGGAGATTACGGTGAGTCTAATTCCAAGAACGGAAAGAGCGGCATTTTTAATTCGGCCAACATCATACGGTCAATCCGTGCTTGGTGCGCCATTACTGTATTTTCCGGCTCAAGTCGAAAGTGCTTCGCGAGGTTTGATTTTGGCAGGCACTCACGGGGACGAGACGGCCTCGATTGCAGGTTTGTCCTGCGCGCTAAGAAGCTTGCCTGCTGAAAACTTACGACATGATGTGATTCTGTCAATGAATCCTGACGGCAACCAACTAGGCACACGCGCAAATGCAAACCAAGTGGATCTCAATCGCGCGTTTCCAACCCAAAATTGGACTGAGCATGGCACAGTGTATCGATGGAGCTCTCACACACCCGTTCGAGACGTACAGGTGAAAACTGGCACTAAAAACCAACTAGAGCCTGAAGTTAGCGCATTAATTAACTTGATTGAACTGCGCAAGCCAAAGTTTGTGGTGTCGTTTCATGAACCGCTTGCGTTTGTGGATGATCCCAAACATTCCAACCTCGCCAAATGGCTCGGCGAGCAGTTTCAACTGCCAATCGTTGACGATGTCGACTACGAAACACCCGGCTCATTCGGCACTTGGTGTAGTGAACGTGATTTACCTTGCATCACGTTGGAATTACCCGCGATTTCTGCCGATCTCACCATTGAAAAACATCTCTCTGATTTTATTGCTTTGCTGAGGCACGATCCGGATCTCTAGTCCGCTGTTAAACAAGCGATCATGTGAGGATCTGTTTGATGTCGGTACTAATATCGCTGATCAACTGACGGGCACTGTCGTCTCTTTGCTGAACCAAGATGATAAACAGCAAATCGGTGATCACGTTTTGCGCGGTACGCGAAGCAATGGATGAGCTGCGATGTTCCGTTTCATTGGCAATCGTATCAAACGTAATATCGGCAATACCGCGCAAGCGACTTCTTCCAGGCGCAGATAACGCAATCACCTTCGCGCCCTGCTCTTTTGCCGCTTCTGCCGCGACGAGAATTTCTTTGCGCTCACCCGAAAACGAGATTGCGATCTGAACATCTTCTGGAGAGAGCGTGCGGGCAACAGCAATCTGCACGTGGCTGTCTTGTTCAGAAAGCGCCGTAATACCAAGTTTAAGCAGTTTAAAGCTTAAATCCTTCGCGGTCAGTGCAGAGCCCCCAATCCCGACCACTTGCACTCGACGCGCTTCACTCAACCATTTCACCGCTTGGTGACACGCTTCGTAAGACAGCGTATTGGTGGTTTGAAACATAGCGTCGGTTTTCGCTTTCACCAGTTTCTGTGAAATAACCGCAATGGGGTCGTCAGCCAAAATATCACTGTGCAGCGGTGTCGACTGCATCGCATGCTTACGGCCAATCTCTTCATTCAGAGCTAACTTAAACTCGCTGTAACCTTTAAAGCCGATACGCTGAGTAAATTTCACAATGCTCGATTGACTCACTTTTACTTGCGCCGCAAGTTCTTGGCTGGTGAGCAGCGCCGCCTTTTCTGCGTTTTCAACAATCCAATCGCCAACCAAACGACCACTTTGCGAAAGCTGAGTACGCCTCGCGACTATCTTATTGATAACTGACACAACAAAAACCTCAAAAATTTTAAATAAATTATTCCAAATCAGAAATAATAGGCGTTTGATTTAACCCCCTGATTATTCTAACCAAGACAGTTAATCCCGGACGTAATAGACGTATATTTTCTCTCATTATTCCAAATTTCTCCTGCATAAAGAATAACCTCAAGTGTGATTTTTATCACCAAACCTGAATATTTTATTCCATAAAATCGCCCTCAGATTGAACATTACGAAGAGTGCAAAACATGAAAATTGATTTAAGCAGATTGGTGACAGAAAGCCGTAACCCAGCCAGTGCCGAGATCGATACGCTTTCGACTATCGAGATGCTGCAAGTCATTAATGAAGAGGATCAAAAAGTCCCGCTCGCGGTAAAAGCGGTGCTACCACAAATTGCAGAGACAGTTGACGCAATTACCCAAGCTTTTGCAAATGGTGGCCGTTTAATTTACATGGGAGCTGGTACGTCAGGTCGCTTAGGCATTCTTGATGCAAGCGAGTGTCCTCCTACCTACGGCACGCATCCAGATATGGTGATTGGCTTAATTGCTGGTGGACATCAAGCAATTTTAAAAGCGGTAGAAAACGCAGAAGACAACGCGAAAATGGGTCAAGACGACTTAAAAGCACTTCACCTCACCAAGCATGACGTGGTTGTAGGCATTGCAGCGAGTGGCCGTACACCTTATGTACTAGGTGGTTTGGACTACGCTAAATCCATCGGAGCCACGACCGCATCTATCGCCTGTAATCCAGAATGTGCCATGGCAGAAGCGGCCGACATCGCGATTCTGCCGATAGTTGGCGCAGAGGTTGTCACTGGATCTTCTCGCATGAAAGCCGGCACCGCACAAAAACTGGTGCTAAACATGCTCACGACAGGCGCAATGATTCGTAGTGGTAAGGTATTTGGCAACTTAATGGTGGATGTAGAAGCCACTAACGCCAAGCTCATACAACGCCAAACCAACATTGTTGTGGAAGCAACCGACGCATCAAAAGAAGAAGCAGAGCGAGCATTAAATGCCTGCGGTCGCCACTGCAAAACCGCCATCTTAATGATTTTGGCCGAATTGGATGCCGAACAAGCCAAATCACGCCTCGCCGCGCACAACGGCTTTATTCGCGCAGCACTAAATAATAACTAAATAATCCGAGTTCTGAAGGATAGACCCTATGGCAAAAATAACTTCAAACACAGTATCGCAGTTGCTGTCCGCAGTGGGTGGCAGTAGCAACGTAAGCAAATGTGGTAACTGTATGACGCGTTTGCGTTTATCGCTCGCCAACAATGGCTTGGCTGATCAATCAGTTATCAAGCAAATTCCCGGCGTAATGGGTGTGGTGGAAAGCGATGAGCAGTTTCAGATCATTCTCGGTCCCGGAAAAGCTCAACAAGCGGCTGAGATGATGAATCAACTGATCGACAGCTTAACCTCTGGTGACAGTGAAGAAGCAGATATGCCGCAAAAAGATCTTTCTGCCGTCGCAGCCGAGCAGAAAAAGCAGATGAAGAGCAAACAAACCAGTGCAGTTCAGCGTTTTTTAAGCAAGTTTGCCACTATCTTTACGCCGTTGATCCCTGGTTTTATTGCCGCTGGTTTGTTGCTAGGTTTTGCGACGTTATTGGAACAAATGTTTGTTCTCGACCAGACACCAAGCCAGTTTATGTTGGATTTGATCGCCTACATGAAAGTCTTTGGTAAGGGTCTGTTTGCTTTCCTAAGTATTCTGATTGGTTACAACGCGCAGCAAGCGTTTGGCGGCTCTGGTGTTAATGGTGCCATTCTCGCCTCTTTGTTTGTGCTGGGTTACAACCCAGAGGCGACATCCGGCATTTACTCTGGCATGAACGAGTTTTTCGGCTTTGCGATTGATCCGCGCGGCAACATTATCGGCGTACTTTTGGCAGCGATCATCGGTGCACAAGTCGAGCGTAAGGTTCGTCAATACATGCCTGATGATCTGGACATGATCTTAACGTCCGTTATCACTCTATTGATCATGGGTGCGGTAACCTTCTTGCTCATCATGCCGATCGGCGGCGAGTTATTTAAAGGGATGTCTTGGTTGTTCCTCAACTTAAACGATAACCCATTAGGCGCTGCAATCTTGGCAGGTTTGTTCTTAATTTCGGTGGTATTTGGCATCCACCAGGGTTTTGTTCCAGTGTACTTCGCATTGATGGAAGCACAGGGCTTTAACTCGCTATTCCCTATCCTGGCAATGGCTGGTGGCGGTCAGGTTGGCGCGTCAATGGCGCTGTATTTCAAAGCCAAAAAAGACGCTCTACTGCGCACTCAAGTTAAAGGCGCTATTATTCCGGGTCTTCTAGGCATTGGCGAACCATTGATTTACGGCGTGACATTACCACGCGTAAAACCATTCGTTACCGCTTGTATTGGTGGTGCTGCGGGCGGCTTCTTTATCGGTTTAGTTTCTTACCTTGGCTTACCAGTTGGTCTTAATACGGTGTTTGGCCCGTCCGGCATCGTGGCGATTCCTCTCATGACATCTGAAAATGGCATCTTCCCGGGCATGATGGTGTTTGTTGCCGGCCTGCTTATCTCTTACATCGTCGGCTTCCTCGCGACTTACTTCTTTGGCTGCAAAGACGTCGATTTAAGCTAAATCATTCTTCCCCTATAGGAATGGACTAGCTCGCGCCCTTGGCAAACAAGGGCGCACCCTCTCTCTACTTCACGACAATTTTTCTTATTCCGTTACTCGGAAGGGGCTTTGTCGTACCTAAAACAATAGAAATGAAAGGTCGTTAATCATGAAAAAGCACATTTTGGCTCTACTTCTCCCAACATTGATGGTATCAAACGCAATGGCAGCGCAGCTGTATCAAGCGGAAGATGGGTCAGTTTTAAATATTTACTCTCGTCTTGGTTTCAATGTCACCAGTAAAAATGATGAGCACGGCGATGCAAATGGCGAGTTTGATGGCCGTATTGGTTTAAACGGTTCACAAACCATCAACGAGTACGCGTCGATCATCGGCCAAGCGCAATACCAAGTGGGTGCCGCTGAATACGCAAACCAAGTAAACGACAAACCGTCTCTGACCGCACGTTATGTATGGGCGGGTATTGATGCGAAAGATTATGGTCGCATTACTGGTGGTCGCGTGGCATCTGGGTTGATTATGTTTACCGACATTGGTGATGTGTTCGCCTCTTCCGATGTTTCTATGGCGCGCCAAGCGAATAAAGTCGACAAAACCGCGACGCAAGTTTTCCGTCAAGATGGCACGCTGCAATACCAAAACAACCTAGGTAATTTCGATTTTTCTGTCGCGTACATTTTAGGAAACAACACTTCTGAGCTCGACTACGGTTACAACACTGCACTGCGTTATACGCTAGACATGGGAAATTTGGGTACCTTGGCACCAGTGGTGGCGATGCAGAAGAATAAAGGTGATGCACGTGAAAGCAACGACACCGATTACACATTCTGGGGCGCAGGTACGCGTTACTACCTAGGTGATTTGATGTTGGGTGCGTTGTACTCGGAAGATGAACTAGAGGGCTATTACTCACAAACCAGTACCGACAAAGTGATGGAATTAACGGCGGTTTACAGTGTAAATGACAAATGGGTACTGCGTGCTGGTTATCGTTCTTTAGAAAACAGTGATGGTGACGAGCTAGAGCTGAAAGATACAACGCTAGAAGTGCAATACAAACTGACGCCTCGTTCTTCTATCTACACAAACTACGTTGATCGTAACGGCTCGCGTGGCTACAGCAATGGACAAGAAGTCTCGTTTGGCGGTGCGCACGCAGACGAAAGCTACTACCACTTAGGTCTACGTTACGAGCTGTAAGCACGATACTTAATGTAAGTTAGCTGAATCCATGAGCTTCTTCTGTGTCCGATCAGTAGTTATTGCCTTTAATGCTGATTTGAAGAAGCTCACCCTCGCCATATGTTTTCTTCGTTACCTGTTTTAACAAACACGCCTGCATCAGGGAAGCTGGTGACAGTGTTTTCGCATTCCTTTGCTTCCACAATTGTTGCTGAGTTTGTTGTCGCTATTCGCCGACAGAATATATGTTCCTAAAGTGATCAATGAACGCTCGCGTTCTTCTTGGTAAGTGCTCACGTTTTGGGTAAAGCAGATAAAGCGGCAAAATCGCATCCGTTTGCCATTCTGGAAGCAAACTCACGAGTTGTTCTTTTTGTGCAGGTTCGAGTTTAGCCAATGCAAATTCATCTAACATGGCTACACCACAGCCAGCCAAAGTAGCATCCAACATGGACTGGACAAGATTAAAACTCAGCGTACTTTCTAACTCAATGCTGCACTGCTGTTGAGTTTGCTTATGCGTAAACGTCCACTTGTCTAACACCAAGTCACGACTTTTATAAAGGATGTGCTCTAAGTCACCAAGCTCCTCTGGCGTACTTACATTTGGTTTATCAGCTAAATACGAGCGATGAGCGATCGGTTTACAGTGTAAAGTGCGTAGCTGATGGCCGACGTATCCCTCTGGGGGAGTATCGGTAAAGTAGAATGCGATATCAAACCCAGCCTCAATCAAGTCGAGAGGTGTCTCTGTGAAGATCACTTCAACACTCACTTGTGGATGTTGCAATCGAAACTCGATCAATGTTTGGCTGAGTAACGCAGCTCCGAAAGAAGCGGACGCCGCTATTCTCAATTTTCCCGATACGATCTCGTTTGCCATGACTTGCTCATTGATCTGCTCAGCGCCTTCGAGCAGTTGCTTTACCTGCTGATAAAACCGCAAACCATCGTAGGTCAAATTAAACTGGCGCGTAGTTCGCTGAATAAGCTGCACCGACAATATGTCTTCAAGCTGTTTAAGTTGCCGACTTACATGCGCATTCGAACAATTCAGTCGCTTTGCTGCACCAGCAATACTTCGTTCCTCACACAAAGCGACGTAAAGTGGTACGTAGCTGAGCCATTTTATTTCCATACAGTAATTCTGAATCTCTAAAATCAAACTACTGGAAATAATAGAAAGCCTCTAAACTCTGTACAACCTAAATTTGAAAGGATGAGTTATGAGTGTTTTCGACACGTGGTTAAAAGGTCAAGTCATTAAAGATCACATCACTAATCCCAATATCATCGTTGGCGATTACAGCTATTACTCGGGCTTCTATCATCAAAAAAGCTTCGAAGAGCAAGCGGTACGCTACTTGTTGGGTGACCCCGTCACACTTCAAGAATGGCAAAGTAGAGAACCCGATAGCATCGACAAATTAATCATTGGCAAGTTTTGTTCCATCGCTTCTGGAGCCACCTTCATGATGGCAGGAAACCAAGGTCATCGCATTGACTGGATTTCGACCTTCCCCTTCTCTCCTGAAGACTTTGGAGAAGGCGTACAAGACGGTTTCGAGCGTGCCGGAGATACAGTGGTGGGGAATGATGTTTGGATTGGCAGCGAGGCGATGATCATGCCCGGAGTAAACATCGGCGATGGAGCCGTCATCGGAGCACGCGCAGTAGTGACGAGAGACGTCCAACCTTATTCGGTGGTGGTTGGAAACAACCAAGTCGTACGTCAACGATTCAGCGATAAAGAGATTGAAACTCTACTCAATATCCAATGGTGGAACTGGCCAATAGAACACATTAAACAAGCAATGAAAGTAATGTGTAGCAGCCAAGTCGGTGCGCTTGCGGACTACTATCAAGAGCACATTGTCGATTTGTAGATAAACAAAAGCCCACACATCTTGTTGCGACGTGTGGGCTCAGTGAGTAAGAAAGCTTAAACCGCAGCGACGTCCTCTTCTTCCAAGTTCGCCGAGACTTTAATTTCGTATTGATTGAAACGGAACGAACAACCGCCATGAGTGCGCTTTGTCGTTACCTGCTCGTCGCCAAACTGCACCGTCACGCGTGTGAAGACACGCTCTTTGGCTTCGACAATATTTTCTTCTAACGCGACTTCAAAGTCGTGTTCCGTTTGTTCTAGCTTTTGCTTTATCGCTTCAAGCTGCTCGTTGTTTTGTGTTTTCATCACGTCAATCTGAGCTTGTTCTTCGTCGGTACGTTCGGCTTTAGGACGTTTCTTAAATTCGAGCTCTTTACGAATCACATCCATCGTGCCTTCTTGAGCGCGTTTGTATTGTTCTTTAAGCTCTGCTAATCGTTCCTTAAATGCAGAATAGCGTGCGAACGCTTCTACCTTAGTGGCGGTGTCGCCTTCTACGCCCAATTGTAAGCACACCACTTTGCCACCGACTTTTGCATCTCCGCCGCTGAGCGTGCCGTTCCTACCGTTCGCGTCTAGCACCGTCAGATTGCGCCCACAAACAATATCGTTATTCATGCTGTGCACCGCCAACTCAATATCTTCGCCGGCTTGCAAATCACAATATTGGGCGTAGCTGGCACGAATCGAACCTTTGGCTTTGACGTGACAACTCTTTGGCTGGCCATCACTCACGGTATGGCCAATGATCCCTTTACCAACTTGGATGTCGTCTTGCGCTTGTACGTCAGCCGATTCAATGAAGCCGCCTACAGTAATAGAACCCGTCGCTTTAACAATCATGCCAGATTCAATGTTGCCACCGATAATCACATTCCCTTTGAATTTCACGTGGCCTGTATTCACGCCAACGCTATTGAGGCAGAGTGCGTTATCAACTTCGATGGTTTTGTCTTTAATCAGAGGCGTACCGGATACCGATGCAATCAATAGGTTTGGGTCTTGCTTGCTTATCTCGGTGCCCTTGCCTGGCTTCATTGGGCTGTCTTTTCCGGCTTGTGGAGGAATCACTCGCCCTTGAACAGTAAAACCAGGCGTACCTTTGGTCGCAGGCGTGCGGCGCATCACCTCATCGCCTACGTCAACCGCGATAGTTTCACCGAGGTTACGTAAATCAATTTTGTCGCTAGCAGATTGGCCGTCTTTGGGTTTGAGGATGCGTTTGGTGATGTCTTTAACGAGAGGAGTAAAAAGAGCGTCTTTGCCTTTGATAGGTTGCTTACCAACCGCTACAGGTTGAGAAAAAGTTTCGCCGGGTTTGAGCTGAGTGCTGACAACCAACACTTTCTTCAAAGCCAGTTTGTTGATGCCTTTCGAAACTCGCGCTTGAGCAAGGGCTTGAACAATCTCGGGGCCACGTAAACCTCGGCCTCCGTACGCACCGACAACGTTCATACTGGCGAGCATGTCATTATTCGATAATTCGACCTCAACTTGCGCGTTGCGTTTTTCCGCAATGACGATGCCTTCGTAAGCTTCGTCTTTACGTTCTTTGGCGCAGTTAATGAATCTCACGACTTCCCCCTCAACAACAAACATCCTTTCAGCGTTCATTGCGACGAGCAGCTCGTTTAATTCATTTTGATTTAGCTCACCACCGAGGTCCACTTCTCCCGGAAGACGGGCTATCACCTTGGTCTTATCTTCAGATAACTCAAGACACAGCTTCCACATACCCTTACCACTTTGCTTCCCATCAACACTTTCAGTCTAACCAAATCCGTTTTCTGAACAAACCTCGCATTTCTTATTATAGGGCTCACGTCACTAAAGAAAGTAATCCATCAATAACGGTTAAACAGCATATTAAGAGAAAACTCGATTTAACCTAAAGCTCAATCAAGATACACGCTGAAACAAAAAGGAGCTGGATTTACAGTGTAAAATCAGCTCCCAATAATTTCATTTACAGTGTAAATTTCCCTTTATTGTTTACAGTGTAAATCGCTCCAAATGTGTCTTACTTCGTCCCTTAACTGCTGCTCAACTTGCCTTCTTCCAGGTAAACCAAATTGCTGAGCACATTCAGTCCAACTACGGTTAAGAAAAAGCTTACTAATCATCAAGTCGGAAGCAGAGTTCAAACCTAAATTAAGTAACCACTGTTGAAGCCACACAGACACAGACTCATAACTGTTACCACCATCAGCATAACATTCAATTAGTAATAACTTAGCGGGATGAAGTGGACTCATTCCCAAAGGTTGCGACAATAGAGCTCGAAAAATAGGGGCTTCTAATTTTGGATAGACGTCAGCCACATTGTTAGACAACATTTCTTCAAATAGCGCCTGAGATTGGTCGACCCAAGCCGTCTGTTGGGAATCACAAGGTTTGACCATCAAGACTGAATAACAACCGCTAGCAGCATCGCGCATTGACCCTAAGCGAATTGTACGGAAGTTCGATTGTCGCCAGAAATAGAGCAACTCTTCCGTCGCACCAAAACTCGTGGATAAGTAGGCAATGTGTTTAGCAGCCATTTGCTCAAGTTGCTGCAGAATTTTTTGACCAATGCCTTTGCCTTGCAATGCTGGATGAACCGCAATTCTCATGACTCGCAGCGTCGATAGATTCGCGACATTCGGGAATCCTAGGTGGTTTGCAATCGTAATTGGGGCTAAGTGTCCTTTAGGACGACGCTTACCAAGCTGGATTTCTTCAATCAATTCATCGTCAAGGCCCCCCTCTTCGACCGCTAATATCACCCCCACAACCGCATTATCTTGCTTAGCAAAATAGAGCTGACTGTTGTCGTCTTGCAAAAGGTGAATCAAATCATTCGGCGAGGTCTGATAATGAGCATTCACCAAAAGAGCGAAGCACTCACGCAGCAAACTAGGCTGCGATATCAAATGGTTCTTATCGGCTTTAGAAAGGGAAATTGAGTCGACCTGTTTAAGTTGATGGTGCGTTAACTCCGCATCCAACAAAAACGCGTCATAGAGCCATGATTCAAGCGCATCATTCATGCTCCAGCGGATGGGCTGTGTCATGTGCCATGTTTTCATTCCCGAACGCTGTTTCTGAAGCCAATCAACAAATTTAATCGTAAAGCCCCGGCCACAACCTTCATAACCATGAACAGTCGTAGAAAAAACGAGTCGATGATAATGTTCGGTAATGCTTTTGAGCATAGGAACTGGAATTGCAGCCGCTTCATCGACAAGTAACAAATCACATTCAGGTCTGCTCGATAGAAGTTCGTCAGGAGCAATGAATTGAATGGCTCCCAGCCCTGATTCTAATCTGTCCTTCCTAATACGCTGCGCATTTGGAAGTAGCCGCAAAGCATGTTGGTAAACAGGCTCAACGGCTTTTATAGATGGTGCGGTAATTAAGATTCTAAGTGGCTTCTGCTGTAATAAGCTCGCACACGCAATGCCGAGGGCACTTGTTTTTCCACGTCCACGATCAGCGGTCAAAATTAATGGTCGCTTTCGATGTCCTGTCACCACCTTTTCAATTAGAGAAATGGCATGTTCTTGTTCCGTGTAGTGGCTTTCTTTTTCTGCTTGCTTGATGTCTGGAGCCGTTGGCAATGGTTTGTCTTGCTCAATAACAACGAGCTTCTCCCATTGTTTGTGCATCCATTGCTGAGCAAAATTCGCATTTTGTCGCAGCTCAGTAATGACAATAAGAAAACCGCCGCCAACCAATGAGCCAAGCGCGGCGGTAAAACTATTGGCGTCAAAGCCATTTCGAGCATCAAACAATAGAACGTCACACTCTCTGCCTAGCAACATGTGCCCTTGTTTAGACGAAACACTGGATACGTTTTTCAAACCAAAATCACCAACAGAAAACCAACGTTGATGGCGCTGCGTTTTATGGAACTCTGACATCAACGCATTTTGCCAAGAAGCCTCGCCTTGAATGACAATACCAATCCTTTGGAAAGATTGGTGAGCTTGATGTTGAAGTGATGAAAGGAAATCAGATTGTGTCTGCATTTTGTCTATCCAACGTTGAACTGACGCAATGGTATCACATCTTTAATTTGACGCTTCTCAGATATAAAAAAACCGCCCGGAGGCGGTTGATTCAATCATCATTTGTTATTGCAGTTTGGTTTGTACAAACGCAAGAATCTCTTCCATTAAGCTGTCGTCAACTTTCTTCAAGTTCAACGCCAGGCTGCTACCTTTTCGGCTATAGCTTGCTCGACCTTTAACTAAGTCGACTTTTTCCGTCTTCTTACCAGGTTTTGCTGGTGCAAGTTCAGTAATCCAATTTTCGATGCTTTCCGTGACTTCTTTTGTCAGACGAGCAACGCCTTGAGCTGTGCTTCGCTGCCATAAAAACCCTTCGCTAGAGCGACATTTATCTAACAGCTCTTGCTGCTGCTCTGGCGTCAGCGTTGAAAACTGTTTGTGCAGTTTCACGATAGTTGGACGACCGAGATCGCCAACATTCGGATACGCTTGAAGCAGTTCTAACGGTAATGCTGCGGCTTTTAAAGCGCCACTTACCAACGCTTCACTGCACTGGAACATTTTTGCCAATGCTTTCTGATCTTCAGCTTCACCACTATCAAGCTTAGCCTGCATCTCTTTCCCTTTTTCATATAAAGAGAGCGGCTTGTGAGCATTTGCCACATCAGACAAAAACTTAGCATGGTCAGTATTAATGTTGTCAGCAACATAAACCAAAAAGTCTTGTTCAGCGAGGATACAAGACATGCGACGACGGCTACCATCTAAAACTTCGATCTTGCCATCTTCAGTTCTACGACCCACAGCTGGATATTGTTGGCCACGCTCTTTGAGTGTGACTAAAACATCAGATAAAGCATGTTCGTTTAAGAACGATTGCTCACGAGCGTTATCAACAAATACTGTTGTTTCTGTCGCAACTTTATTTGCAGGAATACGCACAAGTTCAAACTGAACAATATTTTCACCTGCAACTGCTAGTTCAATCGTTTGAGCTTTCTCTTTTGCCGCAGTTTGCGCCTCTTGCGGAGTCACAACACGACGCTTATTCGTTTTGCCAAATAATTTCGCGTTTAATTCAGACGTTTTCAAAGCCATTTACTTATTACCCCTGATTCAATGACGGCCAATTAGAGTGCAGCACACGCTCTAATTCCAGTGCGCTTTTATGAACAGCGTCTTGCGCGGTAGCTAGTGTCTTCTTACCGCCTTCAAAATCGCTTACTGTCAGATCAAATACTGTGCTGTAGGTATCGGCACAGGTTTCAAACGCACGGCTACGAGGAATAGTAGCCATCATAACTTGGTCACCTAGAAGATAGTTCATTTCAGTTAAAACAGAAACTTGCTTCTTATTGTCGTCCTCAAACATGGTTGGCATCAAGCGAACAAACTCAAGACCATTCCAGTCCTCCGGGAACATTTCATATACCGTAGGCAAATGCTGGAAGAAGTTTACTGTTGAAGCCCAATCCAGACGCTTAGCCGCACAAGGAATTAGCAAGGCATTTGATGCATACATAGCATTCCATACTAATGGGTCAACGTGTGGACCGGTATCAATCATAATGATATCGAAGTCATCAGCAATTTTATCAATCAGTTGCTCTTTCAGCAGACGGACGATATCGAGTGATGGGTCTTCAGATAGCGTTTGCCATGCTTCCGCATTAAACATCGCGTCTTCTGGAAACGCTGAAATCGACTTTAAGTTCGGATATTGCGTTGGCAGCAATACGTTTTTACGTAAAAATTCACTGTCAATTTCCACACCATCAGGCACGTTACCCAACATAATGTCTACCGCAGAATAGATATTATCATGCTCTGCCATGCTGATTTGCGGGTTGAGGAATAAACGTAGCGAGCCTTGTGGGTCTAAGTCGATTAAACAAATACGGTATCGTTTATCCAAATTTAGCGCTAAACATGCCGCTAAATGAACCGCGGTCATTGATTTACCTGTACCGCCCTTTTGGTTCTGCACATTAATAATCCAAGGTTTGTTACCTGAATTCTTTTTACGCTCATGAAATTTAGGCACTTCAGCCGCATCCATGAGCATGTGTGCTTCTTCTAACGTAATTGAATAATGATTCGCGTTGTTTTTAGTAAATTGATGCCCAGCGGCTTCCATTTTACCAATCGCGTCGTCGAGCTTACGGCGAGTTAGACCAGAACGGGTTTCCATCATCGCTTTCGACATTGGTGGGAAGTAGTTATCGCTTCGCTCTTCTAAAACAATTTCAATACGGTCAGCTTGAACCTGCTGAGTCAGCTCCGCTAACTCAAGAAGGTTTTCAATCGTTTTTTCTCTTTTCATGCCAAATTCCGTTGGAAGGATTTATAATTGCAATTGTACAGCAGTAAAGACCAAAAACAACAAAAAGGTGCACGAACATTTTGAATTACCATCACATAAAAAAACACCCAAATCGACGCTTTTATGATTTATGGTCAAAAAGATAACTATTTTTAATCAAATAATCTTCTCATAAGTGGACACCTAAACTTAAAAATAAAAAGTGTTACAGCGTCACTCATTTACAATGTAAATCAATTTTCTACCGGAACGATTATAATCTTAAGCTAAATTACGGGTTATGTTAGACCAACCTAATTTAAACGATAAATAGTAAGTAATATCGGAACAATAAAGACCTGAACACCTTGATCATGTCTCCGAGCAAAATAGGGCAGTTCCAGCGAAACATCTATGGAAGTATGATCAAGGCATGCTTATGATCATGCTTCCGTGTTAATAAGCAAATCCGAAAGCATGATCATGGAAAAATAGAGCAGAGTACGGTGTAAACACGCAAATAAAATAAGATCCATTAATCGGAAATATGATCAAGCCTTAGAATCTCTCGGAAGCATGAGTTTTCTTCTCTGATTTACGGTTGAGTGCAGACAGAACGGGGGATTGAGCAGAAATTGACGTTATAGAAGCCGGAACAATGAAATTGCTCAAGTTGCTATGATAAATCACGCTCTCATGATCATGCTTCCTGTAAATAAGCAGAGACTAGGATTTACTTCTAAATATGAGCGACTTGAATGTATTTTAATCAGATGAGTGATATCTCATCAATATGGGCGCCAGAACGATAGATATATTGGCTCTTGATCATCGATCCGAGTATAAATAACATCACCAATGCACAATATAATCATCGTGAAGATCATTATTAAATACTGCATCTGTGGATAACCTGTAAAAACATCATGATCATCGTTTCAAGACTCTTTTGATCATCTTTTCATAACCTTAATGATCATGCTTACGAATAAATATGATCATGCTTTCAGGTTATTGTTGATCATACTTTCAGACTTCTTATGATCATAGTTCCGAAACACATGGAAATAATAGTCTTATAGAACAAAAGCTTAGCGAGAAATTTCAAGCCAGATCATTAGATCATATAATCAATTAAGATCAGATTAATCAAAAAGATCAGTTATTTAAAAACAATCTTTTTTCTTTATTTATGATCTGTTTTTCTTTATTCTTCGGAACCATAGCACAACTACGGCTAGTGTGATCTGGATCTAAAATGACGGCTGATGAAAAAATTCTGATTAAAGCACCGAGAAGCCACAAAGATGGCCATCTTTTTGAGGTACATGAATCCTCTGCGGATTGGGTAGAGCAGTACCAACATTTCAAAGGGGTGACCAAAAGCATCTTAGAGTTGCTTAATCTGATCTCATTACGAGGCTTCAGCAGCAAGGATGGTTTGGTTTCAACCACAGAGATTGTGGAAGCAACAGATGGGCAACTCACACGTGCAGCCCTGCAACAACGTTTGCGCGCGGCAGTAAATATTGGTTTATTTACTCAAACTCCAGTGCGTTTTGAAGAGGGACTTGCTGGTAAAACGATGCTACATAAATTTGTGAATCCCAATCAGCTTATATCTGTGTTGGGAGCAACAAGTCTCGTTACCGACAAAGTTCGTCAGAACGAAAAACAAAAACGTTCGAAAGCATTGGCTCAGACTCAAGTAAACAAACGTTTGTTGAATGAGCACGGGTTAAACACACCTCCCACGATGAAAGATGAAGCCGATCAATTTGTTGTATCTCCAACAAATTGGGCTGGGATCATTGACCAAGCACTTGCGCCACCAAGAACTCGAAAAAGTTATCAGAAATCCATGGTGTCGATCTCTGGCACTAAAGCCGTTATTGAGACGCGATCATCCAAAAATATCATGACTGTGGATGATCTCATGACCCTGTTCGCTCTCTTCACGTTAACGGTTCAGTATCATGATCATCACAAAGATCAGTATCAGCTTGATGCTGCTCACGTACCAAACAAAACGCCGCTATACATCACTGATATTTTGTCGCTCAGAGGCAAAAAAGACAGTGGCCCAGCTCGTGATTCCATTCGCGATAGCATTGATCGCATTGAATTCACTGATTTTCAGCTCCATGAACTTACGGGACGTTGGCTAAGTGAAAACATGCCAGAGGGCTTCAAAAGTGATCGTTTTCGTTTTCTTGCTCGAACCATCACGGCCTCTGAAGAGGCACCTGTGGAGGGAAGCGATGGTGAAATTCGTATCAAGCCAAACTTATATATTTTAGTTTGGGAACCTTCGTTTTATGAAGAGCTGTTAACGCGCGATTATTTCTTCTTGTTTCCGCCAGAGATCTTGAAACAACATACTTTGGTGTTTCAACTGTACTCTTTCTTCCGTAGTCGCATGGTTCGTCGTCACACGGATTGCATGCTACTGAGTGAGTTAAATCAGAAGCTTGCACGTAACATTGAATGGCGTCGGTTCTCCATGGATCTGATCCGTGAGCTGAAACGCTTGTCAGACGGCAAAGGGACAGACGATCTTTTTGTGGTGAACTTATGGGGCTATCACTTAACGATCGAAACTATGATCGAGAATGATAAAGTGATGGATTACCAGATCGACATCAAATGTGACGTCGAAGAGGTGTTGCGTTACTCACGTGCTCGTACAACCAACGCAGGAAAGCGTAACATGGCGCCTACGCTGCCAAACCCACTTCGTAATGAGATGGTAACCCGACAACAGCTTGAGGAGCTCTCAGGCATCATAGACGGCGAATTTGAGCCCATTCAACGCAAAGCACCGTCTCCAAGAGGAAATTTAGGGCGACGCGTGAAGCAAAGAAAACATTTGGTAGAGATCAATGCTGATGAGATCACCATTACTCTATCTAAATATACCTCACCAGAGGCTCTAGAACGCAGTATAACGGCTTTGTCTGCGATGACAGGGCACTCGTATGCCTCAATCAAAGAAGAGTGCTCAGATTACATAGAGAAGCTCGATTGGCTAAGGGTAGGGGATGAGCCGATTCCTTATGAGACATTAAGTAAAACCGTCGAGCTGTTTAACACCCAGAACGATGTTAAGCATCTTACCATCGAGCGCTTGATTGCGGGGTTAGCGGTGCGTCGGAAAGTTTGTCGTCAAATCTTCGATGGTCACATGGATGAAATGGTATTTCGTGCCTTGGATGAAATGGCGATTTAAAAGTGTCGCTTGATGTGTATCAAGCTATAGGTGTGATGTATCGGTTTGAAATGTAACAATGTCTTTCGATGATAAAAAACAGACTTAACTCTTACAAACCACTGACATTAGAAGCCAAGCCTAATACTACTATTTATCCCGAATAGACAACCTTTTGTCCTTTCTGATGATTAATAGATTGGCTCATATTGTTACATTCATTCTGAATAGACTTCGCGAGTTTCTCCTCAGGAAACTCGCTTTTTTTTGCCTAAAATTCCGCTAATTAAGCCTTGATCATTTTTCCGGACTAATGAGGTAAACCTTGATCATGCTTCTTGGATTCATTCCAGTGTAATGAACGCATCAACGCAACATGTGATTCGATTAAGCTATGGGCTTGTTCCTGCCACTTGTTTTGATCACACTGCCGATTACAAAACTCTAACGCCACAACGGTGAGATGCTGAAGTCGTCTCAAACACCAATCTTTGATCAGAATATCAGTCGAGACTTGGCATGCTGCTTGTTCAAGCTTTGCACTCGTATAAAGCAAGGTTTGATATGCTTTCTGAGGGTCTTGGTAGCTTGCATGTTGAAACACGCGTAAACATCCATCCAACCAGCAAGCAATCGCTTTACTTTGAAGATCACTCAATTCGGGTCCAAACACGTCATCAGGCACCTGATATAAGATCGTTTCTAATTTTTCTACTTGATCATGTTTCCGCTGTTCGTACCACATGGCGATTTGATCTTGCCAAGTACTCAAATCCATTACGCTGCCTCAGTCCATTGTTTTACATAGTGATTTGGCCCTATTTGATCAAATTCGTCGACAATTATGCTGCTACGTTGACGAATTTCATCGGCATCTATCGAATAGTTTGGCTCATTTTTCACTAAGTTACCAAAAGGTAAGTCAGGATCAGGAACAGCAGAAATCAACAGCTTAGTATAAGGATGCTGCGGATTCTTAAGTATTGAATGAGTGTCGCCCCATTCAACGATTTGCCCTTTGTACATTACTGCGGTTTCTTCCGCTATGTAGTGCGCAGTCGCCAGATCATGAGTGATGTATAAAAAACCAATTCCCAGTTCTTGCTTCATTCGTTGCATTAAATTCAACACTCCCAAGCGAATAGAAACATCCAGCATAGACGTAGGCTCATCCGCAAGAATGATTTGCGAACCTACCGCTAGAGCCCTTGCTAAGTTTACTCGCTGACGTTGCCCACCACTGAGTTCGTGAGGGAACTTACTCAATGTCTCTTCAGGTAGTTCCACCAGCTTTAGAAGCTCTTCCAAGCGGGCTGGGATGTCGCGCTCGTTTTTGACTTGTTTATGAATTTTTAAAGGACGTGTTAGGTGATGGCGAATGGTATGAGTTGGATTGAGAGAGCCAAACGGATCTTGAAACACCATTTGTACTTTACTGCGATATTCTTGTAGAGCCGATCGTGACGTGATCTCATTTATGTCAGTGCCATTGAAAAGGATCTCGCCTTGCGTTGCTGGATAGACTTTGGTTATTAAACGAGCGCAAGTACTCTTACCGCAGCCTGACTCTCCAACCAAAGCCAAGGTTTTTCCTGCGTACAGATCAAAAGTCACTCCTTGAAGCGCACGAAAGGTTTCCTCTGTCGCTAAACCACCGCCCACTTTGAATTCTTTAATCACATTTTTCATTTGGATGATAGGCTGGCTCATGGTTACGCTCCTTGTAACTCTGGTTGTTTTTGGACGTCATGGATGTTTGGGAAAGAAGCCCATAGCTTTTGCGTGTAGGGGTGTTGAGGCTGATTGCGTATATCGTATGCTCGATTGACTTCGACGATTTCTCCGTGACGCATGATTGCAATTCGATCACATAGTTGGCTCATGAGTGCCAGGTCATGAGTGATAAAGAGGACTGAAAAACCGAACTCATCTCTAAGCTGATAAATTTGCTGTAAAATTTCTCTCTGTACCACTACATCTAATGCTGTTGTGGGTTCATCCATAATGATCAGTTTTGGATTTAGAGACAAAGCAATGGCTATCACCAACCGCTGACGCATTCCTCCTGAAAATTGATGAGGATATTCTGCTAAGCGTTCTCGAGGAATATTGACCAAGTCCAACAACTTTTCTGCTCTATCTTTTGCTTGAGCGTTAGTGAGGCCTTGATGGTGTCGTAACACATCTGCAAATTGCTCTTGTATCGTTAAGACAGGGTTGAGTGAGTTCATCGCGCTCTGGAACACCATGGCGATTTCACTCCACCTTAGAGCGGTCAGTTCAGAGTCTGAGATACTAAGGATATCTTTGCCATCAAACCATATTTTACCGCCAGAAATGAACGCTGGCGGCTTATGAAGACGATTTATTGAGAATGCGATTGTGCTTTTACCACATCCAGATTCACCGGCAAGACCAAATACTTCGCCTTTGCCGATATCAAAGCTGACGGACTTTACCGCATTAAAATCACCATTATCAGTGATGTAATCGACGCACAAATCTCGGATCTGGATGACCGGGTCATTGTGGTATGCATGACTTAAGTTAATACCATCCATATAAACACCTTACCAATCTAAAAGATAATTATTATCATTATCAGGTGTGGCGGTTTTTAGAAAGTATCAAACTATGAATCAGTGAAGTGACTCGAAAGTTAGGTGAAACAGGAAGTGGTGTAATGCGTCGTTGATAAAACTAAAGAAGAGCAGAATTGAGAGCTAGATCAGCACACTTTTCGTAGGGGGAATTACTCAAATTTAATCGTAAATTTGTCCCTTGGCAAAACTTAAATGATGAATCTATTAAGGAGTTAACGAAAGGGCGGGAGGGGTCACATTTCCCTACAGTTTTTCTTACCACCTTGTTCCGGTTTTGCTATAGATTACGCATCGAAAACATGGTGTGTTCGGAGGAAATATGTCCATTAATTCTATCGACCATGACGAGATGACCAACATCGCTCACAAATGGGAATTACCTGATGAGGAAACCGTTGTGAAGCCAGAGAAAACAGTGAAATCAGCAGAAGCCAGAAGACGCATTGAAGCGTTACGTGAGATCCGTGAAAGTGGGTTGACCATTGAAGAAGCAAGGGAGCTTGGCTTGATACACTGATCGCCTCAGGTTGGTTTAGCAACCCATAGGGTAGTCGACGGACTGCCCTTTTTATTTTTTCACTCTATTACTCTCTTATTCAAACCCTCCATTTATCTGTCTTGCGCCTCAAAAGCACGAGTTTCACACTCACGTCCCGTCCCGAAGAAGTTTGACAATCTGACCTTGTGTTACTAGATATATCAGTAGCGATATGCTTTTTGTTGATTATCGCAACCACAAAGCAAGGAGCGCAAGTATGGTTGATCAAATCCTTTTTTATGAGCCCGATGAACCCCACGGTTTTCTCTCAAATTTTTGCCATGCCCCAGTCAATATCTCCTCCCAAACTTGGCCCACCAGCGAACATTATTACCAAGCCCAAAAGTTTCTCGATGCTCAGTTGCAAAGTAAAATTCAGCACGCAAGCACCCCTGATGAAGCGTTTGCTTTAAGCCGTAAATACGAACACTTTGTCAGAAGCGATTGGGACGATATAAAGTTGGCTGTTATGGCTTTCATCGTTAGGGAAAAGTTTCTACAAAATCCACCATTAGCGCAGCAATTAATGAGAACGGGTAATGCTTGCCTAACAGAGCATTCTCATAAAGATGCCTTTTGGGGAGACGGGGGAGATGGTAAAGGAGAAAATCATCTAGGAGAGATTCTGATGAATGTTCGAGCAGAGCTGAGACATGTTGAGCCTTACAATCTCGTGAAGTTTATCGATAAAGCCAAATTGCCCACCCAGTGGGGCACATTTATGATGTACGGCTTTATTGAAGCCGCGACAAATAAAGAGCATCTTGCTCTGGTCTATGGCGAGCCAACAAAAAGTGCAGCACCACTTATTCGGTTGCATTCGGAGTGTCTTACCGGAGATGCTCTATTTAGCACGCGTTGTGACTGTGGTTTTCAGCTTAATAGAGCGCTACAAAACATCGTCAAAGAGGGATGTGGCGTGCTGCTTTATTTACGTCAAGAAGGGCGTGGAATCGGCTTGATTAATAAAATTCGTGCCTATCACCTACAAGATGATGGCGCAGATACCGTGGAAGCAAATGAGCGTTTAGGTTTTGCCGCTGATATGCGTGATTACGCGTTCTGTAAAGGAATGCTAGAGCATTTGGGGATTGACGCTGTGCGTCTAATGACGAATAACCCACGCAAGCTCGCCGCCTTAAAAGCGGTTGATATTAACGTCATTGAACGAGTGCCATTACAAGAAGGGAATAACCCAAGTAATCAACATTACCTGCAAACCAAGGCGAGTAAATTGGGGCACATGTTTGATCCTAAGTTTGTTAACCACACTAAGTAAGTGCTACAGATTTCCCAGAAACAAAAACGCCAACGTATCATCGTTGGCGTTTTTGTTAATGAGTTGATTCATTGATACTTTTGAATGATTTCATCAATTTCCCCTGAGGCTTTTAATTCAACGAGTCGTGTATTGATGTAATTTTGAGTTTCTGGTTGCATTTGAGGTGAAAAAGCCAGGTAGATTGAGTAGTCAGGAATAACCGAGCTGAAAGGCTGTATCTGAAAATTCTCTAACGGCAAATTGAGTCGCTTTAAGTTGTAAAGGACTCGGGATTCCATCTCGACAAAAGCTGTATCTCCAGGGGTTCGGCTTATCACTCGGTATGCGGCGTTGTAGTCTTTCACACGCATTTCATTGACACTGCCATTTTCAAAGAACGGTGTTAAATTTGGATAATCAAACCCCAGCAGTAATACAATAGAACGACCATGCATCGTATCCATATTTTTGAATTCTAAAGGCTTCTCGCTACTCGACACCAGTACATGTTTTACAGTGTAAATGGGCTCCTCAGATAAATTTTCCGATTGCACCTTGCCCCAGTTCGGGCTGCCATAAGTTAACCAGTTTGGCTCAGCGCCTTCTTCCAATATGGAAATCATGCGCTTAAATGGATAAGTGTGATAATTCACTTGGTAATCCGACTCCGCGAAGATAGCGCTGACGATATCGGTCACAATTCCGGAGTGCATTTGTCCCTGTTGTTCAATTTGAAATGGTCGAGCTTGTTCAGCAATGACGTAATAGTTCACTTGATTTGCGGTCACATGAGAACTTACAACAATTAAGCTAAAAGCCAATCTAAGTAGAAGTCTTTTCATCGTATCCTCGATTATTATTTGTGCGTAGCTATATTTAGAGTAGCGCAAGTTTATCGGAGCGGTTTCATATGGATGAAAAAGAGCGATCTCAACGTCGTTTTAGTATCGGCAACCAACTTATGTTGGCGGTATTAACGTTGAGTTTAATCTTTACGGTCATCATTTCTACAGTGAGCTTATATCGAGTTTTTCACGAAGATTTAGCCCATTTAGATGTTGAATTAAAGCAGGTTGAGTCTAGCTATTTATCGAGCTTTTCTGCGAGTTTGTGGGTAGAGGATAGGGAGCTGTTGCTGACACAAGCTCAAGGTGCAATGCGTATGCCCTCGGTGGACTACTTACGTATTGCTAGTGAAGACGAAGTTATCATTGAATTAGGTTCGGCGCTTTCTGAGGATGTTGTCGAGAGAAGCTGGCCGATGCAGTATCGGGTCGGCGATAAAACGTATGATCTCGCGATATTAACGGTTCAATCGGATCTTAGCGCGATATATGAAGATCTTTGGCAGCAGTTCTTTTTTCTACTTACGACAGAAGCGATCAAAATTCTTGTTCTCATCATTGGTGTTCTTTGGGTGGCGTTTCGCTTGTTGGTCAATCCGTTACAATTGCTGTCTGGTGCGGTGAGCGATTTTCGTGGCGGTACAGTGCCGAGTAAAGTGACTCTCCCTAAACGATGGTGCTTTGATGAAGTGAGTGTTTTGGCAGAGAAATACAACCGAAGTGTTGAGAAAGTGAAAGAGCACCAGACTGAGTTAGAGGCTGAACGCGATAGGGCAGAAGTCGCTAATCGTAAGAAAAGTGAGTTTCTTGCCACTATGAGTCATGAGATCCGCACACCGATGAATGGCATTATTGGTGTGTCGTCGTTGCTCAATGACACCGACCTCGATCCCCAGCAAAAAGAGTTTGTAGAGATCATTGACAGTTCTTCTCACTCACTAATGACGATCATCGACGACATTTTGGACTTCTCTAAAGTTGAAGCTGGCAAAGTAGAGCTGGAATACACGAGCTATGATCTTCGCGAGCTACTTGACGATGTCATCAGTTTACATAGTGTCAAAGCCAAGCAGAAAAACTTACAGCTGCTCAGCGATATTGATCCTCACTTGCCAATGGAAGTGCAAGGTGATGCCACACGATTGAAACAAGTTCTGAACAATTTGTTGAGCAACGCGATTAAATTTACCGAGCGCGGCCATGTGAAGCTTCTTGTAGCGTTATCTCGACTTGATGGAGAGACCGCTCATATCCGGTTTCGGGTTGTGGATTCTGGTATTGGTATTGCGAAAGAGCACCAACAAGCAATCTTCGAACGCTTCCAACAAGCTGATGGTAGTACCACCAGAAAGTATGGTGGGACAGGGCTTGGTTTGGCGATAGCTGCACAGTTGGTTAACTTGATGGGAGGGGAAATACAACTAACAAGTGAGCTTGGGCTGGGAAGCTGTTTTGAATTTTCGATTCCTGTTGCTGTAATAAATGCGCAATCGACCTATACCGACCAACTTAATGTATTAGATTTCCCGAAAGCGGAAGACAACGAAATCAGCCCTCAAGATAATGATAAACCTTGGGTATTGGTTGTTGAAGATACCATCGTCAATCAGAAGGTAGTTCGCATCATGTTAGAAAAACTGGGTGTGCGAGTGAGTGTTGCCAACCATGGCGAAGAAGCATTGCAGCTGTGTGATCAGCAGCCTTTCGATTTGATTTTTATGGACTGCCAAATGCCTGTGATGGATGGGTTTATTGCTACGGAGCGAATTCGAAAAATGGGAGAGTGGGGGAAACACGTTCCAATTATTGCGCTAAGTGCCAATGTCATTAAAGAGGATCAGCAACATTGCTTCGATGTTGGGATGAACGAGTTCGTGGCTAAACCCGTTACCAAGACTCGATTACAACAAATATTCGAACAGCATTTGCCAAAAGCACTGAAAATCAGCGCTGTGCCTAAATAGTTAACTTGAAATCGATCAAGTTAAGTGCGTTTCTATTCTGTAATTGTAACTCTGTGTGATATAGTGCCCGGCTAGTATTTAAAGTACCTTGAGGCTGTGAATGTCGTTTAATCTATCCCTATTGCCGCCTGACGAAAAAAACAAAATCGAACTGGATAAGCAGGCGTCGTTTTTGGTTTGGAAGCTCAGAGAGGCCAAATCTGGTCCTGAAGCAATAGAAGAACAGTTGTCCAAGATTAACGATGCTGATGAAAAGGCGTTTTTTCAGCAATCGGTCGAAAAGTACAAACGAGTAATGGGTGTCGCTTAACGCGAACCGTGGCAATGGTTCAATCCAATGTGACGAATGAGGTAACCTCCCTATTCCTTTGCTAAGCGAAATTGAAAAGGTTTCGCTTTTTGCTAAAATCCTTCGCATTAAATTTGAATTTAGAGAGACATCCCGATGGGAAGAAGTTTTGAAGTGCGCAAAGCCTCTATGGCGAAAACTGCAGGCGCGAAAATTAAAGTTTATTCCAAATACGGTAAAGAAATTTACATGTGCGCGAAAAACGGTGGTGGTGATCCAGACATGAACTTGTCTTTGAAACACCTGATCGCAAAAGCGAAAAAAGACCAAGTTCCTGCGCACGTTATCGATAAAGCGATCGACAAAGCGAACGGTGGCGGTGGTGAAGACTACACTCCTGCACGTTACGAAGGCTTCGGCCCTGGCGGTACTAGCGTTATCGTTGACTGTCTAACAGACAACGGCAACCGTACTTTCCAAGATGTACGCCAATGCTTTGTGAAAGTCGGTGCGAAAATTGGTGTTGAGGGCTCGGTTTCTCACATGTTCGACCACCAAGCGGTATTCCAGTTCAAAGGCGACGATGATGAAATCATCCTAGAAACGCTAATGATGGAAGACGTAGACGTTACTGACGTTGAGCTAGAAGACGGTGTTATCACTGTATTCGCACCTCACACTGAATTCTTCAAAACAAAAACTGCGCTTAACGGTGCATTCCCAGATCTAACGATCGATGTTGAAGAAATCACATTCGTTCCGCAAACTCATACGCCTGTATCGGGTGAAGATGCTGAGAAGTTCCAGAAATTCCTAGATCTTCTAGATGACTGTGATGATGTTCAGCAGGTTTACCACAACGCAGAGCTGTAATTAATTCGCTTATATCGTTGTAAAAAGGCTTCCTCAGGGAAGCCTTTTTTTGATCGCTTTTTCTCAAGCAGAGCTATGCGTTACGATATTTGGAATAACACAGCGACATGATTACACCAAAACAGATACCTTGAGTTAGCATCGCCGTGCCGCCATAGCTAAAGAAGGGAAGTGGGCTACCCATTACTGGCAACAAGCCACTCACCATGCCCGTATTGATAAAAGTATACAGAAAAAAGCTCATCGCTAATGCGCCACTTACCAGCCGACTAAAAAAGTGGTCAGACTGACATGCAAGCAACATAACGCGTGCAGTAATAAACAAGTACAATGCGAGTAAGACTAAACTGCCAACAAAGCCCCATTCTTCCGCATAGGTCGAAAAAATAAAGTCCGTATGACTTTCTGGAATAAAGCCAAGTGTTCCCTGCGTTGCATTCATCCAACCTTTGCCTTTCATACCGCCTGAGCCAATCGCAATCAAAGATTGGATGATTTGGTAGCCCGAACCCAGTGGATCGGACTCAGGGTGCAAGAACTGTGTTACACGGCTCTTTTGATAGGTTTCCATAACGAAGAACCATAAAATAGGTGTTAACGTTAAAATGCTCGCAATAAACCCGCAGATTATTTTCCAGCTCATGCCAGCCAAAAACAAAACGAACAATGCATAAATGATGGTAAAAACTGCACCGTCTAAGTCCGGTTGTAGCGCGATTAACCCAGCAGGAATCATTGTAATAAGTAAGCAAAACGCAATTTTCCGACTGTCTGGTCGACCTCCTTCAATATGCAGCATCCAGGCGATCATGATTGGAATGGAAAGTTTGATTAGCTCAGACGGTTGAAAGCGGAAGAAGCCGATATCGAGCCAACGTTGAGAGCCATTGGTGCTATCACCAAATAAAGCGACAGCAAGTAGCAGAGCAACCGCAATAATGTAGAGATATGGAGCTGAGCGCTGATAGCTGGACGCTGGAATCGAGGACATGACCAAGATACAAACTAATGTCAGTCCGCAGCGCGCCAAATGTTTGAAGAGCATCGCCTCATTAAAGCTACTGGCACTCCAGAGAGTGAGCGAACTTAACAGCATGATCGGAATGATCGCCATTAGCAGTGGCAAATCAACTCTTGGGAAATAACGCTTATTCATTTTCAACGACCTAATAACGCACCTATTTTGAGTGCGAAAACAACTAAAACTCGAAGAGTTCAAACTATTCCGATGCTAAGAATCTCGATTCGGAAACAACAGACACCATGCAAAGGTGTGTAAGAAAGGAGAGTGCGACACTGTCTGTTATGGGTAGTTGTGAGATGGATAAATACACTAGCCTCAGATTTTAAGCTAGTGTTTTTATTGTGACTGCCGTAAAAATGTAGCGTTACGAATGAGCGGAATTGTATTTTCTGTTTAAGTGAATGTCATTCATCCTCTCTCAATACCATTCACTCTGCATAACTGCCATTGGTCGCATGCAAAAGCAGCGTGCGACCTTCTCCCTTAATCTGAAACCATCAAATCACGTTCAACTAAGGACAGTACATGATGGTTTCTCAATCTCGCTCAATCAAAGCTCTTAAACTGGCAAGTACGTTTATCGCCGCATTTGCACTTAGCAGCAATCTGGCTCTGGCTAATCCAAGTGAGCGCACACTCAGTCAATTCAACCAAGCAGCGCAAGGTGACTCTGGCTTAGTTGATACCGTTTACGGCGAATTATCCAAACAACTCGAAGAGCAAGGCGCAACGCCGGTGACCTTGGTTTACTTGGGCAGTGCGGAGACGTTGCAAGGTCGTGAGGCGTTTATGCCTTGGAACAAGATGAAGTTCACCGAGCGCGGTCTTGCCACTATCCAAAAAGGTTTGGATTTAATGGCGAATCAGCCAGTTCCACTGCAAGAGCAACAGCGCTTACAAGGCTTGCCGGAATACCAATTAGCCACCGCCATGGCAGCTACTACGTTTACCTCTCTGCCAGACATGTTCAATCACTTTGAGCGTGGCTACGAGCTGTACCTTTCTCTGCTCGATGAACCGAGTTTTAGTCAGCAACCTTTCGCCGCAACGTCTTGGATTTATCGCTACGCCATTGAAGCAGCACTAAGAGCTGAAGATGTTCAACAAGCCAAAACATGGTTGGCGCAAATGGAGCAGTTAGGTGATAGCAATCTAGAAACGCAAACCGCAAAAGCGTTGTTAGCGAAATATTAGGGAGGCGCCATGATCGTATTTAATCAACTTAGCCGTGATTACGCCCTTGGTAGCCAAACGGTACGTGCATTGCGAGACGTGTCTGGTGAAGTGTTTTCCGGCGAAATGGTGGCATTATGCGGACCGTCTGGCTCAGGCAAAAGCACCTTACTTAACGTGCTTGGCATGCTGGATACTCAATACCAAGGTCAGGTGACATTTGCAGGCAGCCCATACCCAACCGGACAAATGCAAGCGGCGAAAATGCGCCGCGAAAAGCTTGGCTTTGTGTTCCAAAAATTCAATCTTGTGCCCGTGATGACGGCGCTAGAGAACGTGGCGTATCCGCTGCATCTCAACGGCTTTTCAAAAGCAGAACAAACCGAGCTCGCCACACAAATGCTAGAACACGTTGGCTTGGGCGAGTTTATTCATCACATGCCCGATAACTTGTCGGGAGGTCAGCAGCAGCGTGTGGCAATTGCTCGTGCGTTAGTACACAAACCGGCGTTGGTGATTGCCGATGAACCCACTGCAAGCCTTGATAGCCAAACTGCCAATAAGGTCATCGATATCATGAAAGGGCTCGGACACGAGCTTGGCACCACTTTTATCGTCGCCACACACGACCCTCGTATGGCATCTCGCTGCGATCGAACCATTGAGTTGGTGGATGGCAAAATCACCCAAACGCACGCAAGTGTGGAGGAGGTTTCATGGGCAAGCTAATTCCCGTTTCGGTTCGCCTTGCTTGGTTGAACCTGCAACGCAATCGCCGTCGCAGTTTGTTGTCGATGTTGATCATTGCCATTGCCGTGTTTGCGTTAACCAGTGCGGGCGGTTTTGGTCTGTACACCTACGACAGTTTGAAAGAGTCGACAGCGCGTGACACGGGGCATCTGACGTTAACCACACCGGGTTACTTCGCCAAAGAAGAAGAGATGCCACTGAGTAACGGTTTAACTCATGCAGACGACATTACCAAGCAATTGATTGGGTTGAATGAAGTGCGAGGTGTGCAACCACGAGTTGAGTTCAGTGGTTTGATTTCCAACGGTAACAAATCATCTATCTTTATTGGCATTGGCGTGAACGAACGTGAATTCGATATGAAAGGACCGTTTTTGGATGTGCGCGAAGGGCAGACGCTGTCCAACATTCATGCATCGCGTTATGACCCAGCGGAGCCAGAAGTGATGCTCGGTGTTGATTTGGCGAACAACCTAAGCGTGCACGTTGGCGACTGGATTACCTTGCTGGCGACCACTACCGACGGCGCATTGAACGCGTATGACTTCAAAGTTCGTGGCATCTATTCAACAGGCGTGCCTGAGCTTGATAAACGCCAGCTTTACGTGCACATCAACAGCGCACAATCGTTGTTGGGCTCAGACAAAGTCAGCGCGTTATCGGTCTTCCTGTTCGACACCAGTTTAACGAGCCAAGTCGAGCAACAAGTGGCTTCGGTTCTGAGTAAGCAAAAGCAGAACTTTGGCGAGCAAGATATTGAGATCACGCCTTGGCAAGAACGTGCGTTCTTCTATCTCAAAGTGAAAGATTTGTACGACCGTATCTTCGGCATCATGGGCGCAGTAATGGCACTGGTGGTATTTGTCGCGCTGTTTAACACCATGACCATGTCGGTCACGGAACGCACCCGTGAAATCGGCACCTTGTCAGCACTTGGTAGCTACCCTCGCGAAATCATTGCTGGGTTCTTGCGCGAAGCAGGGTTGCTTGCGGTTATTGGCAGCTTAATTGGCGCTTTGTTTACTGGGTTAGTTACCGTCTTACTGATGGTCGTGGATGTGCAAATGCCGCCACCGCCAGGACGCACAGAAGGTTACCCATTAACGATTTACTTCTCTTGGGAGCTGGTGGCTGTCGCAGGATTCGCAGTATTGATGATTTGTTTGGTTGCGGCGTTTTTCTCGGCGCGCAAAGGGGTGAACAAGCCAATTACGGAGGCACTGATTTATGTTTAATTTCAAATCACTATTACCAATTGCATTGCTGACGGCAAGCGGCGTTGTAAGCATGAATGCCAGTGCGAATGAAACAGCGTTAGATGCACAGCAAGTCGCGCAATTGATTGAAAAAGCCGACAGCTACCGCTTGCAAGATGATTCCTCCAAAGTGGTGTCACTGGTGCGCTTATATCAAGACCAAGAATTAGATAAAACTCGCCTTTACCACGTGTACACGCGTCCAAATCGTGAATCGCTGGTGGTATTCAAATCGGCGGTTGAAGCAGGGCAAAAGATGTTGATGATGGGCGACAACTATTGGCTACAAATGCCGAAGAGCCGCCGTCCGATTCGCATTACGCCAATGCAAAAGCTGCTTGGTGAAGCGTCTATCGGCGACATCTCAACGCTGACGTGGAGCCAAGATTATCAAGGTGAATGGAAAGCGACAGAAACCGTTTCGGTAAACGGGGAAAGTGTCGCGGCTTATCACCTTGCTTTAACCGCGAAAACCAAAGGGGCGAGCTATCAGAAGATCGACTTGTGGTTGTCTGAGCAAGATGCGTTTCCAATTAAAGCTGATCTTTACTTGCGCTCTGGCAAACTCGCCAAGCAAGCGCAATACGGACGTGCAACTGACAACGGTGAAGACTACGTCAGTGAGATGACCTTGCTCGATAGCATTCAGCCGAGCAAAAAGACCGTTATCGAGTATCAAGAAATCGTGCCTTGGCAACTGGATAACAAGTTCTACAACCCAAGCTATCTGCCTAAAGCCAATACGACTCAGCTTTAGCCTGAACTCCGTAAATAGAACCATGAAAACGAGCAAGGAAGTTACATGAAATCGCACCAGCCTAACCTTAACAAAAGCACCAGTTTGTTGATTGCTGCCTCATTGTGTGTGGGCGCGTCAGCCCCTGCTTTTGCCAATGATGAACTGAGTTTTGAGTGGGATTGGGCTGTCAGTTACGAAACGGTCAAGCAGCGTGATAGCGCATTTATGCAGGCGCAGAGCAGTTCTCGTGATTCACTTAATGCACTGTTGGATGTGCAGGTGAATTATCAGAACTTCAGTGGTTTGTTCGCTCTGTATAGCCAAGGTTTGTACCTCAATCAACAAGGTGAGAGTGACTGGTGGAGTGAAGCTGATAACCAGTTGCTGATTAGAGAGCTGGCTTGGCTAGGGGAATGGCAAGTCGGTGATACCACTCTGGATGTGAGTTTAGGTAAGTTGCGTGTGGATTGGGGCGTCGGTTATGGCTACCGACATTTGGATCTGTTTAAGCCTTATCGACAAAACCCTGTTGGCTTAGTCGCAGAAGAGGGGGCGGGTGTGTTTTCACTTTCACACTATGATATGGCCGGCGAGTGGACCGTCATTGCGACCGATTCAAGCTGGGGGCAACAAAACCAAAGTGCACTTGATCAAGCCGCAGAGCAACAAGGTATTGGTATTCGTCGTTATGCGCTGGTGGGTGACACAGAATATCAGCTGATTGGTTATTACGATGATGTGCGCCGAGGTTTGCTTGGCGCCAGTGCCATTGCGGTGTGGGATGAATCCATCGCCATGCACGGAGCAATGCTGTGGCAAAAGCAAAGTGTCGGCTATCAGTTTCAGCAGGATGATCTCTACCAACCTGTTTCGGTTGAGGAGCAGGGCTGCGCATTCCAAGCCTTAGTTGGGGTGAACTGGGCAAACCAAGCCGGACACAACGTGATTGCTGAATATTGGTACGACAGCCGAGCATGGTCGAAAAGCGAATGGCAACAAGCAATAGAGCGTGGCGAATTACTCTCTCAGATCCCTGAACCTAACAACTCTCTGTTGGCTAGCAGCGCTCTACTTGCGACAAGCTATGCCCAAGGGTTTCAGCATGCCAATATCGTTCAGCATAACGTAATGCTGCACTGGAGTTGGGATGTGGAAGCGTGGGCTGCATGGAACGGTAAAGCGGATATGGGCTGGCTAAGTGATGTAACCCCTACGTTGGATGTGATGTTGTCGCCACAAGATGGTGGTGTGATTATCACGCAGTGGCTTAACTACCAATGGATTGATAATGGTGATCAAAGTGTAGAAGTGGAAGTTGCCGCACGCTTTTTAACCGGAGACGACCAATCTGCTTACGCACAAATCAATGATAAGCATATGATTGTATTTAACATCAAAGGGAAATTCTAAATGTGTTCAGCAAAATCAGTGGTGAAAAGTGGATGGCCGCGTAGCTTATTAGTGACCACGGCATTTTGTCTCTTTATCGCAGCAATGACGCTCTCGGTTTGGGGCGGTCCATTTTACATTCATGTGGCGGTTAGCTTTGGATTTGGCTATTCGGCTATCTTCTTCTCATGGTTGATTGACCGTTTATTTCCAACCATCCCACGTATAATAGAAGTGGTGTGTTCGCTTGTTGCCTGTTTATTGTTTGGGGTGATTAATGCGCAATTTTGGCTCGGAGAGTATTTTGGTATCTCCGATATGATCCCTGTTGGCTTAATGGGATTACTGTTTAGCGGTATGTGTTATTTCTATTTTTACTCGCGTGAGAAAGAGGCGGTTGCTCAACGAGAGTTGGAAGCCATCAAGCGCGAGAAAGCAGAGCAAGATCGTGCGCTCTTGCTGAGTCAGCTTAAGCAGATGCAAAGCCAGATTGAACCGCATTTTCTATTCAATACCTTGGCGAATATCAGCGCGCTCATGTCGCAAGATGTCGATAAAGCCAAGCTGATGCTAGAACAGTTGACCGCGCTGCTGCGAGCAACGCTAAAAAGCTCACGCGAAGAACACACCACCATAGACAATGAAACGGCGTTACTTGAGGCTTACTTAAGCATCCAACAAACCCGTTTGGGTGACCGACTCAGCTACAAGATTGAGGTTGAAGAGGGACTAGGCAGAACCGAGTTACCGCCGATGATGCTCCAACCTTTAATCGAAAACGCCATCATCCATGGTATTGAACCGAAGCGAGAAGGTGGCGAAGTCAGCTTACTCATTAAGCGCGAACAACAGAACTTGAAGATTGAAGTCAGAGACACAGGTGTTGGCTTGAATCACGTGAGTGGGCACATGGGGTCTGGCGTGGGTCTAAGTAATCTCAAGCAGCGAGTTGAAGCTTTGTTCGCAGGTCAAGGAGAGGTTTCTATCAGTGAGTCTGCTCAGGGTGGCGTTTGTGTTCGCTTGCGCTGGCCAATGGAATCGTAATCAAGGAAGAAAGGAATGAATACAGGGTTTACTGCCATTATTGCTGATGATGAACCGTTATTGAGGCGTCATCTTGATAAAAGCCTAGCTGAAGTGTGGCCAGAGCTAGAGGTGATAGCCAAAGTCGCCGATGGTGAACAAGCGTTGCAAGCCATTGAGCAAAGTCAACCTGATATTGCGTTTCTCGATATTCGTATGCCAGTTTTGGATGGTATGACATTAGCGCAAAAACTCAATCAACTCGCCAATCCACCTTTGATTGTGTTTGTCACAGCGTACGATGATTACGCCATCAAAGCTTTTGAGCAAAATGCCGCCGATTATTTGCTCAAGCCTATCTCGGATGAGCGCCTCCTGACGACGTGTGAAAGAGTGAAAGCACGCCTTGCTAAGCGAGAGCAAGAAAGCAGTAATGTGCAGATGAGCAGCCTGTTAGAGCAGTTGCAGCAATTATCCGCGCCACAAACGCCGCAATATCTTCAGTGGATCAAAGCGACGCAAGGGGAAGACATTCATCTGATCGCCACGTCTGATGTGTTGTATTTCAAAGCGGAAGAAAAATACGTTTCTGTGTATGCCCAACAAGGACAAGGCAAAGTGCAGGAGTATTTGATTCGCACATCGTTGAAAGAGTTGATAGGGCAGCTTAACCCAGAACAGTTCTGGCAAGTACACCGTTCAAGCGTTGTGCAAGTGTGCAAAATTAGCAAAGTAAACAAAGACTTTGCTGGAAGAATGTTTGTTCACGTTGGAGAAACTAAGCTTCCGGTGAGTCGTGCATCTCAAAGTTTGTTCAAAGGGATGTAATCGCTAGAACTGCTCACTCTTTACACTGTAAACTCGCTGCTCTTAACCCACATTATCAAGGAAGATAAATGAGTTATCGCGTAACCCTGTTAAATGCGACGGGAGAACTGTCTCCAATCTCTGAGTATTTGCATCAGAAACTTGATGATCTGAGCTCACAACTTTCTAGTTACTTTGATTTGAGTAACATTGACCTCACCATTAGCCCGTTTGATCGCAATGACGTACCGCAGACGGGGATTGGTGGCTATTGCTTAAGTGCCTATCGTGTAGAGATTCTGCTTGATACTCAACGTACTGATATTAAAAACGTTATTGAGAAAGAACTAGCTGCGGTGTTAGCGCATGAGTTGCATCACCTGTTCCGTATGCGAGCGGGAGAAAGTGGCGTTGCACTTGGTGATGTACTAATTATGGAAGGGTTAGCTTGTCACTTCGAACGTAAGGTGAATGGCGGCGTCACTCCGAGTTTGTTTGAGCAAATCAAAGATCAAGATTGGCGCCCTTTCTACGCTGAAATGAAAGACAAGCTGACCAGCCTAGATTACAACTTCGATGCTTACTTTCTTGGCAGCGATGAAAGCCGCTGGCCGAAATACATGGGGTATTGGGTTGGGTACAACCTTGTTGTTGAATATCTGGCTGATTTTCAAGGCTCCGAGCTTGATTTAGTCGGAGCAAAAGCCGAGCTTTTCTATCAATAACTCTGGCACAAGCCAAACTAATCGGCTGAGTCATAAAAACAAAAAGCGCCTAAGTCATCAGACGTTAGGCGCTTTCTTCGTTTTATAGCGACGGTTTCTCCGAAGAGGCGAATGGGCTTATTCGCTGACTGTCACTTTCTCAATAATGATTGGATCGCATGGCACATCATCGTGACCAAGTTTAGAGGTCGTTTTCACTTTCGCGATGCGGTTTACGACATCCATACCCGCGGTCACTTTACCAAACACGGCGTAGCCCCAGCCTAGGTTGGTAGTAGCGGTGTGGTCTAGGAAATCATTGTCTTCCAAGTTAATGAAGAATTGTGCTGTTGCAGAGTGCGGTGCATCGGTTCGTGCCATTGCGATAGTGCCAACAAGGTTCTTAAGACCACGGTTTGCTTCGTTCGCGATTGGTGCGCGCGTTGGCTTTTCTGCCATGTCTTCGGTGTGACCGCCACCTTGAATCATAAAGCCATCGATAACGCGGTGGAAAATGGTGCCGTTGTAGAAGCCATCTTCACAGTATTTTTTGAAGTTCTTTGAGCTAACTGGCGCTCGTTCTAGGTTCAGTTCAATCTCGATGTCACCGAAATTGGTGGTCATAATAATCATCTGGTTTTGCCCTTGTAGGTGCTAAGTTGGCGGCATTATAGCTAAGTCGTATGAGGATAGCAGAAATAAAAACAGCGACGTTTTGGCGTCGCTGTTTGCATGGTGAATGGGTGAGGAAAGCTTTAAACCGTAAAGCGGCCGACCAAGTCGTACAGCTCGTTAGCTTTGTGGTTAAGGTTGCCACTGCCTGCTCGGTTTTGGTTGGCAAGGTGCGCCGATTGGCTGCTTTGTTGAGAGATGACTTCGATGCGTTGTGAAATCTCTTGCCCAACTTGGCTTTGCTCTTCAGTTGCCGTTGCGATCAGGGTGTTCATGTCCATGATGTTAGCAATCGCGGCTTGGATTTCTTGCAGTGCGGCAGAGGCTGCTCGTGCTTCCTCAACGGTTGCTTCACCACGCGCTTGGCTTGAACCCATGGCTTTCACTGCTGCATCCGAGCCAGACTTCAACTGCTCAATCATTTGGTGAATTTCGCCTGTGCTGTCTTGAGTGCGACTCGCCAGTTTACGGACCTCATCGGCAACGACTGCGAAGCCGCGACCTTGTTCGCCTGCACGGGCTGCTTCAATGGCTGCGTTTAGTGCCAATAGGTTGGTTTGCTCGGCGATGTCTTGAATCACTTCTAGCGAAGAAGAGATGTTTTGTACATCGCTCTCTAAACGAGAAATCACTGTGCTGGCTTCCGATACTTCTAGAGCGAGCGCTTCGACAGAGTTTGCTGCGGAATCAACAATGTGTTTCGCTTGCTGTGAATTTTCATCGGCGTCTTTGGCGGATTGCGCCGCTTGGTTAGCGTTGCTGGAAATCTCGTGCGCCGTTGCTGTCATCTCGGTCATTGCCGCTGCGACTTGTTCGGTCTCTTCACGCTGACCAGAAGCCAATTCGTCCACTTGCGATGCTCGCTGTGACATGTCGTTGGTTTCTGAAACCACTTCTTGCCCTACGTGGCTCACGCTCTTGATGATGCCTTGCAGGCTTTCAACAAAGATATTGAAGTTACGGCTCAACTGAGTGAATTCCGGCACGCTTGATTCTTCCATGCGCGCGGTTAAGTCTGCATCGCCTTGCGCGAAAGAGTGAATTGAAGCATCAAACTGCTCGATAGGCTTCATGATGCTGCGGTTAACAAACACCGCGAAGACCGCTACGATGGCTGCAATCGAAACACAGAACAGAGCAATAGCCGTCAGTGTGGTGTTGAGGGCCTGATGCGCGGCTTCTTCCATGTTTGCCACAATGGCGTCGATATCGTCCGTGTAGAAGCCTGTACCCAACATTAAATCCCATTCAGGAATAAAGACCGAGTAGCTCAATTTCGGTAGTGCTTCGTTCTGACCGAGTTTCGGGAAGTAATAAGTCGTGAACTCACCAGTTTTGGAATTTTTGATCAAATCCTGAATCAGGTAATTGCCTTTCTTGTCCTGCAAGTTATAGAAGTTTTCCCCGATGCCTTTGGTGTTTTTACCCACCACGACACGAACGCCTTTTGAATCATAACCAAAGATGTAGCCGGATTGACCAAACTCTAGTTGTTTCAAGATAGGCAGAGCCTCTTCCAGTGGGGCATTTTGTGCGAGTAGCGGCTCGACAGCGGAACGCGCCATTTGTACGTAGCTTTTGAGTTCGGCTTTTTTCATCTCCATCATTCGACTTCGAGTTTGCTCAATCTCGTGCTCGTTGTAGGCCGTGGTTTGTACGTAGGTGAACCACATCATGCCTATTGCCATAGTTAGAATTGGAATTATTGAAAGGATATATAGTCGTTTTCTGATCGTCAGATTCATAGAGACGTCCTTCTCTCGGCGCAGCGTTACAAGTGACAAGCTGAATAAGCTTGCCTGATAAAAGTGTTAATACTTATTGTTGTAATGCTTAGAGATTAACCGAGTTACTCAATCAGAAGTACTGGAAATTTGTAAATCTAGACGAAGGTCGTAGCATTTTTAAGCGGGATCACAATTAACGTGAACACGACCCACTATTGCAACGAGAAGTCCCTGTTAACCAATATGAGACGCGATACCTATTCTTTGCGAATTTGAGGTAAAGCCAGTCAGCAACAGGTTTAACGAGGCGCCAACGCAGTGGAGCGTAGAGCCAACCGCGACCAACTAATTGCCACGCACGATGAGTCACGTCCAACCCAAGCAGAAGCTCCCCCTTTTCGTTGAGGGCGTGCAAAATGGTGTTGGCTTGTTCAGGATCGATCTGCGGATAATCTGCGAATGCATCACTATAGATATCGACGGTTTTGATGTGCTGCTTGGAATCGCGTTGTTTTAGCGCCTTCATCTCTTTGGCACAAAGCGGGCAGGTTCCGTCATAAAATATGGTGAGTTTTGTCATTGCGGTTTTCTTATTTGAGATTTTCTAATCGCTTTTACGTGGCGAATTTTCTTTTGGTTCATTGTTTTGCAAGTAATGCAGCCAATTGTCGCGAATGTTGCCGTAATTGAATTGGCAGAACTCTTTGCGATCACGCAGGTAGTCTTTTTCTACTTCATCGAGTAAGGCTTTGTATTGCTCAGGATCACTACCGTACACCAGACATAACGTTGAAAAGTAACGCTGCAAATCAAAGCTGTGTTCGTCAATGTACTCGCCAAAATCGTAGTAGTCCGGTCTGTCGTCGGATTCGAATGCGAACATGTCGGCGGCGCTAATGGCCATATCTGCGCCATCTTCTAGGAAGTCAATCATTAAAATAGTGGCAAAATTATCGACCGCATCTTCTTCTTTTCCGAGAACAGGGATGCTTTGATCTTCGATGTAAGCATGTCCAGCTTCATGAAGTAAAGTGTGCAATAACGTATCTAGCGCCCCTGTTTTTGGGGATTTTCCGAAGCGTTCTTCATACTGATTATTGGAGAAGTAATTGAGCGACTCCAAATAAAAAGTGTAAGGAACGTATATTGTGTGTGTATCAGGATCATACATTGGACCATCTTCTCCGCCGTAAACCAGCGTGAGAGCTTTATCAAATGGAAAGTAGGCCTGAGACAGCTCAACAAAGATGGTGTTTACATCGCTGCTTTGAATCGATTGTTGGGCGATTTTTTCATGAGTTGTTTCTATGGGAGAATATTGAATACGAATGTTTTCAGATGCTGTAGCTGATGAGACGACGCTGAGTAATAGCGCAGGGCAAAGCGAATGAATGTTCATGTGGGACTCTTGTTATTGAATAACTTGTATAAAAAATTATACATGTTTTTGTCTGATGCATAGTTGGGGTTGTACTCATAGCCAAAGTCGGGACGTCGGTCTCGAAAAGCAATCATGATAACATCGCATATTTCGGCTGCTTGGTTCTCTAGGGCGTTTATCAAGACCTCTTGGATAAGAACGGCGGTGAAGTTATTAGCTATGCATCGTTTTCTAAGAAGCTTACTGAGTAACTGTGCTTCGATCTTTATCTGTGAAAATGATAATAGGCAGTTAATCATTGCAATGTTTAACCATGGGGTTGGTGAATGTCACTGAATTGAAGAAAATTATCAGCGATATGTTATAATCCTGCTCCGTTGTGACGAAAACGTTTGTTGCAGCCTGAGAGTTTCCTTGGATTCGGCTCGTTTATACACCATGAGCCAGAGTTGAAAAGCTACGACAGGAACAGGCAAACCCAATTGTTTTGAACGCGCTCTCGGCGTTTAGCGGTTACAACGGGAAGGAACTTTGTTTGATAGTAATTGACACATTCTGTTTAAGTAAGGGAGCCCGAAGTGGTTCAGAAAGTGTCACCCAGAATTTACTCACAACACAACACCCCAAGCGATAACGCACAGGTATTGCGAGGGGCCATTTGAAGGAGCTGTATCAGCTCCTTTCACATTTAAGGGCTTGCTAACAGCGTAAAAACTGACACATCGCTTAAGGAGCGCCCCTTAAACTAGCCTAAGGCGCATCTACACCAACTTTTTGAGTATTTTCGAAACAATAAAGCGAGAAAATTTGCTATTGAACGAAGGTTAAACTAACACTCATTCATTACGGAGAATGAAGAGAACAATAATAAGAGGCGATATGAATCATTTAATATCTGTAGGTGCACTGGAGTCCTTCTTGGTCGCAATCAGTGTGCTTTTCCTGGGGCATTTTATTAATGCTAAGCTACCGATTTTAAAGAAATTCAACATACCTGAGCCGATTGTAGGTGGTCTTATTGTAGCCTGCATGATTACTGCTCTTCATTTCAACGGCATCGATTTAGAGTTCGACTTGCCATTACAAAATACGTTTATGTTAATGTTTTTTGCGACAGTTGGTTTGGCCGCAAATTACACTCAGTTGATGAAAGGAGGTGCGAAGGTTTTTATCTTCTTAGCTGTCGCATCGTTTTACATCATCATACAAAACGGCGTTGGCGTTTCACTTGCGGCGGCGCTCGGTTTAGATCCTTTGATGGGGTTAATTGCTGGCTCGATTACTCTGTCAGGTGGTCATGGTACAGGTGCTGCGTGGTCACAAACCTTTCAAGACGTGTATGGATTGGATAACGTCTTAGAAATTGCAATGGCATCAGCGACTTTTGGTTTGATCATCGGCGGTATCATTGGTAGCCCTGTAGCGCAGCGTCTGGTGGAAAAGAACAGCATAGAGTCTGAGTATGGTCGTGGTGGTCGAGATGCCAAAACTCACGAGAAATTCCCGGAGTTGGTGACTTACAATGAATACGAAGAAGATAAAGTAACGGCGAAAAAAGTTGTGGAGAAACTCTTCTTCCTACTGATCTGTGTTACTGGGGCCAAGTATGTCGAGCAATGGGTAAGCACGTATGAAATCTCATGGCTGATGATTCCAGACTTCGTATATGCGCTATTCATTGGTGTGATCATTACGAATTTCTTGGAAGTGACCAAGATTCGTAAGTTAGATGCCGAAACGGTCGATATGTTAGGTACGGTATCGCTATCTCTGTTCCTAGCGATGGCTCTGATGAGCTTGAAGTTATGGAATATCTTTGATCTAGCGATTCCATTCTTGGTTATTTTAGCTGTGCAGTCTGTCGTCTTAGCTATCTTTACGTACTATGTTACGTTCAAAGTGATGGGAAGCAACTACGATGCTGCGGTTATTGCAGGGGGGCACTGCGGTTTTGGCTTGGGTGCAACCCCAACAGCCGTAATGAACATGGGTTCAATCGTTAACCGATTTGGCCCGTCGCCGCAGGCATTTATGGTGGTGCCAATTGTGGGGGCTTTCTTTATCGACATCGTTAACTTAATCATTTTACAAGGTTACATTTCATTCCTTGGTTAAATTTAAGTTCATGATCTCCTAAGGTCGAAATAAAAACGGTCACAACACAGGTTGTGACCGTTTTTTTATGGCTCGATTTTGGCCGTTTATCGGACGACGGATTATTGAATGGTTCGGCTGAACTTGAGGCTAGCTGTCCAACCAAGAATACCAATGAAGGCGTAAATGCCAACGTTTAACCAACCCGCTTGAGGAATGGTATTGAATGGGTTTGGTGTAATAATGGCGTGCAGCGGAAGGTAAAGCACTTCGGAGAAAAAGTGATCTAGCCCGTAGTAACCAAAAAGTGCGATAGGCATCCAACGTAGCGCATAAATGGCGATAAACAAAATGACCAGTGGTGAGTTCACTTTTTGTGAAATAGCCATCGCAGTTAATGCCAGCGGTAACAGCAGAATACCGGCGAACAACATTCTGATTAAAAACTCTCCCCAATGCAGCAGCACGTAACCTAACGAGGCTTGGCGGTACAATAAAGCCAATTGGTGATCAGTAGAGATGTTCAGCAACCACAACATTAAATTTGCAGCGAGTACGAGCACCGAGCAGACGAGCGGAATCACCAATAAGCCAAACCCTAGCTTCACTAAATGGGTTTTTATGTCACTGACAGGCATACTGCGCCAAAACATAATGCTGCCTTCCGCCCGTTCTTTGCGTAGCGTTCTTGGGAAGTACTGAACGGCTAACAAGATAGACAGCAGCCCTGCTCCTCCGGTAATCAACATATTGACGTCATCACCAAGCTCTTTGTGAATGTCACTGACATCGCCACCAAAGCTCATTTGGAAAAACATATTGTGTTGTAGAGTATCGTTACTCATTAAACTCACAAAGAGAATAACTCCACACGCCAACACAAACAGTGGAATACGTAAAACAAGAGGGTTTTCTAACCACTCTTTTTGCAACATCGCGACAACTGAACGCATTACGCTGCCTCCTTCTGCAATGCTAAAAATAGATCCGCTAACTTCACCCCATGGATGGAACCCATTGTTTCTGCTTGTTGGGCATACTGGGCTTTGAGTAACCATTTCGTTGAACCGAGGCCTTTTTGTGACGAGAGTGGGTTCATCGCTTCAATTTGTGTGCGGTGCTCGTCGTTGGCTTCAAGAATGAAATAGTCTTCACTGATACTGTCCATCGAGGTTTGCAGAACGGGGCGACCATGCTTAAGAATCAGAACATCTGTCAGCAAGTGCTCAATCTCTGATACTTCATGACTGGCGATGATCAACACGCGCTCGCCGTCGTGAAACCATTCCAATAAGTGACGATAAAACGTCTCGCGATACACGAGATCTAACCCGAGTGTCGGTTCATCCAATATGAGGATTTGGGTGTTGGTCGCGATCACAATCGCGAGGTGTAATTGCACCTTCATCCCTTTGGATAAAGATTTGATGCGCGCACGAGGTTTGATGTCCGTTTGACGAAGTAGCGTATCTGCTTGGGCGCGATTGAACCCTGGATGCACGCCCTCGGTATAGTTAAGCAGTTGAGCAACGGTCATCCAATCTGGCAGAACGTTGACATCCGAGATGTAGGATAAGCTCTGCATTATCTTGTCGCGTTGCATAATGGGTTCAAATCCGTTGATACGAATAGTGCCCTGATATTCATGTGCACCGAGTAGGGCATTAATAAGCGTTGATTTACCTGCGCCATTATGGCCGAGTAAGCCAAGTACTTGTCCTGCATGTAGGTCGAAACTCACTTCATGCAGTGCTTCTCCTTGTTGCTGATATTGCTTGGATACGTTGTTTACACTGACTAATGCGCTCATTGGTCACCTTTCAAGTGTGGTTTTAGTTGTTGAATGAATTCGTCGAGTGACATATCCAGACGCTGTATTGTGTCGGCTATCTGCGGAATTTGTTGCTGAAGAAAACGTGCCTTCTCGTCTGCGAGTAATTTGAGCTTTGCTCCTGAAGCGACAAACATACCTTGACCGCGTTTTTTCTCCACTAGCCCGTCATCAACAAGCAATTGATAGCCTTTCATAACGGTGAGGTGGTTAATTTTCATATCTGCAGAGATGCTACGGACGGAGGGCAGAGCATCGCCTTCTTGCCAGACACCTTGCAGTATTTGCTGCGTGATCTGGTCTGCCAACTGTCGAAATATCGGTTGGCGATCATGCCAATTAGTCATGAGTGAATCTCTTGGTTGAGATGGTGTTATATATATGTATAACACCTAGTGCATTAGAGAGAAAGTAATAATTTAAAACCTAGTGTATCCGCCTGTCTCATTCGCTCTAAATATCCACCTATGTGGTCGTTGTTTTGAGGTTTTGTTTAATATGGAAATTAATTGCTTCTCATAAGTTGAGAAGTGTTGTTTTTCTCTTCCCATCAATACACTTATCGCCTGTTCTAAATGAATATTCTCACTGAATGATAATTAGCATAATTTTAGGTCTGCCTATTTCTTACTTGATGAGAATCAATGGTCAAAGAGGCCTAGAAAACAAAAGTTTCGAGAGGCAATCTGACTGGCTTAGGCACCTATCTCACGTTGAGCGCGTGCTCAATGAATGAGAAAGAGTAGAGTAAAGAGGTCTCATGAATCAGGTAATATCTATCGGCCCACAGGAGTCGTTCCTCGTCGCAATTTGCGTGTTGTTTTTAGGGCAGTTCATCAATACCAAGTTACCAACCTTAAAAAAATTTAATATTCCAGAGCCAATTGTTGGTGGTCTAGTGGTCGCTTGCGTCATCACGACGATGCACTTAAACGGTGTGGATGTTTCCTTTGATTTACCACTTCAAAACGTCTTTATGCTGATGTTTTTTGCAACCGTTGGCTTAGCGGCAAATTACACCCAACTGATTAAAGGCGGTGCGAAGGTTTTCATCTTCCTAGTTGTGGCATCGGTCTACATTCTTATCCAAAATGCGGTCGGCGTGTCCTTAGCAACAGCGTTGGGGTTAGATCCACTCATGGGGTTGATCGCCGGATCCATTACGCTTTCTGGCGGACATGGAACTGGAGCTGCGTGGTCGCAAACTTTTCAAGAAATGTATGGTTTGCATAATGTTCTAGAGGTGGCAATGGCTTCTGCTACATTTGGCTTGGTGATGGGCGGGATTATTGGCAGCCCTGTTGCACAAAAGCTACTAAACAAACACAACTTGGAATCGGAATACGGACGCACCAATCAAAGTCATCAGAGTTTCCCTGAACTGGTGACGTACAACGAACATGAGGAAGATCGTGTCACAGCGAAAAGAGTCGTTGAAAGCTTGTCCATCATTCTACTTTGCGTGACAGGCGCGAAGTATCTCGAGAGTTGGGTAAGCAGTTTTGACATCAAGTGGTTAATGATTCCCGATTTTGTTTATGCGCTGTTTATTGGTGTTGTTATCACTAACATCATGGAAGTGACGAAGGCGCGCAAGGTTGATTTAGAAACCGTTGATATTCTTGGCACGGTTGCACTATCTCTATTTCTTGCCATGGCCTTGATGAGTTTGAAATTGTGGAATATTTTCGATCTTGCGATCCCATTCCTTATTATTCTTGCTATTCAGTCGGCAGTGTTGGCGATGTTCACTTACTACGTAACATTCCGCATGATGGGAGGCAACTACGATGCGGCGGTGATCGCTAGCGGACACTGCGGTTTTGGGTTAGGTGCTACACCGACTGCGGTCATGAATATGGGCTCCATCGTGAGTCGATATGGTCCATCACCACAAGCATTTATGGTGGTTCCAATTGTCGGTGCATTCTTCATCGATATTGTGAATTTAGTGATTTTGCAAGGATGCATCGCTTTTATTAAATAACATTCGCTTTTTTACCGAAATAACAAAGCCAGCACCTATACGCTGGCTTTGCTATTTGTAACACGAAATCTTGTTTGCCTGACTTCAAGCCGTGAAATCAATGCGTTACTATGACGACATAGTGTTCAATTTTGCAGCAGCATGAGGTACCCACATGTCTGAAAAAATATCGACGTCGGCATTAGCGAAAATGCGCAAGGTAGAAGCTAAGCTGCTGTTTGCCGATCTCAAACGTGCAGGCTACATCGTTCGCCAAGATGAAAAGTGGATTTTGACCGAAGAAGGGGCAAAGTTTGGCGGTGAGTATGTGGATCACCCTAAATTTGGCCAGTTCATCGTCTGGCCGACCAACTTACATATTGAGCTGACTCCCAGCTCAGGGAAAACATTGAGCGCGACACAACTGGGTGAAAAGCTGAAATTGAATGCGAAGCGCATGAATCAGCTTTTGAGTGAACTGGGTTGGTTGACCAAATCCGAAGAGGGATGGAGTGTCACTGAAGCTGGTGTGCGCGCTGGTGGACAGCAAAGAACCGATAAAGAAACACAAAATACCTTTGTCGTATGGCACGATGTGGTGCTGCGTAACAAGCGTCTTAAGCAGTCTGTCATTGAGTTTTTAGGGCAAGACGCGGAGTCACATTCTACGGATAAATCGTACTCAAGCTTTCGCCAAAAATTTGAAGCCAAGCACCGAACATTAGATGGGCATTACGTGCGCTCTAAGGGGGAGTTGCTCATCGACAACTGGCTGTACTTGGCTGGTGTTGTGCACGCTTATGAGCGTCAGTTGCCGATTGACCAAGATGTCACTAGCGATTTTTACTTACCAGGCGGTAAAGTCTATTTGCAATTTTGGGGAAGTGACGATGGGGAGATGGCTCAGGCCGACCGTGAGACCATTCGTACTGTTTATGAGCAGCATCATTTCAACCTTATCGAAGTCGAACCGAGTGAACTAGACAAGTTGGATGAAGTGCTTCCTAAGCGTCTTCGTCAGTTTGGTATTAAAGCTTATTGACGACTTAAGCCCGCTGTTCAGATAAGAAAAAACCCGTGTTCAACACGGGTTTTGTATTTTTAGTGTGTTTCTAGGCTGCCATCCTATGGGTTAAAAGCCTTTGATGTTTTCTGCTTCTAGCTCAGAGAAGTACTTCACTGTCTTCACTTTCAGTTCTTGTTGAGCTGGTTCGTCGCATACGATCACCGCTTTAGGGTGAAGTTGAAGAGCAGAAACTGTCCATAGGTGGTTTACACAACCTTCCACGGCTGCTTCAAGTGCCTGAGCTTTGTTATGGCCAGTGACCAAGATCATCACTTCTTCTGAGTCTAGAAGCGTACCAACACCGATAGTCAGCGCGTATTTAGGCACTTGGTTGATATCGCCGTCAAAGAAGCGAGAGTTCGCAATGCGAGTGTCTTCAGTGAGGGTCTTGATGCGAGTACGAGAAGAAAGAGATGACGCTGGCTCGTTGAACGCGATGTGACCGTCGTTACCCACGCCGCCCATGAACAGGTTGATCTTGCCGTAAGACTTAATTTTGTCTTCGTAACGCTTACATTCTGCGTCGTGATCGTCTGTGTTACCGTTCAGTAGGTTGATATTTTCTTCTTGAATATCAATGTGATTAAAGAAGTTGTTGTACATGAACGAGCGGTAAGATTCTGGGTGATCCGCAGGGATGCCAATGTACTCATCCATGTTAAAAGTCACGACGTTTTTGAAGCTGACTTCGCCGGCTTGGTAAAGCTCGATTAGGGCTTTGTAGGTTGCTAGAGGAGTGCCACCAGTTGGTAGACCCAGAACGAATGGACGCTCAGCAGTAGGTTTAAAGTCGTTGATACGCTTAGCGATATGCGCAGCTGCCCACTTACCTACTTGTGCTGCTCGAGTTAACGGGATAAGTCTCATTTTGTGCCCCTAGTTATTGGAATTGACGATGTACTGAAACATTAATTCGCATTATAAAATAAGTAGTGGCGAACTGCTATTGTTTTAGGTCAAAATTTTGCTTTTTCTTTAACCAATGTTGGTTTTGTCGACGATTTTTATATCTAAATGCTTTTATAAGACGATTTTTTACAAAGAAATTGCATTATGAAACTGACGAATCAATAGATAAAATTTATGATCTAAATTAAGTTCTGCCTTCGCACTTAACCTTGTTTTTTAACAACCTACAGAGTGCGAAATCGCACACGAACTTCAAATATTATGGGTTAGATATGGCATGGCGCTCATTCTTTAACCATAATTGAAATGTGTAAACCAGTGAGGAATTCGGTATGAAAAATGAGTTAGATCCGAGCAAAGTACTACAGGCTTACGAATGTGTGATGAACAACGGTACGCCAACCGAATTTGGTAAAATGTATGAAGGTGTAGAAGCGTTTTCTGACTACGATGGGTACAACGTTTTCTTGAGAGGAAATGGTGTTGAGCTAAAAATTGGCTTCCACAACACCTATCACTTGGAATATGACCAAGAGCATTTGAAAGAGAGCTTTCTGAAAAAGATTGCGACGCTCGCCAAGTAAACGGTCATCACCCAAATATTAAAAAAGCCCTTGGGAGAATGCCCCCTTGGGCTTTAGGAGAAGAAATGAGCTTGTATTGCTCGCTCAGTAAAGTCAAACGAGCTTTCGCCTACTGCTAGAAAAAGGCGAGAACTAGGTTATTGGTTATTAATCGTCTTCAACCAAACTCTCTTCAATGTATTCTTCTGTGGCGTCAGGCTTGTTACGACCATTTAGCGTATGGAAGCGCTTGCGACCACGAGCAAGTTGGGTGTACTTTAGCCACGTACGCTCAAGTTTTGTTTTTGCTTTGCCCGGGTTTTCTAACACCTTGATGAAGTGTTTCTCTTCGCTGTTTTCAGGTGTTAATTCGCCTGACTCTAAGCCAAGCATTGTATCCCCATAAATTGTTAGGATTTCCTCTTCTGAAAGAGTAAAATCGCCAGACTTTGCAAAGCCGCGTGGGAATTTTACGTTATCGTAAAAACGTTTTTTGCCATGACGGAATTCAGTGTCAGACATGTCAACAGCCTCTGTAACCGTTATTGATGAATGTAGTGAACTTACGGCGAAAATTAGGCTTAAATCTAACAAAAGAAAAACAAAACTTTTTTGTCGTCATGATTTTAATTAGTTGTTAATCTGGTTTTATATTAACCAGGAGATGGTTTATGGATGTAAAAGTCTTTCGAACATTTTTAGAGCTGGCAAGAGTTCGTCACTTCGGACGTGCTGCTGAGAACCTTTATATTACCCAAGCCGCTGTGAGCGCACGTATCAAACAGTTGGAAAGTTACTTCGATACGCAATTGTTTATTCGTGATCGAAATAACATAAAGTTGACCTCTGCAGGTGAGCGCTTAATCAGCTATGCCGAGGTAATGGTCACTACATTGCAACAAGCGAAGCTAGAATTATCGCTTGAAGATGGCAAAGCGCTGCAACTAACGTTAGGTGGCACGCCAAACATTTGGGACGCTTATTTACAGAATTGTTTAAGTGTCGTCACAGATTCGTTTGGTGGTTATGGCTTCATGGCAGAAGTGATGGGACGTGAGATGCTCAGTCGTAGCTTGCTAGAGCGCACGTTAGATATGGCATTTGCGTTCGATCAGATCAAAGCTGATGAGCTTAACTGTAAAAAAGTGGCGGATGTTGTTCTCGTTCTGGTATCAACTGAGAAAGATTCTTTAGACACCGTTTTCGAAAACAAATATGTGTACGTTGACTGGGGGACGCGTTTCTCCTCAGAGCATTCTGAGCGTCACCCTAAGATTCCGGCTCCATATTTACGCACTTCAACAGCGCGTATCGCATTGGACTTTATTTTAGAGAAGGGTGGAGCCGCGTACTTACCAATCTCTCTCGTGGAGCCATTTATCGCTAATGGGCAGCTTCACAAGGTGTCTGGAGTAGAAGATTGGTGTCGCCCTATCTATTTGAGCTATCGTAAAGCTAGTTCGTCTGTAGACGCGATTAAGCAAGTGGAAGAAATTGTCAAAGAGATCGATCCACTGACCGCTTACAGTTTTCAGCAAATTGGTTCTGGCACTTCCGACGAATAGCGTTGAATGAAAAGTCAGAAAAACGAAAAAGCCGCCTTGAGAAATCAAGGCGGCTTTGTTTTTATCTCGATGAATCGATAGTTATGGTAAGTCAAACAACAGGGCTGTTGTGCTTTCGTTTGATGTATTGCGCAAAACAACCTTACTCTGGTGTTCAACCTTCGCGCCGTCGCCAGCCGTCAAAGTGGTATTGTCGACACTAAGGCTCCCAGTCACTTGATGGATGAATAGATTTCGGCCCGACTCAATCTCAAAGTTTAGTTCGCTACTTGGCTCAAGAATTAACTGATGCAAAGTCGCATCTTGCTTAATAAGTAGCGTGCCGTTTTCTCCAGTTGGAGTTGCGATAGTCGTTAACCCAGGATTGCGACCAAAATCTTTTTGCTGATAACCTGGTTTGGTTCCAAATGTGTTCGGTTGAATCCAAATCTGTAGAAACCGCAGCGTATCTTGGTTCGATGCATTGTACTCACTGTGGTAAATCCCTTTCCCTGCCGACATGAGTTGGAATTCACCTGCAGGTAGTGTTTTGACGTTACCTTCACTGTCTTTGTGTGCGATAACACCTTCCAACACATAGCTGATGATCTCCATATCACGGTGGCCATGTGTATCAAAACCCGCGCCAGGCTTGACTACATCGTCATTAATGACTCTCAGCTCAGAAAAGCCCATATGTTGAGGATCGTAGTAGCTACCAAAAGAAAACGTATGTTTGCTATCAAGCCAGCCAAAGTTTGCTCGACCTCGGTCTGCTGCATGTCTTACCGTAATCATAAGGCCTCCTTAAGAGAGCTTTTTGTTTAAAAAGTTATCTAACGCTGCTTTACCTGCGCCAGAGAACGCCAGAGAAACGCTTGCTGCCAGTAATGCTAAGCCAAACTCGTAACCGTTGTTTGCCATGAATAGGCCATTTTCAAAGTGGACAGAGAATATCGCTACCACCATCGTGAACGCCAAAGCAACCGCTGCTGGTCGAGTTAGCAGACCAAGTAAAATGAACAAGCCGCCAAAGAACTCTGCGCTGCCCGCAAGTAACGCCATGAGCACGCCAGGACCTAAACCGATAGATGCCATCCACTGACCTGTGCCTTCTAGCCCGTAGCCACCAAACCAGCCAAATAGTTTTTGTGCGCCGTGCGCCATAAAGATAATGCCGATTGGAACGCGAAGTGATAGTGCGCTGTAACCTGCGTTTGATGTGGTAATTTTCTGTAATAGTGCTTTCATGATTCTGTCCTCTGACTCTTTTCAATGAGTGGGAAGCGTGTGCTCCCGTGCTGTTGAGAACAGTTTAGGTAGAGGCGAACATAAAAATAACGGGAGGATTTTGATAAACTCGTTCTAAAAAATTGAATGATTGGTTTTTATTTATTTAAATCAATGTCTTGATTTTTATATTCGGGTGTTTATTTGCCGATTATTTTCTGTTTTAAATCAAGGTCTGTCATTATTTTCGATAAACATTTTTGCTGTTAAACAAAAAAAAAGAGCACATGTACTGTGCTCTATTGCTTTCGCTTTTAACAAGGGAGAAAGGTGTGTTAAAGAAAACCGTCAGAGGTTCATTAAGCTCTCTAATGACTCCTCTACATTGTTGTAGTGATAAGTTCGAATATTACGTCCATCCGTCGCATTAATCTGAATTTCTGAGATCTCGTTATCTGAGTCTCGTTCGATAATTCCAATAGAATGATCTACGGATTTACTGGTAATAACCTTTTGGTTTCTTAATACAATTACGCAAGTATGTAAGTCCATGCCAATTCCCTTTAGCCGACGTTGTTGTGATGTTCTGGATCTAACTTTAGTGTACAAAAGCGCTAATGCCAATAAATCTCAATATTGAGTTCCGAAAATGGCTAATTGTGGGCGCTTAAGCAAGCTACAATAACACTATATTGAACGATGCCTATGAACAATAAATGACAAAAGGCATGAGCAAGGAAAGCACTATGTTTATTCACCCCCATACCTCACTGACCTTCGAGCAGTGTCACAAGGCGCGAGTCGCGCGAGACAGTCGTTTTGATGGGCGATTTTATGTGGCGGTAAAAACAACGGGAATCTTTTGTCGTCCGATTTGCCCGGCAAATTTGCCTAAAGAAGAAAATGTTGAGTATTTCGCTGATAAGACGCAAGCTCTTCAAGCAGGGTACCGTCCGTGTTTACGCTGTCGACCTGATAGCGCGCCTGGATCTTGGGCATGGAAAGGTGTCGAGACGACCTTTCAACGAGCGATTTCGTTAATTGATAGAGGGGAGTTGCATCACCATTCGGTGTCTGAGTTGGCTGAGCGTGTTGGGATTTCTGACCGTTACTTACGTATGTTGTTTGAGCAGTATCTAGGTATGTCACCCAAGCAGTATGCGCAATATCAGCAACTAATGTTCGCCAAACAGTTGCTTCACTCCAGCTCTATGTCGGTCACCGACGTGGGGTTTGCGTCAGGTTTTAACAGTACGCGCCGCTTTAACGATGCTTTTCAAAAGTTTCTCAAACTAACGCCTTCTCAAGTACGCCGTAAAGAGTTTGATGGTGCGGGTTGCAATCGAATTGCCTTACCTTATCGAGGTGAGTTGAATTGGTCGCACATGTTGGACTTCTATCGTTTGCGAGCGGTTGAGGGGGTTGAGCTGGTGAGTGATGAGAGTTATCAGCGCAACGTTTTTTTGGATGACAGCAAAGCCTGGTTTAAAGCGACAAAAGGTGAAGGATACTTAGAACTGGCGTTTGAAATTGAAGACGTAACGAAGCTGCAAAACTTGGTGTCTGACATTCGTCGTATGTTCGATCTTGACGCTGATATTTGTACTGTTGAGCAGCATTTGGAGTATGTCGCGCCTGGGCTCGTGTCGAGTAAAGGTATTCGTATTCCTGGTGTATGGAATGCATGGGAAGCAGGGGCTAGAGCGATTTTAGGCCAGCAAGTGTCGGTTAAAGCTGCGATTGGTCAACTTAACTTATTGGTGGCCACACTTAGTGGTGAGTCAGAAAAACGTTTTTTCCCGACTCCCAGTGATATTGCAAACGCCGACGTGAGCTTTTTGCGCATGCCGCAAAGTCGTAAAGAGACGCTAGTGCGCTTCGCTCAGTTTATGCAGGACAACTCAGAAGCTGACCCCCAGCAGTGGCTAGCTTTGAAAGGCATTGGACCTTGGACCGTCAGTTATGCTCAACTGCGAGGGCAATCTCAACCCGATTGCTTTCTAGATAAAGACTTAGTGGTGAAAAAGGCGATGCAGCGTTACCCATCACTGAATACGCACACTGCGGCCCCTTGGGGAAGCTACGCGACGTTTCACTTATGGAATCAATCATGAAAACATTTTATACCGAAATGCCGAGTCCACTAGGAACGGTGACTATCCAATCGAACGCTGAGGGCTTGCTTGGCATTTGGTTTGAAACATGCACCACTAAGCCGAGTGAGCTGGGAGTGCGAGACGAGCAGCATCCGGTTTTGCGCCAAGCTGTCACCCAACTGGATGAATACTTTGCTGGTCTGCGCAACGAATTCGACTTGCCCCTTGCAGCGACAGGCACTGATTTTCAAAATCAAGTTTGGCAGGCACTAACGACCATTCCATATGGGGAAACGTGGAGCTATCAAGATCTTGCGAATGCGATAGGTAACCCTAAAGCTGTGCGTGCTGTTGGGTTAGCAAATGGGAAGAATCCGATTTCTATCGTGGTACCTTGTCATCGCGTTATTGGCAAAAGCGGAAAACTGACTGGATATGCAGGTGGAGTGGAGCGCAAGCAACGTTTGCTCGCGCTGGAGCAAGGTACACCGCTTTAAGTGAAGCGATTCTCATATTGGGATTAAGCGTGCTACACAGGGGTAACGATAGTGTAGGGTTTCATATTCGTTATACGAACAGAAAAAGGACAATAAGGACATGCCTTTCAAAACGGATTTTGATGCCTTCATGAGTGAGTGTTGGCAGCATCACGAGGACAATCCCGAACAAATTTATGCTCAGCTAGAAACGGCTCTGAGCGAGGTGGAAGACGTTACCCAAATCGAGCGAATATTCGCATTGATGCTGCATACCGCTATTGGGCATCTCCAGTGCCCAGAACAGTTTCTTACTTGTTTAGATCACTTTGATGAACGCAAGGTTGCCGAGAGTTTGGCATTTCAACGCAGTATTGCCGTTGCGCGCTACTTCGTAGATGGCACTGACAATATGGAATTATTGGAAGAGCAAGAACAACGCCGAGTTTACGCTTTGATTTCGAATGAACTTTCTGCACTTGTTCAGCTTGAACTGGCGAGTCAATGGTTGGTGAAGGCAGCGTTAGGAATGACGCCGAACGATGCAGAAGGGCCATTAGCGCGCGCTATCGCGATCACTGCGAACAACTTAGCATGTCAGTACGAAGCGCTGGCTGAGCGCACGTGCATGGAAAAATCGAAGATGTTAGAAGCAGCGACACTCGCGCTAGACTATTGGAAAGTGGCAGGGGGGTGGATGCAAGAAGAGCGCGCAGAGTATCGCTTAGCGATGAGCTTGCTTAAAGCGGATAAACCGCAAGAAGCCAAAGTGCATGCTGAGCGCTGTGAGGCTATTTGTCAGCAAAATGGTAGCGACGCGTTTGAGCTGTTCCACGCACATGACTTGTTGATGCAAGTACACTTCCATCTTAGCCAGAAATATAAAGCTAAATTGGATGAAGAGATGCAGCAGCACTGCAAAACGAGCTCGTTGACGTGATCTTAGCGTTGAATGAAAAAAGCCCCGAGCGACTGGCTGGGGGCTTTAAGGTTGTTGACTATGCAGCGATGATTATGCTGCTTGCGCTTTTGCTTGGTATCGTCCTGGTTTATGGTTCATCGCCAAAATCAAGTTCGTTGCGATGGCACCTAGAACAGATAGAGCGATAAGGTGCACATCTACAATGAACAGTGACATCACCACGATGGCACAATCTAACGCCATTTGAACTTTACCCGCTCGAACTCCAAAACGTTCCTGAAGGTACAACGCTAGAATGTTAAAGCCACCCAAACTCATTTTGTGACGGAAAATTACCAACATGCCGATTCCAATCAGTCCACCACCCAAAAGTGCCGCATAGAAAGGTTCGATTCGTGAAATCTCAATCACATGATGCAGATGATCGACCGCAAAAGAGACAATCGAAACCGCAATAAAGGTATTGATAGTGAAGCGCCAACCCATGCGCATCACAGATAAAATATAAAAAGGGAGGTTAAGAGCGAAAAATATCTGACCAAAACTGAAGTCACTCACTTTGGTTAGGAAGATCGCCAAACCAGCCGTACCGCCAGTGAGCAATCCTACTTTGCTAAAAAATATCACCCCAAGTGACACCAACGCACTGCCGAGCGTCAGAGCCAAGAGGTTCTCTCTTAGGCTATGATCTTTGTCCATAAATTAATTTCCTTGGTTTAAAAACCGCGCCGGAGATAACACGTCTCACGGACGCGATAGACAGTCGCCAAAATAGCAACTAACAAATCGGCCAATAAAATGTCGCGAAAAGTGATGGATGTCGAGTTTTTGGACGAGATTATGATGATATTAACCTGTTTAACATAATGTACACAGATAGAAAAACAACAAGGAAAAGTTATGATTAAGAAAGTTGGCAACACCCAAATCAACACATTACATCGACTGAGTTGTCACTGTGGAAAAGTTGAGTTGGAACTGGCGTTACCCAATGGTATTGAGAAACCGAGACGGTGTGACTGTTCTATGTGTCGACGTCGTGGCGCGATTGTCGCGTCTGTACCTTTGAACGGTATTCGTATTGTGCAAGGCGAAGACGTCTTGAAGCAGTATCAATTTAATACACACACTGCGAAGCACTTTTTCTGTGGCGAGTGCGGAATTTATACGCACCATCAGCGTCGTTCTGACCCGAGTGAGTATGGCTATAATGTCGGCTGCTTAGAGGGCGTCAACCCATATGAGTTGGGAGCGATTGAGGTGATGGATGGCGTTAACCATCCATCCGACCGCTAGGTTGTGTTGCAAGTTAAGCACCTGATTGTCGGTGCTTTTAAGTAAATAAACCGCTATTCATCCACAAGTGTACCGCAATACTGGCGGCATAACCCAAGGCGATGACGGGAGCCCACTTTAAGTGGCCAAAGAAGGTGTATTGCCCACGCGCGGCTCCCATTAAAGCGACGCCTGCCGCGGATCCGATGGAAAGCAAACTGCCCCCGACACCTGCGGTTAATGTGACCAGTAGCCAGTTGCCCATCGACATGTTTGGTTCCATGGTCAGTACAGCAAACATAACCGGAATGTTATCGACGATTGCAGATAGGACACCAACCATTACGTTTGCCCAGACTGGGTTCCATTGCGTGTACATGACGTTTGAAACCAGTTCGAGGTAGCCAAGTAAACTTAAACCGCCAACACACATCACAACACCATAGAAGAACAACAAGGTGTCCCATTCGGCTCGAGACACACGATGAAACACATCAAACGGAACCACTGAGCCTAAGCGCTTCAATGCCTGATCATCGCCATTGGCAATTGCCATAGCTGCTTTTTTTGCGAGTGAGTGTTTGAGAGTTTGGCGCAAAAAATATCCGAAAAACTGTAAGTACGCCAAGCCCATCATCATGCCCATAACGGGTGGGAAGTGCAGCACAGCATGGAAAGAGACCGCAGTGGCAATAGTCAGAATGAATAATGCGACAATACGCCTTGCCCCGCGTTTTAGCTCAACGTGTTGGTGAATCGTATTCGGTTTTGTGTTTGGAACAAACAGTGACATCAAAAACGCGGGAACCAAGTAGTTCACCAATGACGGTACAAACAACGGAATGAACTCAGCAAAGCTGACATGACCGGCTTGCCACACCATCAGGGTTGTAATATCCCCAAATGGGCTGAATGCACCGCCAGCGTTGGCTGCGATAACAATGTTGATACAAGCAAGATTGACGAACTTAGGATTATCACCAGAGACTTTCATCACTACAGCGCACATCAATAGGGCCGTAGTTAAGTTATCGGCAATCGGTGAAATGACAAAAGCGAGAAACCCCGTCAGCCAGAACAACTTTTTGAATCCAAAACCTTTACCGACCATCCACGCTTGTAAGGCGTCGAAGAGTTTGCGTTCTTCCATTGCGTTGATGTAGGTCATCGCCACGAGCAAAAACAGCAGCAACTCGGCATATTCCAACAAGTTGTGTTCTAGTGCGGATTTGGCGATTTCAGGCTGGTTGTGTTGAGCAAAGGTGTAGCCAATCAGAATCCAAATTAATCCTGCAGCGAGCAGCACTGGCTTGGATTTTCTCATTTTCAGATACTCTTCCAACATAACCAGTATGTAAGCGATCGAAAAGATAATCAGAGCCGCGTAACCGACACCAGAATTAACAAGGTTCAGTTCATTGGTTGATGCAGCAAAGGTGGCGCTAGAGAACAACAAACAGCAGAAAGCCACAATTGGATAGATTGGCATAGACATTTCTCCTTTGTCTGGTTGGAGAAATATTAGCCACAAATGAATGAGTTAGTTGTGAGAGAGCTCGAATTAACAGTAGGAGTTAGGAAATGATAGTGTGCGCCACTATTTTCTGAGTGACGCAATGCTTGCTGCGCCGAATAAAACCGCAGCGGCATATAAACCGTAAGTTAACCAGTGACTAATCTCTAAAAAAGGAACGAGTCCTTGACCTGCCCACATACAGCCTCCGTTTAATGAGCAATGTTGTAATAGTCGAGTCAATTTAAAGGAAATGAACAATGTTTTTTGTGAGTGAAAGCAAATTCTGAAGGATTAGAAAGTCAAAAATTGGTCAGTGAGAGAGAAATCTCATTTTTAACTGGCTAGCTCTAATCCTTTTGAGTTAAAGCTAGCTATATCTAGAGCTGAATGCATTTAGCGTAGGAGCCATTTTTTCAACGGTGAAGCGTCGATTGCTTTCACAAGCAGTATGGTTGCAACAATCGTTGCAGGATAAATAAACACATCTTTCGCGAGGTGTTGCAGCCCGATAAATCCAGCGACATTCATCATGACAATTATGATAAGCAGATGGCTAACATATATCCCTAACACGCAAGGAGATAGTTTGAAGATCCAAGGCATGTCGCCAAAATGAGGGTGAGCCAAAAACCACATAAAGACACCTACAGCCCAGATAACGGTACCGAATAGGAAGTCGTGCGAGTTGAAAGCGATGTCATGTTGCATCAGCCAGTAAGCTTCACCAAAATGCAGTGCCATGCCAAGAATAATGCATCGAACCGTATTGTTTCGCGACCACCGCCACTGCGCTTCTCGTGCGAAATAACCCAGAACAACTAGCAACGTGCTGAAAAAAGGCCCATTACGAGTAAAGAAAGGCGCTGGCAGGTCGGTAATGGTCGCGTAACTGCCAGCAAAGACCCCGTATATGTATAGCAATACTGCAGTTGGCAGTATCATTTGCGCCATATTGATATGCACGAGAAAGGCAATTAACGCTACGGCAATGACCAGAGCCGGAATAAACCACAGATGAACGAGTCCGCCTTCGATGAGTGAATTGATCGGGGTTGACATTAAGTACCCCCAATAACCTTGCCTTTCGGCGAGATACCCTGCCTCAGCGACCGTCTGCCATTGGAATGGCATCAGTAAACTGATCATGCTCCAAATGAGCCAAACCTTCATTAACGGTTTGGCGTAGTTCTTAAGAGTATCGATAGGTGAGTGACTCAACTTCGGCTGGATTAGATAACCCGAGATGAGAAAGAACAGCGGAACAGCAAAACGAGCCAGTTGGTTGAGCATATAGCCAACCCATGGTATCCCATTCCACTGCCAGTACGTCAGTGCCATCTGGCAATGCAAACCCACAATCGCAAGCATCGCAATGATACGTGCAAACTCTAAGCTGGCTATTTTTTGTTTCTTTGCCATTACATTGTTTACCTAAATAAAAAACTTAGGTGAAAATAGCAGGTTGTTACTGAAGTAATACGTGAAAAAGTCAACAGACTTGCGCTTACATTGAAGCTGTTTTGAAAATTAAGACTTACTTCAAACTTCTTAATTATTAACCTATTAACGCAATCAATACCTGATTCGTGAGTCGAAAATAGCACTGAATAATGGTTAGACCAGTTAACTCGAGATTGCAAAAAAGAACGATCGTGCTAAAAATAAGATTATGCAAAAAGGAAAAGTGACAAAAGAGTTTATTCTGCAGCGGGCTTTTGAGATCGCCAGCGAAGACGGATTAGAAAGTCTTACGATTGGAGAGTTAGCCAAGCAATGCGGTATGTCGAAAAGTGGTCTGTTTGCCCACTTTAATTCGAAGTTGAATTTACAGCTATCGGTGCTTGATCACGCCAATAAAGTGTTCGCTGATCGGGTTATTGAGCCTGCTCGAGAACTCGGGGATGGCAATATCGAGCGTAAAATTCGAGGGTTGCTCGACTCTTGGATGACTTGGAATCACGCATTCCAAGGAAGTTGTATGTTTCTTGACGCTTGGAATGATACGGCAGATAAAGATTGCCCGCTTCAGGCCGGACTGCGTAAATCCATAGATACTTGGCTGAGTTATTTGGAGATCCAAATAGCGAAAGGCAAAGAGAAGCAAGAATTTGCAGCAGACTTAGATACACGCCAAGCAACATTTGATTTGTACGGTCTCTATTTGAGTGCGCATGTTTTTTACTCAATTAAAGGTGAGCAAGAAAGCTTGCGTCTGTTTTGGCAAGGGATCGACAACTTATTTTCTCGCTGGAAAGGCTAATATCGGTTATTCGCTTCCCAGATTCGTAGACATAAAATCACAAAGAGCGGCTGAGTTCGCTCTTTCTTATCAGTATGAAAAAGCACGACCGTTCTATTTTGTGCAAAGCTGATAGTTAAGGACATGATTATGAGTGAAAAAATTTACTTTAATACATCGCAACGTTTCAGTATTAAGCGCAGTTTGGTGAACATGAGTACTCGGTTACACCATACACTGGCCCCGTCACATGCAAAGAAGACCGCGCGCAAGCTTCTTCTGACACCTGCTCGTACGCAACCTAAAAATATTGAACCTCAAGGGCTTATCAAAGGTGAAATTAAAGGGCATGCAGGCATCATCAAAACCTATACTTTGGGCTCTGGACCTATTTGGGTGCTAACTCATGGTTGGTCTGGCACGGCAAGTCAGTTTTATCCACTGATGGAACATATTGCGTCGAAAGGGTTTACTGCTTTGGCGTACGATCATCCGGCACATGGTGAGAGTGAGGGGCAGTATGGGCACATTCCGGGGTTTGTCAGAGGATTAGAAGATGTGTTGGATACGGTCGAGGATATTGTTGGCCTAGTTGGGCACAGCATGGGCACCGCTTCTGCTCTTGAGTGTAGGCACAGTAAATTAGAAAACAAGCCTTTGCTGCTTATTGCTCCGGTATTAAATTACGTAGAGAACTTATTCGGCAGCATTGCGCGTTCCGGTTACTCGATGAAGCTTTTTAATGCTGTGGTTTCAGAAGTTGAAGACCAATTTGGTTATCCGTTACAGTCCATTGATCCGATGAAGCGTTTGTCTGAGCGTCCGTCTCACACCATTATTATTCATGATGAGCAAGATAAGTTCACCAAATACAGTGTCTCGGCAAAAGCGGCTGAAGAGATTAAAAACGTTGAGTTAGTGACAACACAAGGTCAGGGGCATGGTCGAGTGATGAAGTGTGAGCAAGTCTTCAGTAGTTTTGACCGTTTGCTCGATAGTGCTTGGTAACCCTTACTTTTACTGATTGATTCGCTCCGTTTTGCGCTAATTCGATTTGAAAGTAACACCTCAGACTTTTTCGTCTCTGGTGTTGCTCTTCTCGTTAAGAAGTTAAATCCAAAAAGGACAGCCGAAGCTGTCCTTTGTTTATTTAGCAGAACGTCTGCAAGGCTGAAGTTAGTTACAGTTAGCTACGCCAACTTCTTTCCAAACGCCCCATTCGCCAGATTGGCTAGGATCGTCACCCTGAGTCCACCATTTCGCTTCCCACGTTTTACCTGCGTGAGTCACTTGGTTACCACCTGTGTACACTGCGCTCGCATCCCATGCGTTGTCACAAGTACCAGGGTTCGGATCGGTTGCGTGCTGTGCAACAACCACTGTCGCGCTTGCCGATGAAGACGCTTTACCGTCGCTCACACTTACAGTGAAGCTTAAGCTTGTGTCTTGCGGGTATTCCGCAGCAGTGAACGTGACTTTAGAGCCTTCAACCGTTGCATTCAGACCTTGAGGTAGAGTCCAGTTGAATGTCAGGGTATCGTTGTCTGCATCGCTAGACGCAGATGCATCTACAACCACAACGTCACCAGCGTTTGCTGTTGCTGGAGCAACAACTTGTGCAACTGGTGCGCTGTTCACTGGGTCAACAACACCTGCTGGTTTCACTGTTACTACAACGAGGTCAGATGCCGTTGCACCCTCGTTATCAGTCACCGTCAGCTTGAAAGTTAATTGCTCTTCAACAGTAACTTCTGCTGCATCAAAGCTTGCTTTCGCTGTGTTTGCACCTGTTAGTACCACTGCTGTTCCAGATACTTGTTCCCAAGCGTAGCTTGCGATGGTGCCGTCAGAGTCTTTTGACAGGCTGCCATCTAGAACCACACTTGCAGGACCTGTTACCGATTGATCTGCGCCAGCGGCTGCGGTTGGTTTACGGTTTGGTTGAGGAACCACACCACCAGCCATACCTTCGTGCATCGCGTTTAGAATGTCACCGTTATCCGCGTCAATTTCCCAAGAGAATAGACCAGCAAGACCAAGAGACTTCGCGTAGCTACCTTTTGCTAGCACTGAACGGTGGTCATCAAATGTGATCAACTCGCCCGTAGTACGGTTCCATACCCATGGTGCTTCTGCTTGTGCATCGTAGCCGTACTCGAAGCCGTTAATGCCAGTGTTGTTTGCACCTAACATGAATGACTTAATGCCTTTGTAGTCAATTACGCCATCTTCCCAAACACCTTGTGCTGTGCTGCCCTTCAGTTTACCTGTAGCAGTACCTGTCATTGGGTCGTTTGGATCGGTTAGCGTATCTGGAGTTACGCCTTCCCAGCCACGACCGTACATTGCTGTACCAAGTACTAGCTTGTTCGCAGGAACGCCTTGAGCAAGAAGAAGTTGGATGCCGTTATCTGCTGTGTAAGCAGGACCCTTGTACGGTTCGCCGTTCTCATCAACGCCACTACCGTCACACTGACCAGGACGCATGAATGAACCACAGTAAAGCGCAGTTTGGTGACCAGGAACGTTATTCCAACCACCGTAGAAGTCGTAAGTCATTGCGAAGATGTAATCCATGTACTGAACTGCATCTGCGTAGTCTACGTCTTCAATCTTGTCGTAACCGACACCGATAGCGGACGTTAGCTCGTAAGTACGGCCTGTCTCAGCTTCTAATTCATCAAGCATTACGCGCAGTTCACGCATCAGTGCGATGTATGCTGGGCCATCGTTTACAGGGTCGCCCTTATCGGCTGCTGCGCCGCCGCCGCCAGGGAATTCCCAGTCGATATCAACACCATCGTAGAATTTCCAAGTTTTCAGGAACTTCTTAACTGATGCGACGAATGTGTCTCGGTTTTTCTTGTCCACGAAATCGAAGAATGGGTCAGACAGTGTCCAACCACCGATCGATGGGATGATTTTTAGATCAGGGTTACGTTGTTTCAATGCCATTAGCATTGCGTAGTTACCCTTGATAGGCGTGCTGTATTCATGACCAGCTTGTGGGAAGCTCTTCTGATAAGCAGCCCAAGGGTCATGGATAACGACTTCATAATCAGGCACACCTGTACAAGCAGTTTGTAGCGCGTTGAAACTGTTGCCGCCAACAGACTTCACAGACTCATTTGGGCCACAAATTGGGATAAAACCGTAAAGGATGTGAGTCAAGTTGTCGACCGGCATATTATCGACTGTATAGTCACGGCCATAGATGCCCCATTCAACAAAATACGTACCCATCACGACGCTTGGATCGGTATTGTAGGTTTTGTTGTTTGGATCAACATTCATCGTTAGTGGCTTCAGGTGAGAACCATCGGTATCTGCAATCGTGATTTCAGCTGGTGCGCTTTTCGCACAACCTGTCGCATCACATGCTTCGATTTCCATTTGGTATAAGCCACCTTGGCCGTATTCAAACGAAGCTGTCGTTTGGCTACCAGTGATAGGGCCACTTGCTACTTTTACACCATCAAAATAGACGTTGTAAGTGTCACCAGGTGTGCCACTCCACTGGTTAAACTTAACAGTAATCTTCGCTTGCTCATGGTATTTCACCATGTCGTAGTAGCCTGACGTGGTTTCCATCGCGAGCTCAATTTTAGAAAACTGAAGGTTGTTGGAACCGTACATATCGATACTTGGTGCGGTTGGAGCCGCAACTGCAGCACCTGATAGCGCTAAAGCAACTCCAGCTGCACATAGGTTAAATCGAATCATAACTTCTCTCTCAATCCTTGGATTCATGTTCTACCTAGAACATAGGCTGCTCTTGCACCAGATAAGATGATTGGATTTACTCCACGTGCAAAAGCATCACACTCAGCATTTCAGAGAGTCTTTTTTCGTCAAAAAAAATTAAGACGGTTTTCGAGGCACTTGAGAGAACTTAACTAAAACTCGCACTCTGTTACACAGAAAGTGTCAGACTGAGTCAATAATTTATAAAATCTCAGCAGAAACTAAAATTATTATTTACTCAGTAACGAGTTAGTTAAATGCGATGAAGACCTTATTTTGTTGTTTATTAAGGTTTTGTTTCATTGATATAGAAAGAGAATTGAAAGGAAAAATAGCCGTGAAGACGTATTAGTCACGGCTGAAGTGTTCACTCAACGCGGCACGACGTTTAGAGGCTGCGCCGGTTTCTGAGCCCTGAACGGTATGCTCAAATCCTTTACGAATGAATCGCTGATCTGGAATAAGAGGCTCAATACGGCGTATTTGAGGTGAAAGATGAGAGCCTGAGATCTGATACGCGGTCTTTCCTAATCCGGTATTCAACGTGATGACCTTGCCATCGAATTCAAATTCCGTCGTAATAAGTCGATGGTTTCGGTATACCCCATCTTCAGTGAAAACGAGACGTTCTGTTTGGTAGGGTGGCGCGCCAATCTCAATCCATTCGCCGTACACCTTTTCCGGATCAATGTGGTCTTGATAGGAGAGGTGGATTTGATAGCCAAAAAACGTCAACAGACCCATCCCGAAGCAGACAAATGTACTCTTGAGGATTTTGGATTGGTGGCGAGCCAAAAATGAAAGTTTTGGTTCTTGTCGTGCTTTTCGCCTTCGGCGAGTCGAGTCCGTCATAGATCTAATTTTCTCCACTTTTTTAACATGGTGGAAACCTTCCTTTTTAAAAACAAACAATCCCGCCATTGAGACGACGAAACTATGATCTAATGTCCACTTTTACATTCAGATACACATCTTATTGATGGTTTTGTTGTTTGCTCACATTCATTACTTCGCAGTTTTTCTTGATCGGTTTAGGTTGCCTGATTAATCCTTGTGAAAAGAGGTTCTCGCTCAGTAGCAAAGGATGTGCGTTATTACGTTGAGTTTAATGGCTTTCAAAGCTTGAGTAACGGAAAGAAACAAGGTAAAAAAGAGCGGACTTTTGATAAGGAAACCAATAATGAATATTAAGGAAAATAGCTATTTTGCTGGTAGTGTAAAATCACTGGGCTTTAACCAGAAAGATCAGGATGTTAGCGTTGGTGTGATGCTTCCTGGTGAGTACACGTTTGGTACTCAAGCACCAGAGCGTATGACGGTTGTAAAAGGTGCGCTTGTGGTCAAGCGTGTTGGCGAGAGCGATTGGACGACTTATCAAAGTGGTGAGTTTTTTGAAGTGGAAGGTAATTCTTCATTTGAGCTTCAAGTGAAAGAAGCGACTGCGTATTTATGTGAGTACTTCTAGTGTTCATTTGTTGCTCGTCATAAAACCACCTTCGGGTGGTTTTTTCGTCTATGTGCTTCACTTATAACGCATCTTTTTGGTTATTTGGGTATATACTTAATAAAAATGTACCCATCGACCAGGGAGGAAGTGATGGCAGTACAACGCAAGCATTCTGATCTCCCTCCTCGTTACGAGGATAAAGATCTCACCAATGAGCAAAGACAGCGCTTTACCGAAGTTGCCAATGCCGCTCATAAGAGACGTGAATTTTATCGACGTGCTCTAGGAAAGAGCTTAATGGGCAAAATGAAGGGCCGTGCGTTTAAAGATCACCCCACTCGTCAGCAAGACAAGCCGAACAGAACGTTGCAAGTAGTGTGGTTAATCGTATTCCTCGTTGTGGGGCTTTGGGTGATGCATGTGTTCGCTTAGTCATTAGCAAGCTTCTGGTACCTCTGGTGCATCAGATGTTGACTGTTCTTCCGTATTGCAGTACTCATAAAAGGCGTACTGGTTTTTACCAGTATGTTTAGCTGCGTACATTGCTTTATCTGCACATCGAGTCAATTCAGACAAATCCTTTGCATCTTGCTTATAGATAGCAGCACCTACACTCATTGTTAACTCGTTAATCATATCGTAGCTTCGGTAACCTGTCGGAAACAGATTCACGATCCGTTTTAGGATGCTGTCGAGGTCATCTTTACTTTTTACATCGTAAAGCATGATTACAAACTCGTCGCCCGCAAATCGAGCGATGGAGTAGTCGTGTTTATCTGTTTTTCTGTCTTTGTTGCGAATGTTATTTTTTAATCGAGTGGCGAAGGCTTGAAGTACTTGGTCACCAATATCGTGCCCGTAGGTGTCGTTGATGTGCTTGAAGTTATCGATATCGAGAAAAACCAATGCGGTGATGCTGTCATCAGATGAGTGCTTGATTTCATCGAGCTTTGCGCGCGCCCAAGTTTCAAAGCTCCAGCGATTGGCAAGCCCAGTGAGCTGGTCAAAATATGCTAACTCCTCAATCCCCTCACGATACAGTGTTTGAATGTAATTGAGGACTTTCGTGTAGTAATACGAGAACGTGTGACACACAAACGCGGTCGCTATCAGGGTCAGCATCAATCTCCGCTCTATGATTTCTGTGGCTGTTGGCAGTCGATCTAAAAAAGCGACCCCAAAAAAGATCAGTAAAATGTAGGTGCCACTGAACAGCAGACCGACCTTAAACTCATTAATTAATACCAGAGTGGCGACAATAGGATATAGCCATAACATTTTGCCTGACGGAGCGTCGTTATACAGAAGTAACAATAACCCTTCGAACATTAAGACAGCACTTAGCCATAAGTCGGCGTATTGATGGTGCCGCTGGACTTTTATTACATAACTGATTGCTAAGCATGCCAGGGCACATAAAGCATGGAAAAAGCTTAAACCCCAGTTATTCTCAAGTGATTGAGCAATGGAACCATAAGTTAAACAGGCAGCGGCGATACTGGAGCATAAAAAGACAATTTTCTTTTTTCTTGTTGAGCGGATGTCCGCCATTTCTTCTAAGCGCGCCCCAGCCAATGTCGACATTACGTATCCTTGCTTAATTAACGTGTACGCTTATTCTAGGCGGTATTTTCGCGATAAATAGAACAACAAAGTTTCCAAATGTGATATCAGTCATTTTTAGTGCAAAGCCATCAGTGTGATTTGGTGCGAGTGTTCAAAGAGGAATGGTGGCGCATGCAGGTTTTCATGACGGTTCTTCATGGCTCTATATGGTTCGACTGATAATTCAAAGTAATGTATCTAGTTAGACACATTTCTATTGATTATCCTGATTCTGTTCGGTGCTCGTTGATTGAGAGTATTGTTCACCAATCTCTGCTCTACGTATCGTCAAGGCATATGTCGTTTCGAAAATGCATTAGAAATATTTTTCCGAAACAGGGCGAAATATTGTTGTCGTTATGACCAATATGCGACTAGAATCCGCGCTAAATCACAACCTCATATCGAGCTTCGTTCGAGTCACTATTTTTAAACTGCTTCACAAATATTGTGAGGCAGTTTTTAGTTGTAGGAAAGGTTACAAGCATGCCTAAAAGCCAAAACATCAACCAACGAATGTCCATCGTGGCATTAGCTTGGCCAATTCTTGTCGAAATTTTGCTACGGACGGCTTTAGGAACCAGTGACGTGTTCATGCTGAGTGGCTACTCAGACAAAGCCGTATCCGCTGTTGGTGTGATCACGCAGATTACCTTCTTTTTAATCATCGTTTCGACGTTTGTCAGTAGCGGTACGGGGATTTTGATTGCCCAATACAATGGCGCTGGACGCGAGCAAGAGTCAGTGAGCGTTGGTGTTGCGAGTATTGCGCTGTCTGTGCTCGTCGGTGTGCTATTGAGTGTGATTGCCGTGCTTGGTGCGATATACCTACTCCCGTATTACGGCTTGGAAGCGCAAGTTGAGCAGTACGCTCATGAATATCTGCTGATAAGCGGTGCGATGACGTTTAACGTTACGATTGGCATTGTTTTTACAACTATTCTGCGTAGTCATGGTTATTCACGTTCCCCAATGGTGGTGAATTTGATCTCGGGTGTGTTCAACATCATTGGTAACTATATTGCGCTTTACCAGCCTTTCGGTTTACCTGTGTATGGTGTGCAAGGTGTAGCAATAGCAACCGTCGTCAGCCAAGTCATCGGTACGTTAATGTTATGGTTTATTCTCGCTCGCAGCAGCATTGAACTACCGATGTCGACCATGAAACAAGTGCCCGCAGAGATTTACAAAAAGATCTTAAAAATCGGCGGCATGAACGCGGGTGAAGTGCTGTCTTACAACGTGGCGCAAATCTGCATTGTGTATTTTGTGGTGCAAATGGGGACGGCATCGTTGGCGGCTTTCACTTATGCACAAAACATTGCCCGTTTCTCGTTTGCTTTCGCGTTGGCAATTGGTCAGGCAGCGCAAATTCAGACTGGTTACTACATCGGTAAAGGTTGGGTGAGCAGCATTTTAAAACGCGTACAAATCTACTTCTTAGTGGGATTTGTGGCATCAACGGCGGCAACCACACTGATTTACCTGTTTAGAGAAGAGATTCTGCGCGTATTTACCGATCAACCAGAGATACTCGCATTGGCAGGTTCGTTAGTCATGGGCTCAATTTTGCTCGAGGCCGGACGTGTGTTTAACCTGATTTTTATCGCGGGGCTCAAAGGCGCGGGTGACATCAAGTTCCCAGTGCAAATGGGGATTTTGAGTATGTGGGGACTAGGCGTGCTTTTCTCTTACATCTTTGGCATCCACTTGGGTTATGGCGTTTTAGGGGCTTGGATGGCAATCGCACTCGATGAATGGGTACGTGGTATCATCATGGCAAGACGTTGGCGCTCTCAGGTGTGGACCAAGTTTAAGGTGAGCTAACGGTTTTCGGTATTGCGCATCACGCCTATTCTGTTGTTAGAAACCAAAAAAGGCACTGTTAGTCAGTGCCTTTTTGTTATTTAAAATCGGGAAGACGTTAGAATTCGCACTCAGCTTTGAACACCATGCGCTCTTTGCTGTATGGATGATCCAGCTCTAGCATCTCAGCATGCAGGTGTAAGCGGTTGGCTTTTTCGCCGTATAAACCATCACCAACCATCGGCATGTTTAACCCCATGTGATGAGCACTGTGTACACGTAGTTGGTGAGTACGCCCGGTTTTCGGATACATGTATACCTTGCTGCGCCCATCTTTGACTTCAATCAGTTGCCAGTAGGTTTCTGCATGTTTCCCGTGTTCAAAACACACCAGTTGACGTGGGCGGTCGTCTGGGTCACCACGCATTGGCAGTGAAATTTCCCCTTCAGGCTCGTTTAATACGCCTTCGAGCAGTGCCATATAACGTTTTTGTACGCCGCGAGCCATAAACTGTTTTTGCAGACTTTTGTTCGCGCGCTTAGTTAAGGCAAGCACCAAAATGCCAGAGGTCGCCATGTCGAGACGATGAATCACAAACGGCCCTTCCACATCAGGGTACATCGCTTGTAGGCGCGTATAAGCAGAGTCCTTGATAGTTTTACCAGGCACTGAAAGTAAGCCCGAGGGCTTGTTGACGACGACCATAGCGTCGTCTTGGTAGATTATCTCTAGTTCTTTGTCTTCTGCCCAATTCTCCGCCAATGGATTAGGTTCGACATCCAGCCCTTGCATCATATGGCCCAAAATCGGCTGACATTTGCTGTTGCACGATGGGTAGAATTTTTTGTGTTGGCGAACTTCAGACTTTGGCGACACACCCCACCAAAATTCTGCCAGCGCCAGCGGTTTGAATCCGTGTTTAAACGCGTATTGAAGCAGTTTTGGCGCAGCACATTCCCCCGCACCTGCTGGTGGAACTGGGTTTGTGGTGTCCGCAAAAATGTCCACCAAGTCGCGTGTTTTGCCATGGTTGTTTAGAAAGCGGTATTGTTTATGCAATTTGTGCTGCAAAGCGTTGGAGAGCGTTTTGCGCTGCTCTTTCAGGTGAGCAAGTTGCTGCTCTAACTCAGCCAAGCGCGCTTCTTTGATTGCAAGCTTTTCATCCCACGCTTGCTTTAAGTATTTGAGAACGTTTTTCTCGGCGACACTTTGCTTACCCAACTCATCCAATAAGATTTTGAGGTCATCGGCATTGAGTGTTTGCTCGCCCTGTTGACGCTGTCGTTTGCGTGCGGCGCGGCCGTCAATCATCACTTGGCGCTGTGTTTGCTCTTCTTGTTGATAAGCGGCTCGGTCGGCTTGTATTTGCGCTTTAAGATCTGCCAATTCCGGATTCGCGGCACAGGTTTTGTACTCCGCATTGGCGGCGTTGATGGCATCCGTTTCTGCGCGGAAGAAACCTTCATCGGTCAGCATGTCATACACAGGAGGGACAAACCCTGGAATCAAGTTTTGGTCAGCAATTTTGCCAGAAAACGCACTTAAAAATCCGAGTTCGCCTTGAGGGTTTTCTACCAGCAATACGCCAAACATTTTGCCTCGCCCCGTTTCTTCATTAACCAAACCAAAATCGTGTTCGAAGTCGGTTTGCGCTAATAAGTGCTGTTGCAATTGCTTTGCGGCCATAACGCAAAGAGGATGCGGCGTGTAGTAGAACGGAAACGTAAACTGCGTTGGCAATTCATAGCCAGAAATATCAGCAGTAAAACGAGTAAAACAATGTTCAGGCGAGTGCATGGTGGGTATCCGCGCGAGTAAAAAATCGAGCGAGGATTGTACCTGTTTGAGTCAGGATTGCCATGTCGGTGTTGGCACTCGCTCTTGGATTAAGAACAAGAGCGAGTGGGGAAGAGCTTATTGCAGTTTTTGTAATGCAAGCTTCCACTGTGCCGGTTTGTCGTAGTAGGTCGAGTGCGGCAAGGTCAAGTACTCGCCATTTACTTCTGCAATCAGGGTTGGATAACCACCAACGTGTAACTGTCGCATCAATTGTCGGCTAGAGCGAATTCTCTCATCTAGTTCGGCTTCGCTTAACGCCATGTTTTGCTCCCACGCATCACTTGTTAAACCTAGCGATTCTGCAATGGCTTTGAGCGTCGATGCTTCATTCACTTTTAACCCGAGCTGATAATGCGCAGATTGGATGGCCTTTAGCATGTGCCATGGATTCAGCCCCATTTTCTCCGCACTCAAGATCGCTTGTGTGGGTAGATAAGAATCAAGAACAAACGCATCTTCGCTTTTCACGCGTTGCAGATATGCTTCACCAAACGTTGCTCCGGTTTCGGTTGCGATACGAGCGTCACTGTTGATGATGTGCTGACGAAATTCAGGTTCAATCGCGCGTTTCTCAATCATACCGCCGGGATGAAGCTCTACCTTAAATTGAGAGGTGTCCATCAAGGCTTCGATGAGTGGTGATGCCCCGTAGCACCAACCACACATGGGATCGAAGAAGTAATGCACGGTTACCATGACATTTCACCAGTATGCACTTTCGCACCGATTTCTAGCGCGATTGGCAATTGAGCTTCTGGGTATTTCGCAGACATGGTGTCAATGAGTTGAACGCTGTTATTGCTGTGTTTTTTCGCTTGCTGAAAATCCTGCAAGTATTGTTGCGAGTAGCGAATGGTGTCTGCGTTCAGCTTTGTGCCTGCTTTCATGTGACCAGGAATGACCACTTGAGGTTTAAGCGCAAGCATCTCGCTAAGTTGCTGCTCCCAAGCATTGATGGCGGTCTGGTCAGCGGCATCTGCCATCCACAAATGTACGTTTGAGTACACGGCTACGTTACCTAGAATCGCTTTGTTATCTGGAATCCATAGGTAAGGGCGGTGTGCTGATGTGCCATGGTTACCACGAATTTCAATCTTATGACCTTCTAGCTCCAATGATGCTTTATCGTACGCGACAGGGATCACTGGTTTTACCGGTGCGTTTGCGCCAAGCTTTGGTCCCCAGTACGCCAGCTTTCCAGCCAATTTCTCTTTAATAATTTTTTGAACCGCAGGCGTTGTGATGATCTGCGCATCAGGGAACTGTTGGTGTAAGGCCTCTGCGCCAAAGTAGTAGTCTGGGTCCGCTTGGCTGATAAAAATGGTTTTAAGCGTTTTGCCTGAGTCCAGCACTTTAGCGGCAATGCGCATCGCGTCAGCTTTGGTGAAGCCAGTGTCGATAACCATGGCGTCAGTCTCACCGTATACCAAGGTTGAGTTTACGTGGAAGCTGTTACCGTCGGCGTTGTAAACCTCAAGAGTAAGGGGAGAGGCTAGGACAGGGCTTGCCATTAAAATGGATGCAGCAATCAAAGTTAATTTTTTCATAATAAGCTCCTAAAGAATTTGGGGCCAAGCGACCATGGCTTGGGAACGGGAGCTATATTAGGAAATTGATACGCTCGGAAAAATACACAATAATGTGCATCACTATTTCTTATTTCGATCAAATGTATGGATAGAGTAACGGCAGCAAAAGTGTTTGTGGATGTGGTGTATTCTGGCAGTTTTACCGCGACCGCAGAGCGGTTAGACATGTCTCGGCCAATGGTGACTCGTTATGTAGAGGCGATGGAGAACTGGCTGCAAACTCGTTTGTTACACCGCACCACGCGCAAGGTGTCCCTCACCACCGCAGGGGAGCGCAGCTTGCCTCAGATTGAGCGCTGGTTAAAACAGGCCGATACATTAACGTCGAACATTGCCGTTGATGGTGAGCTGTCCGGAAAAATCCGTCTTGCGTCTAGTACTTCATTTGGATTCTCACAGTTGATCCCCGTAGTAAACAGTTTTATGCAAAAGCACCCCAAAGTGTATATCGACATAGATCTGCAAGATTCAGTGAGTGATCTAACCGAACAACGCATCGATCTGGCGATCCGAATTGCGTCAGATCCCGATCCTTCTTTGATTGGTAAGCCGATTGCGGTGTGCGAATCGGTGTTGGTAGCATCACCGCAATATTTACAAACTCACCACGCGATCGCGCATCCGCGAGATTTATCTTCACACGACTGTTTGGGATACAAAAACTTTGAGCGTCACGTGTGGCATTTGTCTCAGGGCGACCAGTTCGAATCGGTGGGAATTGAGTGTCGCCTAACCAGCAATGAGGCCACGGCGTTATTGCATGGCGCTTTACAAGGCATGGGTATTTCGATGTTGCCAACTTACTTGAGCAATATCTATCTCAAATCGGGTCAGCTTGAGTCGGTGTTGCCGGATTGGAAGCCAAATGATCTCAACATTTACGCGCTGTATTCATCACGTAAACACTTGTCTCCTGCGGTGAGAGCTTTCATCGATCACAGTGAAGATTACTTTAAACAGCACCCTTGGTGAATGCGAAAAGCGTCGTCATCCCGACTTGAGATTCATACAAGATCCTGTACCTTACATGGATATATTTTCGCAGCATCATTTAGAGTTTTCGTTAATGTCACAAGTTTGCATCAAATTTATTGCTTCCGATATGGATGGCACATTGCTTGACCAGTACGGTCGTTTGGATCCAGAGTTTTTCGATCTGTTTTTGCAACTGGAAGAGCAAGGCATTTTGTTCTCCGCTGCGTCTGGTCGTCAGTATTACAGCCTGCGAGACACGTTCGCGCCAATCAAAGACAGACTGTTGTATGTGGCTGAAAACGGCACCTTGGTGATGTACCAAGACAAAGAGCTCTACAGTTGTACCATTCCTAAAGCGGAAGTGTTGGAGATTGTGAAAGCGGCTCGTGAGATTGACGGGGCGAACATCGTATTGTGTGGCAAGCGCTCGGCGTACATCGAAACGCATGATCAGCAATCGCTGGAAGAATTTCAAAAGTACTACCACCGCTGTGAATATGTGCCGGATTTGCTTGAGGTCGAAGACGAGTTTATTAAGGTAGCAATTTGTCACTTTGACGGTTCGGAAGAGCTCCTGTTTCCGACCATGAACGCTAAGTTTGGCGCAACGCATAAAGTCGTGGTGAGTGCAAAAATCTGGCTGGATGTGATGAATGCCGAGGCCTCTAAAGGTGCGGCCATTCAGCATCTTCAAGAGACGATGAATTTTACTCCGGCAGAAACCATGACGTTTGGTGATTACCTCAATGACCTCGAAATGCTGCAAGTCAGTGAGCATTCGTACGCGGTTGCCAACGCGCACGAAGAGATTAAGAAAATTGCTCGTTATTCTGCGCCAAGCAACCAAGAGGCTGGGGTACTCAAAGTGATTAAAGAGAAAGTGTTAGCGAAGTAACGCTCATTTATTCGATGTTATTTTCTTCTTCACGTAAAAAGCCCCGCAGTGTATGCGGGGCTTTGTTTTTTTTTGTGTGTGTGGTGGGAGGGGGTAGTAATGTTCCCGTTTTAGCGTACGTACTTGGCGGTTGCGCTGACTAAAAAGTGTTGCAATTTCCCGTCTGATTTTGGCACCCACAAGTCGTTATGATAATGGTAAATACGGCCATTGATGGTCACAGACAAGGTATTATCACCCGTTTGCTCCATGCGAATAAACTGATCCGAAGTGACCAAAAACGGCTCTTGCTCTTCAATGCTCTGGCCCGTTGCCAATACGAAGTAGCCGAATCGGTTGCCAGCATCCGGATCGGTTGAGTAGATTCGATGTCCAACGAGGCTGTAGTCGTCGTTGAGTGCCTGCTCAAGCGTTTTTTGCCCGATGGTTTCGTGCGATGGAATAAATACCCAAGCCAACACACCTGCCGCAATGACTGCCAGTAGAAGCAGTACTTGCATGAACTTTCTCATCATATATACCGTTTAACGTTGAAATTTCATTTTGTACATGCGCTTATCCGCTATGCTGATAAGAAAGTCAACATTGTCACTGTCTTTAGGGTATTGCGCTAAGCCCATGCTTGTTGAAAGTGTTGAGACTTTATCGGAGTTTAATATTTGTGCATCAAAGACGGTATTTATCTGCTCACGTACGTTCTCTTCATTGAGATGTTCACCTTCAAGGATAACCGCGAACTCATCTCCTCCCATGCGATAAACAGTAAAATCATTGAGTGCCATAGAATTAAGCCGCCTAGCGATTTCCCGCAGTACAGTGTCGCCAACTTGGTGTCCGTGTGTGTCGTTGACTTCTTTAAAACCATTTAAATCTAGAATCCAGAGAGAAAAGGGCCTTTTTTCTTGAGTAAATTTGTTTAGGGTTATGAATAGTGCATTGCGGTTCCCTAGGTTCGTCAAAGGGTCGCTTAGCGCCAATTTTCTATGAAAATGGGATTCACGATAAAAGAAATAAGTTAGAGAGATAATCGACAAAACGAACGTCGCAAACAACATATATTGTGCTTGCATTAAGCGCTGGGTTTGACCTTTTTGTGCTTCATAAGCTTTACTGCTTAGACGGAAGTTTTGATTAACGAAGTCTATTAAGCCTAAATATAGTGTTTGAGTTGAACGATAAAATGCAGCAGCAGCTTGGCTGTCACCTGTTCTAGCTTCTACTAGTTGTTTTTCTAGCTCTTTGAACTCTTCAAAAAGATTAATGAAGTAAAGGTGCATGTTGTTCCGAGAAAAGAACTTATTGGCTTTCGTGCTACTGGTCAATAAGTCAAAGCGACTCCACGCTAACTCGTATTGAAGCTCTGCACCATCAATATTCAATACGTTTTCATCTAACCGTCTGGCCTCGCCGACAAGTTCTGATAGTTCTTTGGAGAGTTGGAATAAAAACCAAGTCGCTTGTTTTTGTTCGTTATTAAAATTTTGTGAGAGTGAACGTGTTTGCTGTAAAAGCACGACATTCGCGAGGAGCAAAGAAACGGCAAACACCACCAGCAGCATTTTGCTGGTGGTAGAATATTGCAATATTCTTTGTTTCTTAGAATAGGGTTCTGATAACTTCATTCTTATTATTTTTCTTTTATTTCATTTACTTGCCATACCATTTGCGCATGATATTTATTGTAGTTTAGCTCTGGATAGAGATTGAGTGGATATATCACCCAGAAAGGGCCTTTATTCCTGACTTTTATGTAATTCTGATCTTGTTGATAAGCCAGTATTGGTTGATATCGAAGAATATCTTGTCGGGACAATGTCGAGTGATAGTCGTTTAAGCTGCTGATATCAACCTGCTCTGGTACCTTTCCGTAGACGTGTGTAAGAAGCGTGCTGAGTTTAACGCCTAAAAACTCTGACGAAGCAGGAAGCCAAGGCAATGTCATCGTGTAGCTAGTGGTAGGTAAAGCTTGGATCTCTTCCAGTTCCAGTATGACACTAGGCTGCTGGCTACTACTAAATACGATCGTATTTGCAGACAAGAATGGCGCAACAAAAAACAGACCTAGCGCGACTATCTTTTTCATCATATGCCCTTTTGAGTTTTATTCTTTTTTCTTAGCTAGGACAAAGGTGCTAGCGGTAATTTATTTATAATTATAGAGCCAACCGGATGAGATTTTATAATACGTTATGTTTCAAAAATAACTGTCGGTTTACGTCACGTCAAGGTTATTAAGTTGCTTCTTAATTAAAAGCTCAGAGTATTGGGATGATGGTAGAGTTTCGTAATGATTTCGCGGTATTTAATTGGTTTTTAGTGCAACTTTGTGTCATTTTTAATAAAGGTACTGTGTCGGAAATGAGAATTTAATAAGGCGAGAAATGGATGTCGAATTTGCTCTTAAGTTACATTATTTTACATATTTAAATCATCGATATTCAGATATGTATTTGTTAGTACGTAAAGAAAATAAAGTCACCTAGTTTTGGTGACTTTATTTTTTATTTCATGAGCTTACTTAAATTAACTATGCAAACAAATATTTTGCATGGAAGTTGAGGTGCTCTTCAATAAAGCTTGAGATGAAGTAATAGCTATGGTCATAGCCTGGTTGCATTCTCAAGGTTAGGTTTGAATCGTGTATTTTTGCCGCAGCAATCAGCGCTTCCGGTCTAAGCTGCTCATTTAAGAAGCCATCAGCATCACCTTGATCAACCAAAATTGGTAATGGTGATTGTTGTTGTTTTAGAAGTTCACTTGCATCGTATTGCTTCCAGCTTTCAAGCTCCTTGCCTAAGTAAGCAGTAAAGGCTTTTTGTCCCCAAAGGCATTGCATTGGGTTACTGATTGGACTGAACGCTGAAATAGAACGGTACTGTTCTGAATTTTTCAGACCAATGGTGAGCGCTCCGTGGCCGCCCATACTGTGACCGGAAATTGACTTCACGTCAGAGACTGGGAAGTTACTTTCGATGATCGCAGGCAACTCCTCAGTCACATAGTCGTACATACAGTAATGCAGTGACCAAGGTGCTTGCGTCGCATTAAGGTAAAAGCCAGCTCCTTTTCCTAGGTCATAGCTTTCGTCGTCAGCGATACCTTCGCCTCTCGGACTTGTGTCTGGTGCAATGATCGCAATGCCAAGCTCGGCCGCCATACGAAATGCGCCCGCTTTCTGCATAAAGTTCTCATCGGTACACGTTAAACCAGAGAGCCAGTATAGCGCGGGTACGGGATTTGATTTCGTTGCGTTAGGTGGCAAGAATATCGCGAAGCGCATGGTGCAGTTTAGGGCATTGGATTCGTGTGTATATTGCTTGTGCCAACCGCCAAACACTTTGGCTTGGCTTACATTTTCAATGGTCATGAATAAACTCTCTAATTAGCAGAAGGAATTCAGGCTCCCCAAAAGGAGAGCCTGAGGCAGCATTATTGATCCATATGGATAACTGTTCGGATGCTCTTACCTTCATGCATCAGATCAAACGCTTTGTTGACGTCTGCTAATCCCATTGTGTGGGTAATGAACTCCTGTAAGCCGAATTCACCAGCCATGTAACGGTTTACGATTTCTGGAAGCTCAGAGCGACCTTTAACGCCACCGAAAGCGCTGCCACGCCATACACGACCAGTTACCAGTTGGAATGGACGAGTTGAGATCTCTTGACCTGCACCAGCAACACCAATGATGACTGACTCACCCCAACCTTTGTGACAGCACTCAAGTGCTTGGCGCATCACGTTTACGTTACCGATACATTCGAATGAGTAGTCAACACCACCGTCTGTCATTTCAACAATCACTTCTTGAATTGGCTTGTCGAATTTTTGTGGGTTGATTACGTCAGTTGCACCAAGTTGTTTCGCTAGGTCGAATTTGCTTTCGTTGATGTCTACACCGATGATGCGGCTGGCACCAGCCATGCGAGCACCGATGATTGCAGAAAGACCGATACCGCCGAGACCAAAGATTGCCACTGTGTCGCCTTTTTCAACTTTAGCTGTGTTTAATACCGCACCCATACCAGTGGTTACGCCACAACCTAGAAGACAAACTTCTTCAAGTGGTGCTTCTTTGTTTACTTTCGCTAGTGAGATTTCTGGAAGAACCGTGTACTCAGAGAAAGTAGAACAACCCATGTAGTGGAAGATAGTTTCGCCGTTGATAGAGAATCGGCTTGTGCCATCTGGCATTAGGCCTTTACCTTGCGTTTCACGAACGGCCTGACATAGGTTCGTTTTGCCAGATTTACAGAACTTACACTCACCACATTCAGCAGTGTAAAGTGGGATAACGTGGTCGCCAACTTCAACGCTTGTTACGCCTTCGCCAACCATTTCAACGATACCGCCACCTTCGTGACCAAGGATTGAAGGGAAGATACCTTCTGGATCGTCACCTGATAGTGTGAATGCGTCAGTGTGACAAACACCAGTTGCTACGATGCGTACTAGCACTTCGCCGGCTTTTGGAAGTTGTACATCAACTTCTTCCATTTTAAGCGGCTCACCTGCAGCCCAAGCGACCATTGCTTTTGATTTTATGTGAGTTTGACCAGGTTTGATTTCAAGCGACATTGGATGTTTCCTTTATATTTTCAGTATATGGAGTGACGTAATAAGCGTAGTTAAGGTTTGCTTACCGCGCTTCGTCGTTTTGTTGGTGCTCATTTTAGGTGTTTCAGTAAAAATGATAATCCGTCCATTTTGAAAATGATTTTTACATATGCGTAATAATGATAAGGTGAGCGTGTAAAAAGAGTGCGATGCCTCCTTAAAGCGGAAGGGAAATGGAAAAGGTGATTGACCTGAAGTTAGATAGAGGGGCTAAAGTAGAAAACTGTCAAACCATCAGCTAAGTAAGAGTGATTATGAATAAGACGGATCTGAGTGCCTATTTAACCAAGCTAGGCTTGCCTAGTGAATTGCCCGCCGATTTGGAGTCATTGCACAGAATTCACGTGGCGCAGCATCGTTGCCTGCCGTTTGAGAATTTTGACATCGCATTGCAGCGAGGCGTCTCTGTTGAGATTGAAGATATTATTCAAAAAACCGTGTACCACTCTCGCGGTGGTTACTGCTTTGAATTAAATGGTTTAATGCTTGATGTGCTCAACACTCTTGGGTTTGAAGCGCGAAGTTTGCTAGGGCGTGTACATGTGTCTGGTACACCAACAGGTCGTAGTCATCAAATCACGTTAGTGACGTTAGAGGAACAAACATGGATTGTCGATGTGGGTTTTGGCTCCAATACCCCTCGAGCGCCATTGCCATTTATCCTTGACCAAGTGATTCAGACGGATTTACAAACCTTCCGTTTTGTCAAAGATGCTCAGTTTGGTTATTTCCTCCAAGTGCTTTCAACCGATGGAACGGACACGTGGAACAATCTATACAGCTTTGACCTAGAGTTTGTGTTTGCTGGTGACATTGCATGTAGCAACTTCTTTACCTCGACTTCGCCTAATTCGCGTTTTACTAGCGCAAGAGTCGCTGCTAGAGCGACAGAAAGTGGGTTGGTGACGCTGCTTAACTACACACTCAGATGCACCAATCATGAAGCGCTAACAGAAATAGAGCTAGAGCCAGGTCAAACCTACCTGGATGCGTTGAAAGAATATTTTGGCATTGAGCTTGATGCGCAATACGACGATCTTCGTCCGTTACCTGACGCGTAAAGTTTTCCAGTTTTCAAAGCGTAGCGCGACGAGAACAATGTAATCACTATTTGTCTAGAAGAGGTCGACAGGAATACAGCATGGCGAATTGGGAAGGAGTCAGCGAGTTTGTTGCCGTAGCGGAAACTAACAGCTTTACAGCTGCCGCGGCTAAACTGAAAACGTCAGTGGCACAAATCAGTCGCCGCGTATCGGCACTTGAAGAGCGTCTTGCGGTCAAGTTACTGCATCGCACGACGCGAAAAGTTTCTCTGTCTGAAGCTGGACAGCTTTATTATCAGCAGTGCAAACATTTGGTCGAAGGGCTAGAACTGGCCGAGCTTGCTGTAACACAAATGCAGACCGAACCGCGAGGTTTGCTGCGTGTGACAGCGCCTGTGACCTATGGGGAAATGAACCTCGCGCCGCTCTTGCATCAGTTTTTGGAGAAGTACCCGCGTGTGGACCTCGATTTAGTTCTGACCAATCAAAAACTGGATTTGATAGAGCAAGGGGTAGACGTGGCGATTCGTCTTGGCCGCCTGCAAGATTCCAGCATGATCGCAAAGCGTCTTTCGTCGCGTCAAAATTACGTGTGTGCTAGCCCTATGTATTTGGAGCGATTTGGCGAGCCTCACACATTATCCGAACTGGCTCGACATCAGTGCCTAGTTGGTTCGGTCGATTATTGGCATTTTAAGGAAAATAAACGCGATAAGTCTTTGCGTGTGTCGGGGAGGATTAAATGCAATAGTGGTTTTGCGCTAATGGGCGCCGCCAAACGTGGTTTGGGTTTAGTGCAGTTGCCGGACTATTACGTTCAAGAAGCCCTAGATAACGGTGAGCTAGTCGAGGTGCTGACCGATTACCGAGACGACCGTGAAGGCATTTGGGCACTGTATCCACAAAGCCGAAATTTATCGCCCAAAGTGAGGTTGTTGATCGACTTTTTAGCGCAGGAACTAGCGGATTAGAGTTTTCAATAACTTTAATACAACTGAAATCGCTAAAACGCCCGGTGATGCCGGGCGTTTTTATTAGGATGAGAGCTGGAATCGAAAAGACATGAACCGCTATTGGTTGGATTCCGCGTCTTCACGTTTAATCACTTTGTGCCCATCTTCAGACACGCCTTGCTTCCAATAGCTGCTGATGTAGATGTTCTCGCGATCGACTTCTTTCTCATTGCGGAAATATTGGCGCAGCGCGCGCATTGAATCGAACTCACACGCACACCATACCGAAGCGTTACCGTCTAACCACTCGAGTTCGCGAACGCTATCAGCCAAGGTTTGCTGTTCAGTTAGCCAAATCAACTCCATACCGGCTGGCGTGTTTAGGGGTTGAATGTCGGCTGGAGACATCACGCTGATCACAGCGTAGCCTTTGGCCTCTTCTGGCAGCGTACGAATTTTCGCAGAAAGTGCTGGAAGTGCTGTCATATCGGCAGCCATGAAGAACCAATCCGCCTCAGTATTTAAGTTGGAGATGCTACCTGGCCCAACAATGCTGATCGTGTCGCCTTTTTGCGCGGCCATTGCCCAACGCGCTGCAAATCCGCATTGCAGATCTTGCGTTACGTGTCGGACGAAATCCACTTCGATTGAACTGGTTTCTGGATGAAAGCGTCGAATAGTGTAGGTGCGCATGATTGGTCGGTCGTCTTCTGACAGGATGCTCAGATCCGCGCCGCCCATATCGTTAAACAGTAATTTGATGTAACTGCCTTCGCAGTCACGAGGAAAGTGGCTCAGCGCCTCACCTTGCAAGGTAATGCGCTGCATGTTTGGAGTGATGGTTTCTGTGTCTGTGACAACAAGCGTTTTAGGTTGAGGCTTCTTTTTCATTGTTACTTTACTCGATAATTATTCTCTTTCTCATTTAAAGATTATCAAGTTCCCTAACAAGAGGGTAGCGTCTTTAAACAAATTTACACTGTGAATTAACGCCAAAGCCTCAAGAAAAATATTACCTCTATCCTTTCTCTAACCACGTAAAGTGAGTCGTTTTTTAACCATAAATGGACTTATATCATTGGAATCGTAGACAAAAGCAACAGCGCAGCCATGCTGTAGTTGAACCCCTTAACGCGTTTATCGGTGGTCAACCAACGCTGCAATTGCATACCTGCCGCCGTCCAAAATGTCACCGATGGCAAGTTAGCTAAACAGAAGATACCGGCGATAAAAGTCAGTTCGAGCCAAGAACCGCCACTGGTGTATACCGTAATGGCCGTCAACGCCATCGACCAACCTTTTGGGTTCACCCATTGGAATGCGACAGCCCCTAAAAAAGACATCGGGCGAAAATCGTGTTTTGCTTCGGTTTTGTCGCTGGTGGCGATTTTGTACGTCAAGTACAGCAAATAACTCAAGCTCAATACTTTCAAAATGGAGTGGGTTAGCGGGTAGGCATGGAACAGGCTCATCAAGCCAATACCCACCAAAATTAGCATGGCACCAAAGCCGAAGGTAATGCCCAACATGTGTGGGATAGTGCGTTTAAAGCCGACATTTGCCCCTGAGGTCATCAACATAATGTTATTGGGACCCGGCGTAAAAGTGGAGACAAAAGCGAACAACGCCAAAGCACCCAGTTGATGATATTCCATAGATTGTTCCTTGAATCAGTTCTCGATAAGTTGAGAACAACTATAAGTAGAACTGAGGTCAATATTGTGCTTTTATTTGATGATTAGAAACTAAATAAGCAATGAAACATCATCATGGATAGATTTGACGAAAGAATATTGCAAGTGCTCAAACGAGATGGAAGAACCTCCAATGTAGAGCTGTCGGAACGCGTTGGTTTATCTCCATCTGCAACCTTACGCCGAGTGCAAGATTTAGAGCGTAAAGGCGTGATCAAAGGCTACCGAGCAGTACTGGATAATCAGCAACTTGGCGTGGGTTTTGTCGCTTATGTGTCGATTGGTTTGGCCTCGCACTCTAAGCAGGCGCAGCTGGGTTTCGAAGAGCATGTGCGTTTTGTAAACGAGGTGGTGGAATGTCACAACATTACGGGATCTAACGAATATCTCATACGCGTAGAGACGCAAGATCTCGCCGCTTATAAAGCGTTCCATGCTGATGTGTTGGGTGAGTGCGAACACGTCAAGTCGATCACAACCATGGTGGTGATGGACACACCAAAAGACGAGCGATAGCCAAACGAGAGTGACAGTTTTTGTGGCACATGAATTTGAAGTGACTCGAAAGAGTCAGTCGAGTATGAGATAAGTACACAACAAATGCTGGAAAGCAGATGGCACTCTTACAATTTCCACCTTTATTCTCACCTTCGAAATAATCTCATCCTGCTAGTTTTGCTTAAACCGCTTGTGTTCATGAGCGGCGAGTCAGCAAATTTAAGGATGAACGATGAAATCACATGTAACACTTCCTCTTTTGAGCTTAAGCGCTGTTGCCGCATTGAGCTCATTTAACGTCAACGCCCACGGCTGGGTAGAATTTCCAAGTGCTCGTCAGAATACGTGTTATTTAGACGGTGGTTTTTGGACCAATGAGATCCCCAACCAAGCGTGTAAAGCGGCTTTTGAAGAATCTGGTGCTTACCCGTTTGTGCAACGCAGTGAAATTGCAGCAAACGTACCAAATTACCGAGATATGGAGCATGTTAAAGCCTTAGTCCGTGACGGCGAACTGTGTTCTGCCGGCGATGCCGCTAAGAAAGGTTTGAACATTCCTTCTCCAAACTGGCAGCGCACCAATGTTACGCCAGATGCAAACAACCAGATTGAATTGGTGTTTTACGGCAAGGCGCCGCACAACCCATCGTACTGGGAATTCTATCTCACCAAGCCGACTTATGATGATTCAAAACCGCTTACTTGGAGTGATTTAGAGCTGATCGACACCGCAGGTGACGTGTATGTTGATGCGGAAAAACGCTACCGTATTCAGGTGACTTTCCCTGCTGATCGTTCCGGCGATGCAGTGCTTTATACTCGTTGGCAGCGCATTGATGTGGCTGGTGAAGGTTTCTACAACTGTAGTGACATTACGTTAAACGGAACAGGTACGACGCCGCCGACTGACCCCGTTGATCCAACCGAACCGGGCAATAATCTGACATCTCTAGGCTACTTTGTTCAGCAAGGTTTCGGACCAGTAGAAGCGGGTGACACCATTCGTTTCCGTACGTTTAATGCGACAGGTAATGAAATTGTCGATATTTCACTACCAATCAGTGCAAACAATACGGCGACTTGGGCGGCAGAAATTGCTGATCAATTTAACGCGCAGCAAACGGGCGATTGGTATGTGGGTATTTGGCATCAAGAGATGAATCACTACATGTTCGACAGTAACAACGTGAATGCGAATCAAGTATTAGCGCCAAGTGCAGACTTCAGTTATGCGTTGTCACTGCTCAAAGCGGATGTCACGCCACCAGTTGAACCAACCAATTTGTGGGACAAGACAGCCGTTTACAACCAAGGTGATGTGGTGACGCACAACGGCAAAGAATGGACTGCCCAGTGGTGGACGTCTGGTGAGGAACCTGGCACAACGGGTCAATGGGGTGTATGGCGTTAAGCCATTTATTCTGGCTCTGAACAATAAAACCCTTCTCATGTGAGAAGGGTTTGTTTTTTCAGTCTAAAACCACCACTTTGGTCGAGTGGTTGTCTTGAAAATCAGAGCACATATCGTTATTCGCTTGCTCTCCACTCGTTCCAGTTGAGCATCGCGTAGTCTGCCAGTTTGAGCATCGGAATGTCTTCGTGCGTATCACCGTAGGCATAAACAGACGCAAATTCGTCGAGCGAAAACGTGGCCCTAACGCGCGAGACTTTTTTTTCTAAACTGCAATCACCTTGCTGGTAAAAGCCACTCAGTTTTGGCTGTTCTGAGATCAGTTCACTGCACAGCAAGTGGTAACCGTTCGCTTCACACCAAGGCTTGAGATACGCATTGAGTGATGCCGACACCACCACAATGGTATCGCCTCTGTGCTGATGCCACGCCAACCTTTCCATCGCTTCTGGCCGTAAGTACAGCGGGATCACTTCGTGGGCAAACTGAGCGCCAATCGCTTCAATTTTCTGCGTTTCTTTCCCTGAAAATGCAATAAAACTGCTGAGAGGACGCATAACACGAGCGGGTAACACTCCGAGTTTGTACAGCGCATAAAATGGCATGATAGCGACCTTTCCCACTCGTTTGCGCAGGCCATAAGCAGAATAGTGGAGGAAAAGGCTAAACATATCCTCTCGGGTGATGGTGCCATCAAAATCAAACAGTGCCAGTGACGGCTTAGTAGTATCGAGCAAACTCAGCGCCTATTTTTTGGTTTAAGATCGTTTTGTGTTTATTGATAAAACACCGCCAACCAGATGGTTTCTTGCGTTGGGTCAGTCCAGCTCACTTTGTGTTTGGTATGAGCTGGAATCGTAACGTGATCGCCTGCCTCAAGTCGTTGCACGACACCTGATTCAAAAGTCAGCTCACCTGCTCCTTTAAGAACCAAGACCCATTCATGTTCTTCTTGATCGTACCAGCCACTTTCGGGAGAGGTTTGCCCCGTTGAGAGAATGCGTTCTATACGCAGGTTTTTGTGGGTCAGCAGGTCTTCGAACACTTCCTCGTCGAGGTTATTCGGTAAGTCTTTAAACAGGTTCATGGCCTTTCCTTAGAGAATGATCAGTCCAAAAGGCGCAAGCAATTGCTCTTGTTGCCAATCACAAATTTTAACACCAAACAGAGAAACGCGGCGAACATCCAGCCCGTCTAGTTCGACATGAGTCAGATCACACTGCTCAACGTTAAAGGTTCCCCATTGTTCTGGCGAGAATTCGCAGCGAGATAAATCCGAGCCTTTGAGAGTTGCCCCTGCGAGGTTCGCACCGTTCCAACGGTTTTCAAAGAGGTCACATTTTTCTAGTAACACTCGCTCGAAGTTACAGTAGGTGAGGTTGCAGCCAGTAATAAAAGCAGAACAGAAAAACATGGTGTTACTGACGCGATTAGCAAAGTTCGCACCTTGGAAGTTTGCCCCTTTGAGATCGCACTTACGTAGCTCCAAGCCCATACAATTTGCGCCGTTAAACAGGCTCATCGCCAACATGCAGTTCGTAAAGCTAGCGTCTTTTAAGTTCGCGAAGCGAAAACTACACCCTTCTAGCGCTTTGGATTCGATAAAGCGACAGTCGATGAACTTAGCATCGCGCAGATCGGCATGGTCGAAACAGCACATATAAAAGTGGCAGTTTTTAAAGGTAGCATTCTGAAAATCGTGATGAGAAAAGTTTTCTCGTTCAAAAATGAGATCGGTTTTTAACATGTCTTCTCCTTAGTTGCGAGCAGACTAGCACTCCAAGTGACTGATTTTCCAGAAAAATAACTTCTTGTATTTCAGTGTTTTACAAACCCCTCAAATCGCGATTTTAAGGGGTCAAACGAGCTTTTTAAGTGGGTTGTTTTTTGAAAATAGAAGACGTAGAGGGCGAAAAAAGTTTTTGCTGGCTACGAGCCTTAACGAGAGGATTCGCATTTATGGGTATGCATGGCAACTCACACGCACAGTTTGCATTACAGAATTGTATCCTATTTGCATAATTTGTTGATCAATATGGCGTTTCTCCATACAAAAAACCTATATTTTTCACAAATTGATTTCCATCAAAATAGTAGGGTTTCTATGTGCTAGATTGCGCACAGCTCAAAAAGATATAGATACCCGTGTGCTTCAAGGCGCTGAGTTTACTTGAAATCTCAGATCAGTTAGCAGGCACCCCTTTGGGTACGACATAACGAAGCCCTACGAAAGGAAATAAAAATGAAAAAAACAATCTGCAGTCTAGCAGTGGTTGCTGCACTCGTGTCACCAAGTGTTTTCGCTCATAAACAAGGTGACTTCGTTCTTCGTGTTGGTGCGGCGTCTGTCGTTCCAAATGACAGCAGTGATAAGATTCTTGGTTCTCAAGAAGAGTTAGAAGTTGACTCAAATACGCAGCTTGGTTTGACGTTTGGCTACATGTTTACAGACAACATCAGTTTAGAGCTTCTAGCAGCAACACCATTCAGCCACGATATTTCAACAGACTTGTTAGGTCTTGGTGATATCGCGGACACCAAACACCTTCCACCAACGCTTATGGTGCAGTACTACTTTGGCGAGCCACAAAGTAAGTTCCGTCCATACGTGGGTGCAGGTCTCAACTACACCATGTTCTTTGATGAGGGCTTCAATAGCACGGGTAAAGGCGCTGGTCTTTCAGATCTTAAGTTGGATGATTCATTCGGTCTAGCAGCGAATATTGGTGTGGATTACATGATCAACGATCAATGGTTCCTCAACGCCGCTGCGTGGTACGCAAACATTGAGACAGAAGCAACTTATAAAGCAGGTGGAGTGAAGCAAAAAACCGACGTCAAAATTAACCCTTGGGTATTTATGATCAGCGGCGGTTACAAGTTCTAAGAAAAACCAGTAGTTACACGCACATTACTATTATTGGCATGACTTTGGGGGCGGTTACGGGGACTGCCCCTCTTTTTTATCCTCGTTTTGATTGCACATCATTTACTCCACTTAGCAACATGCAAAATTGGATCTTTACCTTGCAGATCATTTTATTGTCGGAAGATCGAAAAGTCCTACACTGATCACATAATTGAACAAGTGGACAATATAAATGAGCGACGACATCGCAAAGCATTCTTCCTCCAGATCTAAGCTGGTAAAAACTCTTTTCTTTACTCTCTGTGTTATCGCATTTGGTGCGATGTATTGGTCTTGGCAGTATTCAGACAGTCACCCAAGCACGGAAGATGCCTACGTTAGGGCAAAAATTTTGTCGGTAGCGCCTCAGGTAAAAGGCCAAGTGGTTTCTGTGGATGTTAAAGATTTCCAATCTGTTAATAAAGGTGACCTACTGCTGAAGATAGATTCACGCCCATATTTGTTGGCCGTGAAGCAAGCAAAAGCGGCATACCAATTGGCGGTCCAGCAACATGACGTTGCCGATAAGCAGGTAACTGAAGCTGTTGCGGGCTTAGATGCGGCGCGCTCTAACCTGACAGAAGCGCAAGTAGAGTACAAACGTACGGATTCCCTAGTGAAACGCAAACTGGCGTCGGACCAAGATTTAGATACGGCAAAAAACAAACTCGCCAATGCCCAAGCGAGCCTGGAGCAAGCGCGCGCAACGGTAGAAAAAGCCATTGCGAACCGTGGTGAAGAAGGCGTAGAGGCTGCGGTCGTTCAACAAGCGGCAGCACAGTTAGCGCAAGCGGAGCTGAACTTGAGCTACACCGACATTACGTCACCAGTGGATGGCATTGCCGGTGAAATCAATACGCACGTAGGCTCGGTCGTTAGCGTGGGTCAAACGTTGTTCCCTGTGATTTTAAAAGACAGCTATTGGGTACGCGCGAACTTTAAAGAAACCGATCTTACTCATATTAAACCTGGCATGCATGCGGATGTGGTGATTGATATGTACCCAGACGTGGTGTGGAAAGCAACGGTAGAACAACTATCGCCTGCGAGTGGTACATCGTTCTCCTTGATGCCACCAGAAAACGCAACGGGTAACTGGGTTAAAATCAAACAGCGTTTCCCTGTACGTTTGGCATTAGAAGTACCGGCCGATGCGCCGCAACTTCGCGTGGGTGCGAGCTCAGAAGTCACCATTGATTTGCAAAGTAGCGTGCAATGAGCCATCAAATTACGGCAGACAAACGGGGGATTGCCACCGTCGCCGTGATGCTTTCTGCCATCATGGTGTTAATCGATATGACCGTTGCGAACGTGTCGCTATCGCACATGATGGGCGCGTTGGGCGCAACGGCAGACCAAATTACGTGGGTGTTGACGGGTTACAGCATGGCGGAAGCGATCTTCATTCCGATGACCAGTTTCTGGGTGTCGCGTTTTGGTGAACGCAAAGTCATGTTGGTTGCTGTGATCGGTTTTGTGATTGCCAGTGCGCTTTGTGGGCAAGCACAGTCTCTTGAAGAGATGGTGCTATTTCGCATTATCCAAGGCGCTTTCGGCGCGTCGGTGATTCCATTGGCGCAGTCGACGTTAGTGCAGATTTATCCGTATGAGCAAAAAGGCAAAGCGATGGCGATTTTCTCCATCGGCATTTTGCTTGGTCCTATTTTGGGCCCAGTTGTGGGTGGTGTGATCACCGACAACATTAACTGGCGCTGGATTTTTTACATCAACTTGCCATTCGGTTTGATCTGTACCTCTTTGATTTATCGCTATATCCACATCGACAACAAATCCAAACCTAACTTTGACTGGTGGATCATCGGTTACATGGCGTTAGGTGTGGGCGCGTTGCAGTTTGTGTTGGATAAAGGGAATGAAGAAGACTGGCTCGACTCACGCATGATTCAGACGGCGATATTGCTCGCAGTCATGGGATTGGTGATGTGGATCTATCGCAGTTGGAAAACCAAAAGTCCAATAGCGCCATTGTGGCTGCTGAAAGACCGAAACCTTATGGTCTCGTCATTGATGATTGCCGTGGTGTCGATGGCGATGTTTGGCCTGACGACTCAACAACCAATGCTGTTGGAAAGCTTGCTGGATTATCCGGTCTCAACCACTGGTTTATTAATGGCACCGCGTGGGTTGGCGTCAGCGGCGATGTTGATTTTGGTGATTAAGCTCAATCCGCAATTCGATTCCAGAATCAAAATAGTCTTTGGCTTGAGCTGCATCGGGATTGGTAGCTATTTGATGACGCAGTACTCACTGCAGATCGATACATTTTGGATTGTGATGCCGAGTATGATTCAGGGGATGGGGCTTGGTTTAACCTTCTCGACGCTATCCACCTTGGCGTATTTAACGATTCCGAAAGAGCAATCTGTTGCGGCGGCGAGTATTTACAATCTGTTCCGTACCATTGGTAGCTCGTTTGGTATTTCTATCGCCACCACGTTCCAATATCGTGATAGTCAGCAGCAATGGCATGCGCTGGGAGAGGGTATTAATCCTTATAATCCTAACTTGCATGACTGGGCGGCCAATCAGGGGCTTTCTATTACCGACCCGGTTGCGTTAGACCAATACCAACAGATGTTGCAGCAGCAATCGCAAATGGTCGCGTTTGTGCACACCTTCCAGCTTGTGGGAGTGATGTTCGTGATCATGATGCCGATGCTGGTTTTCATTCGGTCGCGTGAATAACATGAAGTTCCGGTGAATAGTGTAAGAGAACGCCTCTCAAGTTGTGTCAGCTTGAGAGGCGTTTTTTATTGGACAGTGCCAGTGAAAGAAGGACGTTTACTCTAATGTCACTTCGTCAAAATGCGGATTGGTTTTGAGCGCGCGCATTGCGACTAATTGTTCAGTCGGGAAGGCGGTGTGCTCACCATCCATATCTAAAAACAAGCACTCTTGTCGCTGCATGTCGTAGCCTGTGTCGAACGCGTTGCCCTGATGAGTTTCACCATTTTTTAGTGTGATCTCGATAGGGAGCTTAAACATACAGGCGATTTCAATAAAATCGTATTGGCTGCAAGTCACCATAGCTTTCTCCTTTCAAACCGACGCAGTATTCAGAAGGTTTGAGAACCGCTTCCTTAATATAGAAAACGTTTGATTGAAACTGAATCTTCATCTTACACCTCATTTTGGTCACGAAATAGACATACACGCACGTTTTAATAAACCTACTGTTGAGCGTTCGCAAGCGAGACAAAACTACGATATGTCTGAAACGATACTTAAGCGCACATACCTAACGAGTGAACAAAAGACACAAAAGCCAAGTTCACTGATTTCCCCTCAAACCTACCATGCGCAGTTGGCGCACCGTGTTCACCACTCGCCTCAATTTGAAAACGGCCGCGTTAAAAACGAGATGCCAAATATCCCTAGCCCGCAATCATTCTGGCAGGTGTGTTGGAGCTATCTTGGTGGTAGAACGCCATTGAGTCCTAACGAACATCTGCCACATTTCCCAATTCAACCTACGCAGTTTGCGCAGAGAAGTGAATCGATGCGCGTTACTTGGCTGGGCCATTCCACCATGCTGGTGGAGGTCGATGGCATTCGAATTCTGACTGATCCGGTATTTGATTACGCTTCTCCGTTCATCGCAAAAGCGTGGTTTGAACGCAATATTCCCAATACCCATGCCAGAGATTGTTTGCCGATTCCTGAAATTATCGTGATTTCGCACGATCATTACGACCATTTAGAAGCATCGACCATACGTTTCTACGCCGATAAACCCGTGACTTTTTATGTACCCTTAGGGGTTGGCAAGCATCTGATAAAGTGGGGCGTTTGCGCAGACAACATCGTGGAATTCGATTGGTGGGATAGCGTGCACTATGCCGGAATCGAACTGATTTGTACGCCTGCTAACCATAATTCGGGTCGTACTTATTTCGATAAAAACTCGACCCTGTGGGCTTCTTGGGTCATCAAAGGCAAAGAAGAGACGCTCTATTTTAGTGGCGATTCAGCTTACGATTCGCACTTTTCCGAGATCGCACTGCGATGTGGACCAATCGACATTGCCTGTTTGGAAGTGGCTGCTGATGTGAAAGGCCAAGGTTATCCGGTCGAAAACTGGGGGCACATGCAGGCTCATCATACCGTGCAAGCGTTTCGCGATTTAAATGCGAAAAAACTGTTGCCCGTGCATTGGGCTACATACGAGCTATTTACTCACCGCTGGGACGAACCGATTTTAGATTTGCTTACCCATTGTCAAAAAGAACATATAACGCTGCTGACGCCAATGCCGGGGGAGAGTTTTTACGTTCATCAAGAACATATAAATAAACAATGGTGGCGAGAAAAAGAAATAGGTGAGCCAGATATAATTTTGACTTAATAATATGTTCTTACTTCAATAATTATTTTAGAAGTTAACCTTGTTATTTTCAGAATATAACAAGGTTTTTTACTCGCTTACTCATCAATCACTTGAGGTTTTAACTCGACGACATTTCCTTCCGGATCATGTATATAGAGTGATCTACCGAACCCTTGTGCGCCATACCGCTTCGCAAACTCTTCGGTTTCAATGCCGCGCGCACGCAGATATTCCAGTAATTCATCCTCGGAAAAAGGCGCCAATTGCAGGCAAAAATGGTCAATATTACGACCATTTTGAACTGGTGGCTTACCGCCGAGTTGACCCAATTCGCTGTCTACCGTCACTACATCAATCAATGCGTTACCTGCCCTAAGTTGAGTTAAACCAAGTTCCGTTACTTCGCGTTCGACAGGGCAGCCCAAAATGTCTCGATAGAAATGCAACATAGCATCGAGGTTACAGGTCCTTAAAACAACATGATCAAGCGCTTTGATGGCGATTGGATTTTTGGTGGGCATGCTTCACTCCTTTTTGCATTGTGTTGAGGTAAGTATAAAGTGACCTTAAAAGTGGTGAGAGAAATGATCAAATTCCAGATGTTTTTTTGCTAGAGCGAGTGCAGAAACACTGCAACTCAAAGCAAACAAAAAAAGGCTAGCGTATTGCTAGCCTTTTGGAATATGGATGGGGCTATTACTCGTAATCAGAAGCGTAAGTTTCTTCGTAAGTGTGTGAGTAAAGCTCGAATAGGTTGCCGAATGGGTCTTCTAGGTAAACCATTTTCGCAGGCTTATTATCGTCTTCTGGGTGGTAACGCATGATGTCCATGCGAACTTTGCCACCTAGTGCTTCGGTGCGTTTGATAGCACCTTCAAAATCGTCTGTCTGCAAACAGAAATGGAAGATACCGATGCGAGAAAAATCCACTTCATGGCGCTCTTGACGCTCTTTCATTTCGAATAACTCAAGGCCGATGCCATCACTTGTCACAAGGTGCGCAATGTTGAAGCCTTTAAAGCCTTCCCCAAAGACCGCAATACACATTCTGCCAATTGCCGTTTCGCGTTCTTCAATTACTTTCGTGTTGCCCATAACGACTTTTAGACCTAGCGCTTGCGTGTAAAACTCAACCGCTTTGTCCATATCTCCGACCATAATACCGACATGATTCATTTTCATTTGTTTGCTCCCAACATGTGTGTTTGAACGTTGTCTTGTTTCGATGTGGGACAGTATATGGCGTGATATTAATTACATGAAATTATCATAAATTATAAAAATAATAATTTTATTTAATGATGTGGGTGTTGGGATTGAGTTAGTGAGCTAAGGCCTCAACAGCTTGCCTCACCGAGGTGAAATGAATCTTGATAATGCACCGTTGCGCGAGGCTGAATTCATGCGATTGGATTAATGACGTAACCTCTTCTACGGACAGCGTTCGTTCTTTTGGGTGTAAAAGAGTGGTGTTCGAACCATTGTTTTTCAATTCGAACGTGTTGCCATTTGAGTCAATAACGTAATCATCTTGCCCAAAAATGAGGGCTTCGCATTCAGAGTCTAAGTCGGACTGGGAATGCGTGTAGATCAGCTCATCGTCGCCGTCTAGTTTTAGCAAGCATGGCCAGCATACTGCGTGGTCTCTCATGGTTAACTCATTATTCATTGTTATTTAGAAACTTGACCCAGGTTGTTGCAAAAACGCTAACTCTTCGGGAGTGCTCTTTCTTCCCAGTATCGCATTGCGATGAGGATAGCGCCCAAACTGGTCGATGATGGCTTTGTGTTTTAGCTCAAAATCGTAGTTATTTTCAAGCCCTGATGCGCGGAACAATTTTTCAGCTTCGACATGAATGAGGCGAGATTCGCTGTGCATAAACGGCATGTACAAAAAACTTAGCTGCTCAGGCGCTAATTCTTTGTCGTGACCTAACCGAATTGCCTCTTGAGCCAATGCTAATGCGAGTGGGTCTTGTGCAAACGCTTTTGGGGTGTTGCGATACACATTACGTGAAAACTGGTCGAGGACGATGATTTCGGCCAATCGCCCTTGTGCGCTGTCACGCCAATTAAACAGTTCACAACGAGCGGCTTGTTCTAATATCGAGGCAAATCGCGATGTAATACGCTTGTCCAGTTCTGGGTTGTTTTCAAACCAATTTTGGGGCGATAGCTCCTCGAACCAAAATTTGATGACTTCTTGGTACATGGATCTTCCTTCCTATTGCATTAGCTAAAGAATAAAAAGCCAGAAGGCGAGCTCCTGGCTTTCTGTGTTTTATCGACCGTAAGTCTCTACGATGTAACGTTCAAAATCGTCACACATTTGTTCGTCAGAGATGGTGTTGCTTGCCAGCTCTTTACTGCCGTCGACGACTTTAATCGCGGCGTTCAGTGAAGCGACTGATGCTCGCTCTCGCGTCGCAAGTGAGTCGATTTTCTTCTGCTGCACTTCCCATGCCTGTTCTGGTGACAGGTTACACACGTCTGCAAGGTATTTGGCATTGAAGCCTTCGCCAGTCAGGCTGACAATGGTTTCGTTGTGCGACAAGTGATTGCCTGCGTGCCAGTAGTGTTTTGCCAGCAGTGGGCCAATTTCTGGGTTATCCGTCAGGTAACCAAACTTCTCAAGGAAGTATGCACGGGTCTGATACACCGCCATGTGCGCGAGTAGATAACCTTGATACGCACAAGCTGCTTCGTCGGATAGCAAATGTGGAATCGCCATCAGTGGGCGAGGGCTGCATTCCAAACCAAGGATCTGTTTTTCACAATCGCGAGCTAGCTTAGTGATGCGCTCTGGCGTTAACTCGTCATCGCTCAGTTGATACAACGCGCGCTCAAAATATGGCACAACCAAGATGCTACGTTCTTCATAAGCTTTGAATGGCTGACGGCTGTTGATCATTGCTTGAATAATCTCATCAGGAACAGAATTCCCTTCATCATCCAGTGCGTACTGTTTTAGCCAATCGGCATCGGTTAACAGGCTATCACAGAACATCGACTGAGTTTCTGCATAAGCCATTGACGTCGGCGAAAACTCCTGCGAGAAACAAGGCGCGTTCATTTTTACGTTCGCAAAGTGTGCTGCGTGGCCGCCTTCGTGGAACAGCGTGTTAATGCCATCGTAGCCACTGCCCACTTGGTCTGGTTTGGCATTACTGGTGAAGTTCACCTGTGCTGCGACCCATTCGCCTTGATTATAGAAAGAAGGGATAGGGCCGTGGCAGAACCCGTTCGGGTACTTACCTTTGCGATCTAGTAAATCCAGCGTTAGCGTCGCGCCAGAGTAATCAATATTTAGGCGACCAAATGATTCTACCCAGCGTCTCAGAGATTTTGAGAACGGCACGTATGGGTCAAGGTCACGCATAACGTTACCCGCGAATGAGTAAACAAAGTTGTAGCCTGCTAGTGCGCTTGCGCCTTTCTCTTTCGCCAAGTTTTCTAAGCTGTTTAGGTGCGCATCTCGCGTGCGTTGTTCGAAATCTTCCAAAATCTCGAATAGCTGCTCAGTGCTCATCTTTTCCGTTTTTTGCACGGAGTAATCAAAGAAAGTCGCATAACCCAGTGAGCGAGCGAACTGGTTGCGCAGTTTGATCAGTTCAATAAAGCCGTTTTGCAGTAGCCATTGTTCAAGGTTCAGCAACGCTTGATGAGCCGATTGGCGAACTTCTTCATGATTGCTGGTGCGAATGGTTGAGCTTAATACTGGAAGTGAACCTTCTACTTGCTCGCCGTTCTCATCGGTAAATGTTTGTACGTGGTTCTGTTTTTTCTCGAAGAGCTCAGCTTCAAAGGCAATGAGCTGATTTTTCAACGCTTGTGCTTTTTCGCCCTCGATAGCGTGAGATTCAAACATCGCCAGCCAACCAGATAGACCCGTAATGGTTTGTTGTTTCTCTTGTGGGTCGGTAATTGAGTCCGCGGCTTCAAGCTGTTGTTTGATGGCGGTAATTTGCTCGGCGTTGCTTAAAAAGCTTGTCCATGCCGTTTGTGCTTGCGTCGAGCCATCATGGTCATCGCTGATCCCCATGTAAGTTTCCCAAAAGAAATCTTCTTTGGTGCGGTGAATCGCAAGGTAACGTTGATTGAGGTCGTTGAGATAATCCGTTGCGGTCATTTTGATCCTTCAAATGGTTTCGTTATGTAGACAGTTGATTATTGCACGCTTGGTCGCGAGAAAGGAACGCTAATCTCATATGTCGATTTTGCATCGCGTAAAGGTGATTTTACTATTTGTTTACATTTGGGTGAGTTAATAGGAGTTATGAGCTTGCAGTGTTAAGACTGGTATGGAGTTTACAGTTTATTAAGTAATTAATCTGCGGTGCGCTATCGATGATCCTTATCAGGTGTAATAAGATTTCCATATCGTGGCGATACAGTTGGAAACGATATGATAAATAAGACAAAAGTTACGTTATTGGCGGTAGGTACGATTTTAGTTGGATGTTCCACAGTCGCGCCACCAAGAAATGATGCGGTTGAAAGCATTCAACAAAAGTGTTCTGTGATTTTAAGCAATGATGTTGCGGGCGATCAGCGCTGGCAGACGTACAACGGCTTGCTTGTAGAATATGCCGTGCATGGCGTTAAGAGTCAGGTACAACTGGAACGTTTTGAAGCGTTTATGCAGAGCGTGCAAGATGATGAGTCTGGACAGTTAGTTACTGAGTTGATTGAGGTCACCGACTGGGGATGCTCAAACGGCAATTATCTTGAAGAGATGAGCTTGTTTATTCAAGAAGTTCAGAAGTAAAAAACCGAGCGTTAAGTCGCTCGGCTTTTCTGTTTGTGGAACGCTTTTGTACGCTGGTTAGTCAGGACGTTTACTCCTCTGGATACTCGCCCATACCTTGCGTTTTACCTTCAGCTTTCCAATGCTCTCCAGGAGCAAATGCTTCATCGCATAAATCTACGGTGTAGCCCATTTCTGTGATTTCCTTCAAAGTGAGGTTATCAGCAATATTTGCAACTTCCCCCGATTTATTCCGTAACTCCATGTTGATCTCTCCTCTGTAGGTAGACGAGTGGCATCAATGCACAGTGAAGAATGCATTGGTAACCTTTGTTCTAAGTATATAACCCTCTGCTAAAAATGAAGGTTTAATCCACTTTTTAAATATGGGTAATTGGATAATGCTTTGAGCTGCTTCCGTTATTTAGAACCGCAGCATCGCGATAGTTTGCCATTTGTGATTTATTGAGTGGTTAAACGGTCAATTTGGAAACTCGAAATGGTGATTCTCGACCACGCTTTAGCACAACAAATTGTTGATCGAACCATGTCCATCATTGGTCACAATGTGAATGTGATGAACTCGGCAGGCATCATCATTGGCAGTGGCGACCCTAAACGTGTTGGGCAAGTGCATGATGGCGCGGTACTGGCGCTGAATCATGGCGATTCGCTAGAGCTTAATGAGCAACAATGTTTGACGTTGCAGGGTGTCAAACCCGGTATCAATATGTTGTTGAAATTACATGGCGACGTGGTCGGTATTGTTGGCGTCACAGGCGAGCCGGAGAAAATCCGAGATTTTGCAAAACTGGTTAAAATGACCGCTGAACTGACAATCGAGCAAGCCGCGCTGGTGGAAAAATTTCAGTGGGACAGACGTCATCGCGAAGAGTTTATTCTGGCTTGGATCAATGGGAAATTGACCGATGAAGAGCTGAAAGATTGGGCGATGCGTCTTTCTATCGATGTTACTCAACCACGGGTGGCAACGGTGATTGAAGTCTCGACGCCGTCCGCCTCGAAAAGCATGAAGAGTGTGCGCAATATTGTTGAGCTGCTTGAATACCCAGAGCGTAACAACCTAGTTGCGATTGTCTCGGTGAATGAAATTGTGGTGTTGAAACCGTGTCATTCCGCCAAGCAGTGGGATAGCCAAGTTGAAAGTGAGCGCATTGATAAGTTGATGTCGCGTTTAAGCGATCACGATTCGCATACGTTTCACATTGCGCTAGGACAGTTGTTTAATGAGCCTAAAGATGTCGCGTTGTCATACCAAAGCGCGAAGCAGGTATTAGCCATTGGCAAGCAGTTCTACCCAGAGAAACGTAAGTACCTGTTCGATGAACTTCGTTTGCCTGTTTTGTTAGCGCCGTTGGCGGATATTTGGCAAGGTGAACAAATTATTGATGGCGTGAAACGGTTGAAAGAGAAAGACAAATCTGGGCAATTATTGAAAACCCTAGATGCACTGTTTGAATGCAATGGCAATGTAACAGAATGCTCTAAAATGCTGTTTATTCACCGGAACACTCTGCGCTATCGGTTAGAGAAAATCACCGAGATAACAGGGCTACCAACAACCAATTTTGTGGGGTTAGCGGAGCTTTATATTGCGACTCGGCTCTCAAAAATGTCGTGATGTTGTGCATTTGCACAATACGCGTTATTTTTTGACCACATCATTTGTCACTCCGCCTAAAGGAATTCGAAAGCAAACGATTAATAATTCATGCGTCCCTACATGTTGAGTGAGCCAACACGGACTCGCTCAGCAAAATAAGAATAAATGGAGTTATCATGAACCTTATATTAATCCTGCTCGGGGTGATCGCATTTATTGTGCTCACGACCACCAAATTCAAATTACATCCCTTTTTAGCGCTGATCATCGCGGCGTTCCTTGCGGCATTTGCTTACGGCTTACCGGCAGATAGCATTGCCAAAACCATTGCTTCTGGCTTTGGCGGCATCCTTGGTTACATTGGTTTGGTTATCGTTTTAGGTACCATCATTGGTGTTATTTTGGAAAAAAGTGGTGCGGCGATCACCATGGCCGATACGGTCATCAAAGTGTTGGGTGAGCGTTTCCCAACATTGACCATGAGCATCATCGGTTACATCGTTTCTGTTCCAGTATTTTGTGATTCAGGCTTTGTCATTCTGAACTCGCTCAAAGAATCACTCGCTAAGCGTTTAAAAACCTCAAGCGTTGCGATGAGTGTGGCGTTGGCAACTGGCCTATACGCAACGCACACGTTTGTGCCGCCAACTCCTGGCCCGATTGCCGCTGCGGGTAACTTAGGCCTGGAATCTAACCTTGGTTTAGTGATTGGTGTGGGTGTGTTTGTTGCAGCGGTTGCGGCGTTAGCGGGTATGTTGTGGGCGAACCGATTCCAACATGTTGAACCAGATGGCATTGAAGCCGTAGAAGAAATTCAGCAAGACTGGCAAGCACTCAAAGCGTCTTACGGCAAATTGCCAACGGCGAGCCAAGCATTCGCTCCTATTTTTGTTCCTATCTTATTGATCTGTTTTGGCTCTATCGCGAAATTCCCAAGCCTACCGCTGGGCGAAGGTTTTGTGTTTGATGTTCTGACTTTCTTAGGACAGCCACTAACGGCATTGGTGATTGGCCTGTTCCTTTCTGTTTGCCTACTCAAGTCAGACAACAAGATTGAAGAATTTGGCGAGCGAATCAGCCAAGGTATTACGGCTGCTGCGCCTATTCTTTTGATTACCGGTGCGGGTGGTGCATTTGGCGCGGTATTAAAAGCAACGCCGCTAGGTGAATACTTGGGTACGACGCTATCGGCGCTGGGCGTGGGTATTTTCATGCCATTTATCGTTGCGGCTGCGCTAAAATCGGCGCAAGGTTCGTCAACGGTTGCACTAGTGACCACATCGGCTTTGGTTGCGCCTATGCTTACGCAATTGGGGCTAGATTCAGAAATGGGCCGCGTATTAACGGTGATGGCGATCGGTGCAGGTGCGATGACGGTTTCTCATGCAAACGACAGCTTCTTCTGGGTAGTTTCGCAGTTTAGCCGCATGTCAGTGGGCTTAGCGTACCGCGCGCAAACCATGGCTACGCTCGTTCAAGGTGTCACGGCAATGGCATTGGTGTACATTTTGAGTCTCGTTCTCTTATAAGTCTCTGGAAATACGTATGAAAGTGGTAATTGCACCTGATTCATTTAAAGAAAGCTTAACCGCCAAACAAGTGAGCGAGGCGATCAAAACGGGTCTTGCTCGCGTATGGCATGATGCCGAGTTTGTTACGGTTCCGGTCGCAGACGGTGGCGAAGGCACGGTTCAATCTTTGATAGATGCAACTCAAGGCGAACAAGTCTTCACAACAGTGACTGCGCCATTAGGGAATGATGTTGAAGCGTTTTATGGCATCCTCGGCGAAGGCGAAACTGCGGTTATTGAAATGGCGGAGGCCAGTGGGCTACACCTTGTGCCGAGTGACGCTCGCGACCCAAAACTGACCAGTAGCATTGGTACCGGACAGCTGATCAAACACGCGCTAGACAGAGGCATTCAACGTTTAATCATTGGTTTGGGCGGCAGCGCTACCAATGATGGTGGCGTGGGCATGTTGACCGCGTTGGGGGTGGCGTTTCTTGATGAATCTGGTCATGCAATTACCCCAAATGGAGGCGGGTTAGCGGCGCTTGCGTCCATCGATATTTCTGGTCTTGACCCTCGTTTAGCAACTTGCGAAGTGTTGGTAGCGTGCGATGTTGATAACCCACTCTGTGGTGACAAAGGCGCGTCGGCTATCTTTGGCCCTCAAAAGGGAGCGACGGTATCAGACGTCACTCTGCTCGATAACGCATTGCGCAAGTTTGGCGAGTTGACGGAACAAGCGACGGGTAAGCATGTACTGACTCGTGAAGGGGCGGGTGCTGCTGGTGGTATGGGCGCGGCCTTGCTCGGGTACACGCCAGCACGTTTGCAACCAGGAATTGAGATTGTGCTTGAAACGGTCAAACTTGCTCAGCATGTTGAGGATGCGGATATCGTATTTACAGGCGAGGGTCGAATCGATCATCAAACCGCACATGGCAAAACGCCGATGGGCGTTGCTCAGGTGGCTAAGCAGTGTAATTTACCAGTCATTGCATTAGCAGGCTGTGTGGGCGACAACTATCAGGCGGTTTATGAGTGCGGCATTGATGCGGTGTTTGCTTGTGTACCAAGGGCGATGAGCTTACCTGAGGCCATGAAAGAGGCCGACGTCAACGTTGCTAATTTAGCCGAAAACGTCGCGAGAATGTGGCAAATTAAGTCGAACTGAAGGCGATGACGATATGAAAAAACTCCACCTTTGTGTGGAGTTTTTTGTTGTTACCTGTTTGCGTATGTCGGCATAAGTTCATTTAGCAAGAGCGAGTTAACAGGCATGTTTTTTTATCAATTTTGCCAGAGTTTGCATCGCGTGACTCCAATCGGTTTCATGACCAAAGTTTGCCACGCTGAGGCGTACGCAATGCCGATATTGCCCTTGAGTGCCAAATACGGTACCGGGAAGTAGGCTGATTCTGTGCTTATTGCATGCTTGATACAACGCATAGCTGTCCGTGTCTTCGGGCAGTCGCAACCAAAGTAAGAACGAGCCTTGTACGGCGTTGATCTGGTATCGATTTTTTAGAGGTTCGTATTCATCCAAGTATTGATGAAGCATCTGGATAAATCGTCGCATGTTGTTTTGATAAACCCGACCCATTCGCGCAGTATGCGTTCGATACTTGCCTGACGTTAGAAACGTTGCCACGGCGGATTGCATCAGGTTCAAACTGCCCATGTTCTCACACAGTAGATATTGTTCAATTTGGTCTCGATATCGCCCCGCCAACATCCAACCAATTCTCAAACGCGAATCGAGCGTTTTGGATAACGAATTCACGTAAATTACGCGTTGCTTGTCATCGAGCAATCTCAAGCTTGGCAACGGCTTATCATAACTTAACCCGCCAAACACATCGTCTTCGATAATAGGAATATTGCCGGACGCCAATAGCAATTGCTGGCGCTTTTCTAACGGCATCATGGCACCAGTAGGGTTGGTGAAGTTTGGTGTTACGATGATCGCTTTTATGTCCCATGTCGCCATTGCTTTTGCTAAGGCTTCGGGGCACATACCGTCTCGTGGGCAACTCGGGATTTCCACCACTTTGAGGCCGAGTGATTCGAGCATCAATAAGTTTCCAAAATAACAAGGAGACTCCACCGCGACGATATCGCCTTTTTGTGTCGTTGCGCGCAGCGCTAGGCTTATTGCTTGTTGCGCGCCGTGCGTCACCATGATTTCATCCAATTTGGCTGGTGTGCCCAAATCTTGCGTGATTTTCGCCAGTTGTTTAATTAAGAGGTGATCACCGGGTGGCAACTGGTAATGGCTCGGTACATGCGTTTGCTGGCGGCTGTGACGGCCGATCTCGGCGTACAAGCTTTTGATCGCGGGAGAGTCAATGTTTGGGTGGGCAGAACCGGTAGGCAAACGCTCTTGGTATTCAGGATAAGTAAGGATTTCTTTGCAGATCGAGAGCAAATCCACGCGAGTCGGATCCGGAATTGAGCGAGAGGTCGGCAAAGCGACTTTAACTCGATAACCCGATTTGGGAACCGAGTACACCAAGTTTTGTGCTTCCAGCTCTTGATACGCACGAATCACGGTATTTTTACTGACGTTTAATTCTTGGCTCAACGAGCGAATGGAGGGCAGTCGATCATCCGCCTGATAAACGCCACCACTGATGGCTTGTTTGAGGTGTTTTTCCACCACGAGGTACTTATTCCCTTCACCGCTTCCCAATAAATCTGTACCCATAAAAACACTTCCATCTGTCACTTTTTGAAAACACTGTACCTAATTACATTAGCAGTATCTCAAAACATAAAACAAGCGTGAGTGAGGCGATCATGTTAATCCGAGCCATCCCTTTTGTATTTGTCATCCTTTGGGCTTCTGGATTCGTTGGTGCGCGTTTTGGTTTGCAATATGCCGAGCCAGCGACACTACTTTCTATCCGTATGGCATTCAATGTCTTATTGTTTTTGGTTCTTGTGGCGGTATTGCGTAGAAGGTTGCCGACAGGAAAAGATTTATGGCACAGCTGTGTGGTTGGTGCATTGATCCACGGTTTCTATCTGGGCGGTACTTATTTCGCTATCGCCTTAGGTATGCCTGCGGGGTTGAGTTCGTTGCTGGTGGGTATTCAACCGATTTTAACCGCGGCTTTGCTGGTGGTGTTTGTTCGTGAGGAATTTAAACCCTCGCAATGGTTGGGTTTGGCTCTTGGTTTTGTCGGTATCGCTATGGTGTTGATGGGCAAAATGGAGTGGCAATCCGAGCAGCATAAAGTGTTGGCCATTGGTTTGTGTTTGTTGGCTTTGGTTGGTATCACGCTAGGGACGCTTTATCAGAAAAAACATTGCCAACAAGTGGATATGGTGGGTGGTGCGACGGTGCAATATTTGGCCGCGCTCGTCATGTTTCTGCCCGTTGCGATGCAGTTTGAAACCATGCAAGTGCAGTGGGAACTGGAGTTTATTTTGACTGTGTTGTGGTTGGTCGTCGTGCTCTCTTGTGTAGCTATTCTACTGCTGCTGTACATGGTTAAGAACGGTGCTGCATCGAGCGTAGCTTCTGTATTCTACCTGGTGCCGCCAACGACGGCGATTCAGGCTTGGCTCGCGTTTGGAGAGTCATTTGATTGGATGGGGATTTCTGGTTTCGTACTGGCAGCTACGGCGGTGTATTTGGTGGTTAAAAAGCCGGATCTGACGATAAAGAAATCGATTCAAACAGAATATACCTAAATTGGGTAGGGACATTTGCGTATCAGTGGGTACAATCTGCTTCATCTTAATCCGTGGAGCAGAATGATGAAGGTAAAGCCAGATCGAATGACCGCCATGCGTAGCATCATCGAGCAAGTAAAAGCGGAACTACCAATTTATGAACCAGAAACGTTTGTATGTGGACCAGAAGGGCAGTGCATTGGCTGTCCGAAGAAATTGTTGGAAATGGTCGATTCAGAAGTCACTTATTGGGAGTCAGCCATGGAGCGCGGCATTGTTCCGCAGTTCGATGAGATTCGTCGTTTTGGCAAAATGTGCACGAATGTTCGTCGTGGTCTGGTGCGAAATAATGTGCCTTTACTCAGTAACTAGAGAGTAAAAACCGTCTAATATCTGACACATAGCGTCGTTTTGTTACACTGCTCTTTGGCTGCTGTTCTCAAGTTTGAGTGGTGTTTGTCTCTTCTTACCCCTTAAGCCTTTAATCGTAAGAAATTGGCGATATATTGGCTCGGTCTCACATGGATGTGGGGCTATTGTCTTGGGCTAGTTGAGATAAGAAACGTGAAATCAAAGGGATTTACGCTGATGGAAATCACCATAGTGCTTACCACTTTGGCTTTCATCGCATTAGCTGCTTTACCAGTACTACTCGATATTCATCGCCAAGCATACGCTGCGATGCTGCACAGTTCTCAGTCTTCTTTGGGTACGGCTCTCAAATTCTTTCATGCTCAATCAGTGATTGATAACGCTTACGGCCAAGAGCACGTTCACTACATTGACCGACATGTCAAAACACGCAAAGGCATGCCAGAAGCGAGTGCCGATAGTATTCGAGCTTTGTTAGAAATCGATCTACCAGCCAGAGGTTATTCGAAAATTGACGTGCCGTGCAAAGGCAGTGATTTTTGCATCATCGGTCAGCAGCACCCAAACAGTGCTCATTTTGTCGCTATTCCTGATTATCAGTTCTTAGATAAATCGGGTGTTGATCGCGTGGTGTACATTTGGCCGCAAGGTTACACACTGGCAGAAGAAGCATGCTATTTCTACTACGTGAATCAAGCCTCTAACGATTCAATTGTTCGAGGGTATGTGACGCAAGGGTGTTAATCCCGAATAAGTGTTGCGAACAACGGTTATCGTGAGTCTACAAATCGGGGTTTTTCGAAGGGCTTTGCGCTTTATACAATACCATTTTTTGACTCATCAAGACTTTACCATTTGGCAAGGTCACTTCCCCAAGTTCCCCCTGATGTTCAAATCCAAACCGTTCATATAAAGCAATCGCTGGTGTGTTGGTTGTGTATACGTAGAGTGCGATTTGGTCGTAACCAAATTCCCAACCACGTGCGATCGCGACTGCCAATAGTTTCCGCCCCAATCCTTTGCCTCGGTAGTTTTTGTCGATGTGAATACCAAGAATACCGACGCGAAGGCGTTGCCCTCTTTCGTAACCGCACATCTCAGCTGGGTAGATTTCAACACTACCGATAAGTTTTTGGCGGTCAAACGCGACAAACTGAGGGATGGACTCGTTTTCCACACGTTGCAGGATTCTGCGAAGCGTTGCGTTATCGGGTGCAGGAGAAATCAAAAATTCCCCTTCGGAGTACACTCGATTCCACAGCGCGGTGAAGCGCGCGATATCGCTCACCTTGATGGATCTGATTTGCATTCATCTTCCTTGATTAGTGCAGGTTAGTAACGGTTAGGGGATAAGCTCAGATAAACAACGAATTTGGTTAGGAATGGCTTCGGCTGGTGCATCAGCGCCCGTTGGGTTAAACCAAATTGTGTTTACGCCCGCTTTCATCGCAGGGTAAATATCTTTGTGAGGTAAATCGCCAACCATGGTTATTCCACTCACGTTAACCCCTAACTGTTTTGCGATGGCGAGATAAAACTCAGGTTGGTTTTTAGCGATACCGAGGTTGGCAAAACAAAAATAGCCATTTAAGTATTGGTCTAAGTCGACGCGAACAAATGCACGCTGAACCTCTTCCATGTTGGAATCAGATGCACTGGTCGCAATGTAGATGGGATGATTTTGGGAAAGTATTGCCAGTGTTTCTCTGGCTTGAGGAACTGCTTCTACGTGTTCCCAATCGCACATTTTTCCTTGTGCGTGAGGGAAATCTACCATCAAGGTGTTCCCCCAATCGAAAAGATAAATCATGTTCGAATCTCCTTATCCGCACATCATATCGTCTTTTTCTAAAATCAGGGGGGTAAATTGCATCGATAAATGCGATTTAGGTGGGTTTAGTCGTGAAAAGCGCTTAATTGTCGTTATCGTTACAAATGTTTCAGCATAATGCGTGAGTTAGTTTTAAAACCTTGATTATCGTAAAAGCGCTGTGCTGGCTGATTGAATTCCATCACTTCCAATCGAACTTGTGTGGCATTGGCATCGCGCGCCCATTGCTCACAGGCTTGGAGCAGTTGGCGGCCGATTCCTTGCTGCTTTTGCGCTTCATCGACAACAATTGTTCCCACGCGACAAATTGGGTCTTTGATCAGAAAACTGACGGTGTCGTTTTGGGTGATCATCGCGGTTAAGAAGCCGAGAATTTGCTGTTCGCGTTCGGCAATCAAAAAGAGTCGCTCTTTGTTCTCTAGTGCTTGTGCAAGAAATTCTCGATCAGCTTCTGATGGCGCAACAAAGGCTTCTGGCGCATTCGCAAAATGCAGTGAATTAATTTGAAAATTAAGCTGAAAAATTCCGTCTAAATCATCGGGAATCGCTTGTCGGATATGGACTTGCATTCTATCTGCCCCCTGCAATATCGATAAATGATCCTGTGACATAAGAGGCTTCGTCATTTAATAGCCAAGCGATCGCATTTGCTACTTCTTCTACCGTGCCACCGCGTTTAAGAGGAATTTGAGGGCTGAGTCTATCTACTCGGTTTGGTTCTCCGCCGTCGGCATGCATATCAGTGTAAATGAAACCAGGTCGAACGCCATTGACGCGAATATTGCGCTCTGCCAACTCTAGCGAGAGCCCTTTAGTTAAGGTATCCATCGCGCCTTTTGATGTGGCGTAATCGACATACTCAAATGGCGCGCCTGAGCGCGACGCTCCAGAGGAGACATTCACAATTGCACCGCCTGCACTGAATCGCCTCGCCGCTTCTCGACAGCAGAGAAAACAGCTATTCACATTGGTGTTCATTACTTTCTGAAAGCGTTCCAAGCTGATTTCTGACAAAGGCGATTGAGTAAATAGGATGCCAACGTTGTTGACCAAGTGCGTCACTGCACCAAATTCACGTTCTGTTTCATCAAACAAGGAGAGCACTTGCTTCTCATCGGCTACGTCTGCGGCGATGGCAATCGCTTTGCCACCGTTTGCTTGTATTTCTGCCACAACTTGGTCGGCGGCCTCTTGCTGAGTGCGGTAATTAACGCAAACGCGATAGCCTTGCTCGGCCAGCTTTTTCGCCGCTGCGGCTCCAATGCCTCGGCTTGCGCCGGTAATGATGACTACTTTATTCAAAATACGTCCTTATTTTTGTAGTGAGTAGATTTTATCGGCGTAGGGTTTGCCACCAATTTGGTATGCGTCTGGAATGACCTCAATGAGTTCGAAACCACATTTTATCAGGACACGTTCTGACGCAATATTGCCTTCAGTGACCGTCGCGGAAAAGTGGTTGATGTTATGTGTCGAGGTTGCCCAGTATAGAAGCGCTTGAAGAGTTTCTGTTCCAAACTGTTGGCCATGAAATTCCGGCAAAAGTAAGTAACCTACCTCTGCCTTACCGTTTTCAATAGCAAAGCCAGTGATGCCGATGGGTTGTTCAGATTGCTTATCGAGTATTACAAGGCAAAGCCAATGCTGGCAATTTGGGGTCCATGGCAATAATCGCGAAGCAAATTTTTCTCTTATTTCTGTTTCGCTGGGACGATCGAAACAGAGCGCAATAACCTCTTGTTCGGAGAGTAATCGTTGAAAGAGTTCCCAGTCACTGGCTTTGATGGGTCTTAATTGGCTTCTGTGCGTCTCGATATAAACTGACATGCGTGTCCTTACTGCATCAATGTGGAGATTCAGTCTCTCATCCTCTTATCTGTTTAATCAAATAGTTGCATTCATAAAAGTGATTTATGTGGTGAATAGTTGGCTGGGTAATGGATTATTGCCATATATTCATCTTTGAGATGCAAATAACAAAATTTCATACTTGAGGCATACAGAGCAACACGGAAATGATGTGGATCAAGAGAGGGCTACCCATAAAGTAGTAATTTGCGACCTATAATTACATTTTATTTGGAAGTGTTGCTAATTATGTCAATAAAAAAACGATATGTTGCACTGCTGGTTGCTGCCGGCATTGGTGTGGGCTGGTTAACTTTGGGGGGGAGTGCGGCAGTAATGCATTACACCTCAGATACTGAATTTTGTCTCTCGTGCCACTCTATGGAAACCCCTTACAAAGAGTACCAAGGCTCAGTGCACTTCAGTAATGCGAAAGGCATTCGCGCGGAATGTTCTGACTGTCATATTCCTCAAGAACCAATGGATTACCTGATCACCAAAATTCGTGCGTCGAAAGACATTTACCACGAATTTGTGACAGGCAAGATCGACACGCCAGAGAAATACGAAGCACATCGTAAAGATATGGCTGAAACGGTATGGGCTCAGTTCCGTGAAAACGATTCAGCGACGTGTCGTTCGTGTCATGATTTCGATGCAATGGAAGAGTTTGAGCAATCACGTGATGCGGCGAAGATGCACGCTTACGCGAAAGCAAACGATCAAACGTGTATCGATTGTCATAAAGGTGTGGCGCACTTTGCACCAGAAGCAGAGCTAGACAGCAAGGCATTTGAAACGTTGATGAGCTTCACCACAAAAACATCACCTGGTGCCAAAGTCGTTTACCCTGTGACTGAAATCGCAATGGGTGAGATGGGTAAAATTAACCCAACGACGAAGTTGGAAGTAATCAGCTCTGAAGGCGACAACCGCACTGTTAAGTTGAACGCATTCCAAATGAAAGGCGCAGAGCAAGTGCTTTACATGGGAGAAGGTCAACGTGCCATCGTAGCAACGCTAACAGAGCAAGGCCAACAAGCGCTTGAAACTGGTGAATTTGAGGCAGATGTTTACGGCAACGAATGGCGCGCGGTTTCTTTAACTGGCGCTATTGATTCTCCAGTTGTTGACACGCTTGAACCAGTATGGTCATACGCAGAAGAGTTGGACAACGTTTACTGTGCAACTTGTCACGCGAAAATTCCTTCAAATCACTTCACAGTGAATGCATGGGGACCGGTAGCGAAGAGTATGGGTGATCGAACTGATATTTCAGCCGAGAACCTAGAAATTCTAACCAAGTTCTTCCAGCACCATGCAAAAGATGTGGTTGGTCACTAACGATAAATAGAAGGATAAGATTATGACTAATATGACCCGTCGCGGATTTCTAAAAGGCACTGGTATGGCGGCTGGTGCAATGGCATTCACTTCATTTGCACCTATGTCTGTTGTGTCTTCAAACCAGCGTGGCAAGGGCATTTTGACAGCGGGCCGTATGGGCCCAATGCTGTGTGAAGTGCAAGACGGTAAGCTGGTTTCAACCACGAACGCATTGCCACAAACGGTACCAAACAGCCTACAAAGCACCGGTCCTGACCAAGTGCACACTAAAGCGCGTGTCAAGTACCCAATGGTTCGCAAAGGTTACTTGGCAAACCCATCAGCTCCCGAAGGAGTTCGTGGCAGCGATGAATTTGTACGGGTGTCTTGGGATGAAGCTTACAAGTTGATACACGAGCAGCACATGCGCATTCGTAAAGAATATGGCCCGGCTTCTGTGTTTGCTGGTTCTTACGGCTGGCGTTCAAGTGGCGTGCTGCACAAAGCACAAACCTTGCTGCAACGTTACATGAGCATGGCGGGTGGCTATTCAGGCCACTTGGGTGACTACTCAACGGGTGCTGCGCAGGTCATCATGCCGCACGTTGTGGGCTCTATCGAAGTGTACGAGCAACAAACCACGTACCCAGTGGTACTAGAGCACAGCGATGTGGTTGTGCTTTGGGGCTTAAACCCAATTAACACTCTAAAAATCGCGTGGAGCTCAACAGACTGTGCTGGTCTTGAGTTCTTCCATCAGTTGAAAAAATCAGGCAAGACGGTTATCGCTATTGACCCTATTCGTTCTGAAACCATCGAGTTCTTTGGTGAGAATGCGGAGTGGATTGCTCCTCACCCAATGACCGACGTGGCAATGATGATGGGTATCGCACACACCTTAGTGAAACAAGGTAAGCACGATAAAGCCTTCCTCGATAAATACACCGCAGGTTACGACAAGTTTGAAGCGTACCTGATGGGCGAAGAAGACGGCGTAGAAAAATCAGCAGAATGGGCATCACAAATCTGTGGCGTACCTGCGAAGCAACTTGAGCTACTGGCTGACATCTTCAGTAAAAACCGCACCATGCTGATGGCGGGTTGGGGCATGCAGCGCCAACAATACGGTGAGCAGCGTCACTGGATGCTGGTTACACTGGCAACGATGTTGGGTCAAATCGGTTTACCGGGCGGTGGTTTTGGTTTCTCTTACCACTACTCAAACGGTGGTAACCCTGCTCGTGATGCTGGCGTACTTCCTGCGATTTCGGCATCGCTGGGTGGCGGCTCTTCTGCGGGGAACGACTGGGCGGTGTCTGGCGCGGTGCAAAGCTTCCCTGTGGCGCGTATTGTCGAGGCGTTGGAAAACCCAGGTCAATCCTACCATCATAACGGTCATGAACTGACGTTCCCGGACATCAAGATGATTTGGTGGGCAGGTGGTGCGAACTTTACTCACCACCAAGACACCAACCGTCTGATCAAAGCGTGGCAAAAGCCTGAGCTGATCGTGATTTCAGAGCCTTACTGGACGGCGGCTGCGAAGCACGCGGACATTGTTCTGCCAATCACCACATCGTTCGAGCGTAACGACTTAACGATGACGGGTGACTACAGTAACCAACACTTGGTGCCAATGAAGCAAGTGGTTGAGCCGCAAGGTGAAGCGCGTAATGACTTCGATGTATTCGCGGACATGGCAGAGATGCTAGCTCCGGGTGGCCGTGACGTATACACCGAAGGCAAAACCGAAATGGAATGGCTGTACGGCTTCTACAAGGCGGCGCAACAAGGTGGCCGTGGCTCTCGCGTAGCAATGCCGAACTTCAGCAAGTTCTGGGAAGATAACCAACTGATCGAGATGAAGTGGAACGAGAAGAACGCACAGTTTGTTCGTTACGCAGATTTCCGTGAAGACCCGATCATGAATCCACTCGGTACACCAAGTGGTAAGATCGAAATCTTCTCGAAAACCATTGAAGGCTATCAGTTGGAAGACTGTCCTCCACATCCAACGTGGATGGCACCAACCGAGTACACGGGTACTGCGAAAGATGGCGAGTTGCAGCTAATGACCGCGCACGCAGCGCATCGTCTACACAGCCAATTCAACTACGCGAAGATTCGCGAAGAGTACGCAATTGCAAACCGTGAACCTATTTGGATTCACCCTGAAGATGCGAAAGCGCGTGGTATTAAAACGGGCGATCTAGTTCGTGCGTTTAACAACCGTGGCCAAGTATTGGTTGGTGCAGAAGTGACTGACCGAATCAAGCAAGGTTCAGTGTGTATTCATGAAGGCGGTTGGCCGGATTTGGATCCTAAAACCGGCATTTGTAAGAACGGCGGTTGTAACGTGTTAACGTTGGATATTCCGACCTCTCGACTTGCAAACGGCTGTGCGGCGAACTCGGCACTGGTTCGTATTGAAAAATACACTGGCCCAGAATTAGAACTAACAGCGTTTGAACCACCAAGAAATGGCTAGAAAAAAGTAGCGATTGAAAGCAAGAAGCCAGCGAATCGCTGGCTTCTTTTTATCTAGTCATCGTTCACATTAGCGCGAAGCGAGAGAAACAAACGGCATCTATTTCTTAATCTGAAATGTCGGGAGTAAAGTAAATACAATCGCGACAAACAAGACCGAGCCTATTAAATCTTCAGGGCGATGCATGCCCAGCCATAAGCGGCTATATGCGACGCTCATTCCCCACATCCACAATGACAGTGCAGAGATATAGCACTTGTTCTGTAAGAACAAACCACCAAAGAAAGCCAAACAAATCGAAACGAAAATCGTATGGCCGGATGGGAAAGAATAGTCTTTCTCGCCTTGCCAATGGCGCGTTCGCCAATCACTGACGTGTTCAGAAATCTGGTTAATTACGTTGGCTTGCTGCTTTGTATCCAACTGATAAAACGCTTCTGGGTGCTCAATCAATTGCTCTGCAGCAAGCAGTTCGGCGTAGGGACGCGGGCTTTCTGTCATCAGTTTTAGCCCCGTTTTGCTGGCAAAACCAATCACCAGTAACAACCCTAACATTGAGAGTTTTTGTATCCACTCAATGCGACTTGGTTTAAAGCGAAATAAAGAAAGCAGTAGCAGTGTTAACGTAATTAAAAAACCTTTGCTACCAGCAGAATCTGTGAGCAAAGTAAAAGTAATACCCAGACTTTCAGGCACCTGTGAAGTGAGATTGTGATAAGAGCCAAACAGCGACATTGGGATGATGCCAAGAACAAACAAGGCGAGCATCATCAATCCATATTTTTTGGTTTTCATTGAGAGCGTTTTGTTTTTATTGAGGGTTATTCAACCACGTGAAAATAATGGGCTTATCTTACGTTATCTGGCGTGAAAAACTTATCAACGCTCTGTCAATTTGACGAGAGAATGAAGGTTGAGTGATGAATTGATGACACTTATCCGGAGGGTAAAGGCGCTCATCCTTAAGCGCTGGGGTCTTAATCCATCAGAGAAAGTAAGTATTCTGCTGCTTTGGTTGGGTTTTCTGCATGACAAATGGCAGAAACCAAAGCCAAACCATGTACACCTGTCGCACTCAGGGCAGGAATGTTGGTTTCGTTAATGCCGCCAATGGCAACAATCGGCAGTGAAGTCGTCTCTAACGCCATTTTCAAACCATCAATACCCCAATGTTTTTTGGTGTTGGTTTTGGTTGGCGTCGCGAAGATTGCGCTCAAACCGATGTAATCAATTGGAAGAGAATCCGCTTGTGCAAGCTGCTCTTCATTTTCGATGGATAAGCCGAGGATTTTGTTTGGTCCAATCAACTCACGAGCGATATTTGCTGGCATGTCTGATTGCCCGAGGTGAACCCCATCAGCATCGACAGCCAGTGCGACATCAACGCGGTCATTGATGATCAAGGGCACATCGGTATCTTTAAGGATGTCTTTGACGGCTTGAGCACGTTCGATAAACGCACGCACATCGCCGTGTTTTTCGCGGACTTGTACCATGGTCACGCCACCTTCCACGGCTTTTCTCACGACACGTTTTAGTGTGGCTAAATCTTGTTGGTCGTCGGTGACCAAATACAAACGATAGGCGTTCATTGTGTTTCCTTTCGCCTCCCACTTTCGTTGGAGTGAGAGGCGTTTAAAGCATTGAGAAGCGATTTATCTCACTTGTAATTTAAGGCGTGTTGCCAGTGTTTCTTCATCCAGTTGGTAAAGCTCATCCAAAAGATGCATTTGCAAGCTACCTGGCCCTCGCGCTTGCTCAGCCGCAATTTCACCCACAACGCCAAGCACCGCTGCCGCAGCAAGGCCCGTTTCGTCGCCGATTGCTGCGAAAGCGCCTGTTAGAGCCGTTAGTGTACAACCCATTCCGGTTACGTATGGCATCATCTCGTGACCGTTGTTTAGCTGCACGGTTTGCCCTTTCGTGACGATGTAATCAGTCTCGCCAGAAATCACTACGCTCGCGCCGTACTCTAAGACTAAGAAGTTCGCTGCGCCAAGTGCTGCGTCGCTGCTGTCTAACGCATCGACGCCTTTGCTTTGTGCTTGCTCGCCAGCGAGTGCAATGATTTCTGAGGCGTTACCACGAATGATCAGCTTGTTTGCAAGGCGTGCGATCTCACGTGATGTCTCGGTACGTAGTGAGCTTGCTCCGCAACCGACAGGGTCGAGTACAACGATTTTACCATTGGAATTGGCTTGCTCTACGGCATAGCTCATGCGCGGTGTCCAAACGCTGTCTAGGGTACCGATGTTGATAACCAGTGCGCCAGCGAACGACATCATCTCTGCCATCTCTTGTTTGGAGTGCGCCATGATTGGAGAAGCGCCGATCGCTAATAGTGCGTTTGCTGTGTTATTCATCACCACGTAGTTAGTGATGTTGACGACTAACGGCTTTTGCTGGCGTACTGCGGTTAATGCTTGGGTGATTTGTTCAATTAACATGAGACTCTCCGATTAATCTTGCTGAGCGTTTAGACCTTGTTGCCAGAATGCCACTTCCATACGCGTTGCAGTTTTGAATACCTGAATCAGGTTTTGACCACGCTGACTATTGATATCGATTTCCGCCAATAACTGATTAAAGTGTTCTGCACCTTTTGCGACACCAGATTGGAATTCCTCACCACCGTAGAGGTTGATCCAACTTGCGTATGGGTTACCTTCGAGCACAGTGCTTTCGTCTTCAATCAGCATCTTACCGATTACGGCATAACCGATAGAGCATGGTGCTAGTGCCGCGTATAGATCAACAAGATCGCCCGTCATGCCAGCATCTAATACGTAACGGGTGTAAGCCACAGTGCCGAAATCTTCTGGCTCGTTTTCTAAGTCGGATTCTGTCAGTCCCCATTGCTCACAGTAAGTCACGTGGTGGGCGATTTCAGAATCGAGCAATGCGTGTACGCTTGGTAGGGCACGGCGCATGTCATCCAAAGTACGTGCTTTGTAGATCGCTAATGCGTAAGCTCGTGCGTACTGCTTTAGGAAAAGAAAATCCTGCTTTAGGTAATGCAGAAAACAAGGCTGAGCCAGAGTGCCTTGCGCCAATTGCTGCACGAAAGCATGCTCAGTGTATTCTTGCCAATCTTGGCGGCAAGCGTCGATCAAATCTTGGTATTTCATTATGAGTATCTCGTTATCAAAAGACCCTAGGCTTAGATCCTAAGGTCAGTAGAATTAGTCAAAGCTCGGTACGTAATCTTTCGCTTTTGGCAGTGTTTCGATGATGTTTTGTGAATACATGAACTGCGCATAATCATCGTAGCGTTTCAGATCTACTGCGGATGGACGAAGAGCGAAACGAGTTAGCGTGTCGTTCCAAGCGCGTTGGTTAAGCTCGTTGTTGAGCGTGTCTGGTGAATAAGCCACGAACTCTTTCCACGACTCTTTTGGATGGTTAACGATGTAAGTGGTCGCTTGCTCTAGTGCTTTGTTGAATGCCTTGATGGCTTCTTTGTCGTAGTTTTTTGCATTGGCTACGAAGACTAACTCGTCATACGCTGGCACGCCGTGTTCTTCAGGGAAGAAGGCCTTAGCTTTATAACCTTCTAGTGCCAGTTGGTTGGTTTCGAAGTTACGTAGACCGCCCCAAATCGCATCCACCTTGCCAGACGCAAGAGACGAAGACAGCGCCCAACCTACGTTGATGATTTGTACGTCAGAAAACTTCACGTTTTCTTGCGCTAGCATGGTGCCGATTGTCGCTTCTTCGTTGCCTGCGATCGCAATACCGATCTTCTTGCCTTTCAAGTCGCCAAGGTTTTCATTCTTACCGTTATCCAGCACCATCAACGTGTTGAGTGGCGTAGCAATCAAAGTCGCAGAGCGGATTAGTGGCAAACCCGCCGCGACATCGATAGTTAGGCTTGGTTGGTAAGAAATCGCCATGTCGACTTTACCCGCCGCGACCAACTTAGGTGGCGTGCTTGGATCTGCCGGCTCTTGAATGTTGACCTTCAAACCTTGTTCTTTGAAGTAACCACGCTCTTTGGCAATCACGATAGGACCATGATTTGGGTTGACGAACCAATCCAACATCAGTGTCATCTCTTTTTCTGCTGCAAGCACATTGGTTGATACCACTGAAGCGAGTAGAGCAGCAGCGCTCATAAGTTTGTTTTTATTCACGGGGTTCTTCCTTTTCTTTCCCAATTTTCTTTGGTTATTTTCTGTAATTATTTGCTTTCCCAAGGGATGGCTTTTTTCAATAATTTATCGGTGATGAAGTAGAGTGAGATAGACAGCACGGCTAGGATAAACAGCGCCGCAAACATCTCATCAATGATCATGCGAGCATTAGCTTGGAGCATCAGATAACCCAAGCCTTCACTTGAACCTACCCACTCACCGACCACTGCTCCAATCGGCGCAATAACGACGGCAACACGAATGCCTGAGGCTAAAGTTGGTAGGGCGGCTGGCAATTGAATATGACGAAGTAACTGCCATTTAGACGCGCCCATGGTCTTGGCAAGGTCGAGGTAACCTGTTGGTGTATTACGTAAGCCGTCGTAGCAACATGTGGTGACGGGGAAAAAGATGATGATCGCCGCCATGACGACTTTCGATGCAATGCCGTAACCCAGCCAAAGCATGAGTACTGGCGCGATGGCGAACACAGGGATCGCTTGGCTAGCAATCAGAATGGGCAGTAACCAACGCTTCAGCGGTTCGAACATCAGCATTTGCAATGCGAACAGCAAACCCATTGATAATCCAAGCGCCAAACCAAGTAAAATCTCTTGCGCGGTAACCCAAGTATGTTTGAGCAAGACATCGTAACGAGTGACCAATCTATCCAGCACTTCAATTGGTGAAGGTAAGATGAAGCTTGGCATGTCGAATACCACAACAACCAACTGCCACAATCCCAAGATCACCGCTGTGCTAATGACCAAGCGCAGAGCCGGATGGGTCACGCGTTCTTTTTTACTAATGCGTGCCGAAACGGAGTTGTACTGAGTCATATCACTCATAGTCTTTCTCCAGTTGATCCAAAATCGCTTGTTGTAACGCCGCGCACTCTCCATCGAGAACTCGGGGCGGCTTGGAGTCTGGAACGACCAAGTGCTGAGCTTGCGCAGGTGTGCCTTGCAACACATAGAGTTGGTGAGCTAATCGCACCGCTTCTTGTGGGTCGTGGGTAATCAGAACAACCGTCTTATCTTTCAGCAATTCGGCAGACAAGGTTTGCAACTTATGACGAGTAACCGCGTCCAGTGCAGAGAAAGGCTCATCCATCAGAACTAGAGGCTTGTCTTGCATCAGAGTGCGAGCAAGGGCAACACGTTGTCTCATGCCGCCAGAGAGCTGAGCTGGCTTAGCATCCGCGTAATCGGCGAGTCCCACTTGGCTTAGTAAAGTCAGTGCACGTTGTCTATTTTGCTCTGGTGATTGGTCTTGAGAAAATCGAGAACTGAGGCAGACGTTGTCTAACACATTTAACCACGGCAGTAACAAGTCTTGCTGCGCCATGTAGGCAATACGCTTGTGTAAGGTGATGCCATCCGTGGTCGTTAACTCGCCATGCCATTCAACTTTGTCGTCTAACAAACCCGCTAGATAACGAAGGATCGTCGTTTTTCCGCAACCACTGCGACCAAGTAACACCGTCCATTGATTGGCAGGGATGGTCATACTCAACCCAGCTAATGTTGGTGTTTGGCTGTCTTTGTATTGCAGACTTGCTTCGGTAAGCTGAATGCCGAGTGCATTAGCGCACATGCGTGTGACCTGCAAAAAAATGGTTCACAGGACCATGACCTTTACCGACATCCAATTCGTCAGCGTGTGCGATAGCTTGGCTGATGTACTGCTTACCAAGGTGCACCGCTTTGTGCAGGTTGTTGCCTTGACCAAGGTAAGACGCGATAGCAGAAGACAGTGTGCAGCCTGTGCCATGGGTGTTTTTGGTTGGAAAGCGTTTAGCGCTAATTAACTCGGCATTGTCTTGCATGATCAGCAGATCGTTGCTGTTTTTGTCTTTTTCCAGATGACCGCCTTTTAACAGCACCGCTTTTGCCCCTAATGCGCGCAAGTCAGCAATCATATCGTTCATTTCAGATTCTGATTGAGGCATTGGCTTACCCGTCAATGCTGCGCCTTCGGGTAGGTTAGGGGTAATGATGTCTGCGAGCGGAATCAATTCTTCTTTTAAAGTGCTGATTGCCGACTGTTCCAGTAATAGATCGCCGCTGGTGGCCACCATCACAGGGTCAATCACGAGGTGTTTTGGCTGGTATTGTTTAATTTTGTCTGCAACGACTTTGATGATGTTGGAATCTGCCAGCATGCCCACTTTGACTGCAACGATGTTGAGGTCGGTAAATACTGCATCAAGTTGGCTCTCTACATGGTCGAGAGGAATGGGGAAAATCGCAGAAACGCCTTGGGTATTTTGCGAAGTAATCGCCGTGATTACCGAGCAAGCAAAACTGCCGGTTGCGGACATCGCTTTGATGTCGGCTTGAATACCTGCACCGCCACCACTGTCTGAGCCCGCGATGGTCAATACGATAGGGGTAGGCAAGGCTGGCGTGTGATGTGAATGAGGTTGTGATTGCTGCGTCATGGTCGCTCCTACTACAAGACGTATAGGAACTGACTTTGACCGTTGCAGATAGATCGATTTTTCGATCGCTATCGCTTACCTAAGAGGGGCGACGAAAGGCAAAGTGTGCATAGTTCCCTACGTCAGTGCTAACTGAATCAGGTTCAACGGGTCTCGAATTTCGATCTCAGCCAACACTTGTCGTGTGGCCCCCCGACTATTTCGTTCGGATGATAGCAGGACCATTGCGGAAGGGATACGTTTTTTGAGCGTAATTATAATGAGTATTCAATTATGCGAGGTGAGTGATAAAGTAAGCACCTAAATGGTTTGCTGGGTGGAATTTACTAGTGCAACGCTCTGGTGAATGAGCAGAACCTGGAATATTTAATAAATAATCGTGGTCTCGTTAAGCAAGGATTAGCACAAAACAAGGTTAAAAAACTGTTAAAATTTAACGTGTTGCCAATTTAACTTTGTTGAACTTTTTCACAGTTAATTAGGAAGGCTAAGACGATCATCGAGCAAGGAGACTTCATGCTTAATTCTGTAACAGCGAAGTCAGTGATCGATCATGCGCTCTTTTTGGGGGCTGATTTCGCTGAACTATTCGTTGAACATCACCAAACCAACACTGTCCAGATCGCATCTGGTGAAGTGGATAAGGTTAACTCGGGTATCGATTTTGGTATCGGTATTCGTCTTTTTTTCGGTCATAAGGTGCTTTACGGTTACACCAACAGCACAGATGAAGCCGAACTAAAGCGCGTAACCTCGCTGCTTGCTGCAAAAGACAAGCGTGAGCAAATCGCGTCAGCGGGTTCTTTGAATTTGAACCGCTACCCAATCCAACATGGTTGCCGCATGCCGCTAGGTAAGGATGCTAACCTAGATTCAAAAATCGCGTTTCTATTGAAAGTTGACCAAGCCGCACGTGCTGAGAGTGAACATATCAGCCAGTTTATTGGCAGCGTTCTTCAGCGCGAGCAACAAGTGTCTATCTTCAACTCAGAAGGTCTACACGTTGACGATACTCGCCACTACATTCGTGTTGCTGGTAACACTGTCGCGCAAAAAGGTAATGAGCAGTCTTCTGGTATGGAAGGTCCTGGCGCTCTTGCTGGTTGGGAATTCAGTGAACAGCTTGATGCCAAAGAGCTAGGTCAAACTATCGCGCAGCAAGCGTTAGTAAAACTTGGCGCGGATGCTTGTCCATCGGGTGAAATGCCGGTGGTGATTGGTAACGGCTTTGGCGGCGTTATCTTCCATGAAGCATGTGGTCACTTGCTAGAAACCACTTCAGTTGCGAAGAAAGCATCAGTCTTCCACGACAAGATGGGCGAAATGGTTGCTCACACCGCAGTGAATGCAGTCGATGATGGCACCATGACCAACGAATGGGGCTCGATTCACATTGATGATGAAGGTATGAAGACTCAGCGCACTCAACTGATCAAAGACGGTAAGCTAACCAGCTTCATGGTCGATAAAATGGGTGGCATGAAGACAGGTTATGAGCCTACGGGTTCTGGTCGTCGTCAAAACTACAAGTTCGCACCAACCTCGCGCATGCGTAACACCTTTATCGAAGAGGGCGAGCATTCACTTAATGACATGCTGGCAGGCATCGAACGTGGTATCTATGCGAAGAAGATGGGCGGTGGCTCTGTTCAACCGGGTACGGGGGAGTTTAACTTTGCTGTTCGTGAAGCCTACCTCATTGAAAATGGCAAAATCACCAAGCCTCTGAAAACAGCAACGCTGATCAGCACGGGTCCAAAAGTGTTGAAAGAAATCAGCATGGTCGGCAAAGACATGGCGCTTGCGCCGGGCATGTGTGGTTCCGTGAGTGGTTCAGTACCAACAACTGTCGGTCAGCCAACGCTGAAAGTAGATAACATTCTGGTAGGAGGCGGTAACTAATGAGCCAAGAACAACAACTTCTTAATGCGGTTGATTACGTCCTATCAGAAGCAAAACGCCAAGGTGCAGAAGCGGACGTCATTGTAAACCGTAACAGTAGCTTTTCTTTGAAAGCGAACCAAGGAAAGCTGGATGAGTACAAAGTAAGCTCAAGCCAAGTTCTGGGTGTTCGTGTTGTGAAAGATGCGCGTGTTGCAACAAGCTATTCTGAGTCGTTAGAGCAACCAAGCTTGGATTTGATGCTGACCAACGCACTGCAAAGCGCTCGCTTTTCCAAGCAAGATGAACATCAGACGATTAGTTGCGTGAACAGTCAAATCGCGACTGATGTTGCTGAGATTGCGCAAGAAGATACAACTTCTGTTGACGAAAAAATCGAACTGTCTCTCGCTCTTGAGCAAGGCGTAGTGGCTCTGCCTCACGCCTCTAGCGCACCTTACAATGGTTACAGCGATGGCGAAACACAACTGATCATTGCCAATACTCAAGGCACATTGTGTCAACACTTCGAGCGCTCGTTCACTTGTTACGCGTATACCTTGTTTGAAAAAGACGGCAAACAGTCAATGGCGGGTAGAATGTCACTGGGTCGCCGTTTTGATGAGTTGAATCCAGCTTACTGTATCGAGGGTGGCTACAACCTTGCTCGCGATCTTCTTGAAGGCGCACCGGTTGCGACGGGTAACTACCCTGCTATCTTCCACATCAATGCGCTAGCAAGTTTATTCGGTGCTTTCGGCAGTGCTTTCTCTGGCGTAAGCGCGATGAAAGGCATTACGCCACTGGGTGACAAGCTTGGTCAACGTGTTGCGAGTGATTTAATTACCTTTACTGATACGGCTTACATGCCAAATGGTATGGCAATCGCGAGTTTTGATAGTGAAGGCTTCGCTACTCAAGATAATGTCATGATTGCTAATGGTGAGTTGAAAACCTTGCTACACAACAGCCAGACCGCAAGTTACTTGGGCGCAGTCTCGACAGCAAGTGCCGCTCGCGGTGCAAAATCGAGCCTAGACGTATCAGCGAATCACAAAGTGATTGCGACAGGCAACAGCAGTGCGTCAGAAGTAAAAGCGGCTGAGTACCTAGAGTTAGTCGAGCTTCAAGGTGTCCATTCTGGTGCGGATGCAGTGAGTGGTGATTTCTCATTTGGTGCGAGTGGCTTCTTGTGCTGTGATGGAGAGCGCGTTCAACCAGTTCGTGGGATCACGGTAGCGGGTAACTTCTACAAGATGCTGCAAGAAGTTGAGGCAGTGGGTGATACTCAGTTAATTAACGATAGCCGAACTTTCTTCTCGCCAGACGTTCGTTTTGCTCGTTTGAGCATTGGTGGTAAGTAAACTTAGCATCCCTATAGAAACAAAAAAGAGGACTCAATGGAGTCCTCTTTCATTACCTAGCAACGTGTGCGCGAATAACTAGAATTCGCGTATGTCCAACTCATTGTGGATCAATACCACACACTGAGAAGCGAAAAGCATCTTAGGACCTAAGCTGATCTTCTCTGTGCCAAGGCGCTTTAAGCTGTTAAAAGACTTTTTCGGCATCGGTATATGGTCAGTTAGCAAGAAACATGGATTTTCACCAATTTCTGCATCACGAACAAATTCGCCTTTCTTATCCAACATATATAGTTGGTGATCTTCTGCCAGCTCTTGTACTAGGCGTTCAAAGCTCACTGTACGAACGGTAATACCAGGTTCGACTTCACGAAGTTGCTCTTTACCCATACCAACCGAAGCATCCAAAGCGCGAGCCACTGCTGTAATCAAGGTTGACTCATGGAAGCCGCCAATGTTGGTGATGTCGTTGGAGCGAATAGTAATGGTGCGTGAGAAGTCTTTTGTGCTTTCCAAAACCAAGTGAACAACCACATCTTCACGGTGTGATTGAGCAACGAACATAGTGTTCATCATGGTATGAGCAAGAATCTCTGTATGCGCTTCATTACCAACACCTTCTAACAGTGCTTTGCTGGTGGTTGGCGCCGCGCGAGCTCGTAAAACAAAAGAGCGCATGAATTTAGCCTCTATATAGGAAGAGTGAATGCGCGGAAGTATATACCCAAGCAGGGAAGGGATGCGAGTTTAATAGCAAATGTGAACTTACTTACAAAGCTTCGATTGTCGTGCGGAGTGTGCTGGTTAAAATAGAGGTAACCTGTTAGGAGCGGTATATGGAAATCAAACAGATAAATAAAGACATTTATAAAAAGAAAGTAAACCTTGTGATTGGCGGTTTTGTTGCGTTGCTCGCCATCTCCTCTCTTGCCTTTAGTACCTTGTTGATTGTTTTGTTTGGCAACACTGAAGTCGTACCAGAACAATCAACGGGCAATTTCCATTGGAATTTGATTGGTGTCGTTCTCGCAGTTGCAACTTCCCTCTCTTTATTGAATCACATTAAAACTCGACCATACATGGAAGAAGTGCTGTACGTTTGGAAACTCAAGCAACTGCACAACAAAATCTTTCGTAAACTAAAAAGCATTAAAGCAGCCGCGAGCAATGACGATGTAAAAGCGCTCACTACGCTTAAGTTCTATTACACCACGCAACGCCAAGTGTTTGAGCTAGACAACAACACATTAACGATGAGCAGTGTAAATAAAGAACTAGAGGCTATCGAGCAAATCGAAGCGGCGCAATCACTGAGTCTCGATATCACAGGCTTTGAAGAGTCTTGGATAGACACATATTGATTGCCTATTTGCTACTTGAAGTTAACAACTGAGTGCTAAAAATAAGCGTTTGAGTGAGATTTAATCATTCGACGCTTTTTTTTGAATTTTTTTCTGAAAAGGGGTTGCTAAGAAAAATCATCTCCCTATAATGCGCCTCCGTTGTCAGGGCAAAGCGGAAACGCAAAAGCGGTTGGCAAGAAGGCGAAAGAAAACTTCTAAAAATTAATTTAAAAAAGTGTTTGACACTGAAAATTAATTCCTTAGAATACGCCTCCGCTTCGATAGCAAAGCTTACGAAGCAAGCTCTTTAACAATATAGACCTATCAATCTGTGTGGGCACTCGTTGATGATAATCCAATTAGAAGCTTAGGCTTCAAATTAGGTTTCAATGATACGAAGTGACCATTGAATCTTCGGATTCAGCACAGTCAATTCAAACATTACTTATGTAATGTTCAGTATTCATTGAGCCGAACAAAATCTTAAATTGAAGAGTTTGATCATGGCTCAGATTGAACGCTGGCGGCAGGCCTAACACATGCAAGTCGAGC